>JAJRXF010000101.1 GCA_024276425.1 Actinomycetes bacterium | reverse complement strand
GGGCTTTCCGATCTCGACGACTAGACCGGGACCGAACCTATTGCGGTTTTACCGGAGGCGAAGCTGGCGGTAGGCCCGGCGGCAACACATACTCCCGAGTCGGCTCCGGGTCAGCACCAAGTTCAATCGTCGCGTCGGGAACCTCATCAAAGATGCTTCGTCTGGGATCGCTAGGCAACGCGAGCAAATCGGCCACCACCGGGTCCGGGGCCCGCTGCGCGGTACCGACGATGGAGGTCCCGTCCTCATCAGGGTCGACCCCTACCTGCGTATCAGGACCATCGTCTGCGCTTGTGTTGGGGCTTTTGCGATCACTGACCGACTTCACCAACGAACGGAGGCCCTCCTTTGGTTTCGCCGTACTTGGCGCCGGGTCTCGGCCCAACCAGTAACTAACGGCAGCAAAAGCTGAGGCCACCGCAATCAGACTGAACCCAATTTGAGAAGGCAGGCGCACAACAACCGGTATCAAAGCCCCAAACACCCAGACCAACTGAAACCGGCTTTCGAACCGGCTAAAAGATCGACCAAGATTGGCTTTTGGCGCATCTCGTTGCACGATGGCATCGAAAGACTGTTTACCGGCCTGACCAGCAACTGCCACCGAAAACGAAGCCAACATGGCCCCCACCACGCCGCCGGCCAGGGCGGCAAGAACGTTAAAGAAGGCGACCCCGCCCAACACACCAGCCAGGATGCGCTCTTCTCGAATCGACTTGCGCAAGCGAGGCGAAGCAACCGCCCCAACAAGACCACCAATACCCAACGTGATCAGAACCACGACATAGTGCCACTTAGGCGCTCCACCAGTCTCGAGATTTAGACGAAGCTGTCCCAATGCCTCTCGAATCCGATGGCCAGCCTCAACCCCAACTCCCTCTGGCCCAGGGTCGATACCACCTCGCAACTCAAAAGCCAACAGCATCGTAAGGAAGCCAACGACGCCTCGCACATAGCCCATCGCGCTAGCAGCCAGGATGATGCCCGAGCCTCGGAGTTCTGCTCTCTCCTCTCGCCCGGCCGCATGAGAAGCCACCTTGGTTGCCGGAATCCTAAACCCGAGGCCAGCACCAAGGGAGAAGACCACCGCAGCCAGAATCATTACCCAACTCGCTCCACCGTAGCGAAGCAGGAGCACCCCAGGAATAGAAATCGCCGCGGCAGAAAGGGCGGAGATAATCGACAGCCTGGAATTGGCCTTTACCAACCCCTCTTCGGTCTTCACGATTCCCGGCACCAAAGCGCTTTTAGCCACATGATGACCCTTACTCATGACCAGCATGGAAAAGGCCAGGGGGAACAGTACAAATGATCCGATATAGCGGGCGACCGAAAGGGCCAGGATGGCCCGAACCGCAGCTGACCCAATGAGCATGTAGCGATGCCCACCCTGCAGCCGGTCCATGGCTGGGCCAAGCCAGGGGGCGACAAAGGCGAAGGGGGCCACTGTCAGAAGGAGGTACAGCGACACCTGCCAGCGAGCATCATTCGGATTGATATTGAAGAACAGGGAGTCGGCGAGGGCGATGGTGAAGAGGGCGTCCCCGGCAGCCGAACAGGCGTGGGCGCGAGCAAGCCGGGCAAATGGGCTGACGATGAAGGCTTCGACCCCCCGGGATTCGCGTTCGGTTGGAGGTTTCGTCCTCCCTGCCCGGTTCGTCGTGTCCCTCACTGCCACTTCGTTATTGTAGATTCCTTGGCCCGATCTTGCCGACCACGCTCAACTCCATACTTCAGCTATGCAATCTCGTGCTCAAACCTCGTGCTCAAACCTCGTGCTCAAACTTGTAGCCAAGACCCCGTATCGTGACGATATAGCGAGGTCTGGACGGTGTCGGTTCGATCTTTGAGCGAAGCCTCTTGATGTGGACATCGAGAGTCTTGGTATCCCCTACATAGTCATACCCCCAAACCCGATCAATAATGGTTTCCCTCCGAACCACCCGACCGGCGTTGTTGAGTAGGATTTCCAACAACTCAAACTCCTTGAGGGTGAGCCTAACCGGCTCGCCCCCCACGGTTACTTCGTGACGATCGGGATCGAGTCGAACGTCACCAACTTCTATGGCCCGGTGAGACTCGACCGGGTTGTCCGAGCCAATCAATCCTTTCCTTTGATGCTCGTTCTGTTCAGGCGAGCGTCGCAGTACGGCTCGCATCCTGGCCACCAACTCCCGCATCCGGTAGGGCTTGGAAATATAATCGTCTGCTCCGATCTCGAGGCCGACCACCGTGTCAATCTCACCGGATTTTGCTGTAACCATGATGATGGGAACCTGGGAGGTTCGGCGGATCTGTCGACAAACTTCGAGGCCAGAGATTCTTGGCAACATAAGGTCGAGCAACACGAGGTCCGGCTTGCTCGATTCAAACTGGATCAAGGCCTCAGCTCCGTCCCTGGCGACAATGACCTCAAATCCCTCGGCTCCCAGACCAACACTGAGTGCGTCGACGAACGCCTCTTCATCCTCCACAATGAGAATCCGTTGACGATTCACGCTCTAGACGTCCTCGGCTTGGTCATGTTCGGCTTGGTCAACCAAAACCGATGGGGGAAAGGTGAGGGTCAAGGTCGACCCCTGACCCTCCTGGGACTGAACGGACACCTCTCCATTGTGGCCGAGCATCACATGACGAACGATGGATAGCCCAAGTCCAGTGCCACCGGTTTCTCTGCTCCTGGCCTGGTCAACCCGGTAGAACCGCTCAAAGATTCGCTCGCGATCAATCTCGGGAATGCCAATGCCCGAGTCACTCACCGAGATTGTCAACAAACCGTCTCGTAGGTCGACGGAAACCTCAACCTGACCCCCGATCTCGGAATACTTCACTGCGTTATCAACCAGGTTTCCCACCGCCGACTTCAGCAGCGCCCGGTCCCCACGGAGATACAAACCGGCTCCATCCCCCACACCGCTTTCGACCTCGATCGAAACCTGACGTGATTCGGCCAGGGCGGCCACCCTCTCAATGGCGGAAGCAACCATTGGCATGACCTCAACCCTGTCCGGCTGAAAGCTATCGCCCGACTCGATCTGTGAGAGGGTCAGAAGGTCATCGATCGTATTGCCAAGCCGGAAGACCTCGTCCTGCAGACGCTTTGATAGGCGATCGATAACCGCAGGGTCATCAGACTCGTTGAGGGTCTCGGCCAGAAGGCCGATCGCTCCCACCGGGGTCTTGAGTTCGTGGCTGACATTGGCGACAAAGTCGCGACGGATGTCTTCGATCCGTCGGTTCTCGGTCACGTCCTCAACAATGACCAGAGTCTCGCTGACCTCACCATCGGCAAGCACTGGAATGCTCCACAACTCCAGAAAGCGACGGGGCGGGCCATAAATGTCGACATCCCGCTGGCCAGATTGACCAGCCTGGGCAACACGCAATAGTTCTTGGATGGCGGACTGCACCAAGGCGTCGCCGTGACGGCCGCTGGCAAACTCCACCATGAAGTCGTTCTCAAAGACAACTCCACCATTGGCATCACCAATGACAATCCCCAGGGGAACGGCTTTCATAGCCCGCATGAGCCTGGTGTTCCCAGCCTCGGGCTCATCTACTTCGATTGTCGGCCGCTCGACAAGAGCGGCGGCCTGAGCGGCACGCAGCGCTCCAGCGTGTTCGGGCAGCCAGCCGGTGACCATATAGTTGACTCGCTGGCCGATATTGACTGCGTGATCGCCAATTCGTTCGTAGTAGCGAGCGATTAGCGCCAACTGGACTGCGGCCTGCAGGTCGATCAAGCCCTCGCTGTGGGCCTCAAAGATGGCGGCCACCATATCCCGGTTGAGCTGATCAAGCTCATCATCGATGTCATCTAGAGCGAGAGCCAACGCATCATCGGCATCAGCAAAGGCGTCGATAGACAAACGCAGAAGCCGCCCGGCTTCCTTGGCCATTTCGGCCACAACTCCTCGAACCTTCGGACTCATTGGCGAGCCGTACATTCGCCTGGCCGCCTTGCAAACGTTAACCATCAGGTCCGCAGACCGTTCAAGCTCGGCCACAAGCTTGGTGGCTGTTACCAACAAGCGAAGCTCCCCCGCCTTTGGCGACTGGAGCACCATGTAGGAGTGGCAGTGCTCCTCGATTTCGATTGAGAGGCGGTCGATCTCGTCATCGTTGTCAATGAGGTTCTGGACTTCTCCGAGTTCTCCGCTGAGCAGGACCTCCGTTCCCCGGGGAATCGTCTCACAGACCATCGCTCCGAGCTTGATCAGTTCGGTTCGGAGTTCAACTAGATCCGTCATCACCCAAACCTTCCCGTCACATAACTTTCCGTTCGCTCATCGGCAGGATTGCCAAAGATTGTTTCTGTCGTGTTGTACTCAACCAGGACCCCAGTTCGGCGATCGTCCTCACCCGCAGTCTCGGTAGTAAAGAATGCGCATCGATCCGACACCCTGGCCGCTTGTTGCATGTTGTGGGTCACGATGACAATGGTGTAGTCACTCTTGAGTTCCCTCATCAGGTCTTCGATCTTTCCGGTTGCGATCGGGTCGAGAGCCGAACACGGTTCGTCCATCAACAGAACGTCTGGCTCAGTGGCGATGGCACGAGCAATACAGAGGCGCTGCTGCTGACCGCCGGAAAGGCCAAGGGCGGAGCTGTGCAACCTTCCCTTCACCTCATCCCACAAAGCGGCAGATCGCAGGGCCCTCTCAACGACATCGTCGAAGTCCTTCTTTGAGACTCCTGCGATCTTAGGTCCAAAGGTGATGTTGTCATAGATGGACTTTGGAAAGGGGTTCGGCTTCTGAAAGACCATCCCGATATGCCTGCGGACCTCTACGGGATCGACATCGGGTCCATAGATATCAATGCCGTGGTAGCGAATCGAACCCTCAATTCGGGCGCCATCAATCAGATCATTCATGCGATTCATCGAACGCAGGAGAGTCGACTTTCCACAGCCAGATGGGCCGATCATGGCCGTGATCTCCTCAGCTCTAACCGGCATACTCACCTGGCGGATTGCTCTGAAGGAGCCATAGTAGACCGCGACATCACGAACATCGATGGCCAGGGTCGGACACCTTTCACCATCCGGGTTTGCCCCGCTGGTTTGGTCCGACGCAGACTCATCCAAGATTTCCGCCGCCCCTGTGCCCTCCGCCGCCCCTGTGCCCTCCGCGTTCATGTCCATCACTTGCCTCGCCCTCGGCCTTCTCTTTTTGCTTCGAAGCGGTTTCGAAGCACCACAGCCACCGCGTTGAACGACAGGACAACCATGAGCAGTACCACGATTGCAGCCGAGGTTACGGCCACCCAATCCTCGCCTGGCTTCGACGCATACTCGGTGATCACAATCTGCATCGCGGTAAACTTCTCACCAAGTTGGCTGAGATCGAAGAACCCCGCTCGGGATCCAAGTTTGCCTCGGACTGCTCCCACGAGAATGAGAGGGGCGGCCTCACCAAGCGCCCGGCCCAAAGACAGCAGCGTCCCAGTCAAGATCCCGGGAGCCGCATAGGGAAGGACATGGTGGCGGACAACTTCCCACTTTGTCGCTCCCACGCCATAGCCAGCTTCTCGGAGCGGTTGGGGAACCGCCCGAATGGCTTCCGCTGAAGTGATCATGACCACAGGAAGCGACAGAATGGCCAGAGTCAGACCACCGGCCAAGGTGGTCTTTCCGAAGCTGTCTTCTTCGCCGAAGGGCCCATTCAAAAGGCCAACGAACACGGTTAGTCCGAGGATTCCGTAGACCACCGATGGCACACCAGCAAGGTTCCGAATGCTGACATCGATCATTCGGCTGAAACGATTGTCCCCGGCGTACTCCTCCAGATAGATGGCCGCAGCAATCCCGAGGGGAAAAGTCAACAGAACGACGAAAACTCCAATCCAGAATGTTCCTCGGAGCCCCTGAAAGACCCCGGCCTCATCTGGTCGGCTGCGGCTCGGGTTAGCCAGGAACGACCCGATACGGTCACCGAGAACCGGTAGCCCTCCCATGGCCACGTCAACGACCAGCACTCCCAAAACAAGCAGGGAGAACAGGAGCGAGCTCACCACAACGACGCGGAAGATTGGACTTCGATAATCGCGAGATGATCCTTGTAGGTGCACGTCCGGCCTCCAGTCGCTCAGTACTTCGTCCGAACTGAGCGCACCAGCCGGTTGGCAACCAGATTGAGCGAAAGCGTTATGCCAAAGAGGACAGCCCCAACAAAGAAGAGTGAGTTGAACGCAGTGTCGATGATGGTCGCGTCCGTACCTGAGGCCTGGGATGCCATGGCCGCTGTCATGGTCGCTCCCTTGTCCAGCGGGTTCAGCGTGAAGTTGGCACTATTCCCTGACCCACCAGCGGCCAAGAAAACCACCATCGTCTCGCCAATGGCACGCGATGCCGCGATGATGAAGGCGGCGACCAGCCCCGAGATCGAGGCCGGAATCACGATCGACACGGTCGTGGTGACCTTTCGGGCCCCAAGCCCGCTAGCGGCCTCGCGCAAGGAGTTTGGGACCGAACCCATGGCGTCTTCGGAGACCGAAGCCACCAGGGGAATGGTGAGCAGACCAACCCCAAGACCAGCAGCCAGCAAACTCTGAGTTCCGGAGTTGAAGGCTCGATCAACAATGTTTGGGCCGATCCATCGCAAGGCGAAGAAACCGAGAACCACTGAAGGAATCCCGGCCAGCACTTCCAGAATCGGTTTCAGCACACTCCTCACCTTGGGGCGGGCGTACTCGGATAGGTAGACGGCAGCACCCAACCCAAGCGGTACCGCAACCACCATGGCGACAGCGGTGACCATGAGGGTTCCAACGAGCAAAGTTTTCAGATCGAAAACCATGAACCGCGGTGCCCACTTGTCTGCCCACAGGTTGGACCACCCTAGGCTGCCGCCGGCAGCCTCCAAAGAGTCGGCTGGCGGATCCATGATGTCAAGGAAGAACGAGCAGGCCTTCCAGACCAGAGAACCAATGATTGCTCCGCTAAAGACCAGTGAGAGTGCAGCAGCCCCCGCCACCAGTCGGCGAACACGGGCCTCACGACTATGACGTCTGGGGTTGCCCAGGAGGGTCCCGGAGGAGACGTTCAAGGTACAAGCGAGCGGGACGTAGCCAGCTGATCGTCGGGCAACACCACATAACCACTAGTGCCAAAGGCCTGGGTGACGGCCTCGATATAAGCATCGTTGAGGTAGTACTCAACAAAGGGTCCGAGGGCGGGGTTGGTATCCAGCTTGTCGTTGTTGAGGTAAATATAGAGCGAGCGACTTACTGGGTAGCTGCCATCAGCAATGGTCTCGGCTGTTGGGCTCACACACTCGCCACCCGGCTCCTTGGCAATCGGAATCTCTCGTACCACCTCGGCATTGGCTTCAGCAAAGGCAAACCCAACCCATCCGATCGAGGTGTCGCTCCCCGCGACACCTTCGATGATCACGTTGTCATCGGCGTTTCCGGAAAAATCGGTCCGAATCAGCTGTGCGCCACCTTCGCCTTGTCTCATCCGCGCCGTCTTTTCCAAAACGATCTCGATGAAACTGTCGTAGGTTCCCGACTCGGTTCCCGGGGCCGCGATTGTCAACTCACCGTCTACCAAGGCCGTATCGGAGCCGAGTTCAACCGCAATCGGAGCGGCATCCTTCCAGTTCGTGAACCCCTCAGACTCACCACCCAACAGGGCATAGAGATCACTAAAGTTCAGGCACGGCACATCGTTCTGAGGGTGGGTCACCACGGCAATGCCGTCGAAGGCCACCTTGATCTCGGTGAAGGAGATTCCGGCACTCTCACATGCTGCCTCCTCACTCTCCTTAATCTGGCGAGAGGCATCGGAGATGTCGGTCTCACCAGCGCAAAACAGCTTGAACCCATCCCCGGTACCCGGACCGTCCACGGTGATGGTGGTGTCGCCACAAACTTGCTCGAACAGTTCCGCCGCCCGGGTGGTCACCGGCTCGACGGTCGAGGACCCGGAGACCGAAATCGAGCCGCTCCCACAGGCAACCCCACCAGACTCCATGTTCAGCTCTGAGCCGTTGGGTTCTGAGGCCTCGGTTGCTGGGCCGGGAGCGCATGCTCCGACCATGACAGACAGGCCGATGCCAAAGGCAAGTCCACGATAGGCGGTATATCGTGAGGTTGACCGGTGTCCTCGGGAGCCAGGCCGAAAGCCGTTTCTCGTCATGGGAGCGACGCTAGAGAACGCAGGTAACAGCACCGGAGATCCAAGATGAACGCTAGGTAAACGGTTGGGGAACACTTTCCGTCACAACCTTGGCCCGCTGCAGTCGTTCGGCCACTGGAGGGTGAGACGATAGCAGCCGACTGATTAGCCCTGGGTCACGGTTGGCCCGAGGGCCGTGGTGGAGTTGGCTAACGATGGCTAGAGCAGAAGCAGGAGCCACGGCACGAAAAGCCAGCCGATCGGCCTGACGTTCATAGGCCCGACCGAACCAGGCCAATACCAGGCCGACAACCGCGCTGATGATCCAAACCAGACCAGCAACTCCAGCCAGGCTTCGGGGGTCACCAGGCTCATCAGCCTCGCGCCACAACACCTCCAAAGACAAAACGAAACTCAAGACAAATGCTCCAAGGAGCAATCCAACAAAACCGACCAGAGCGCTGCGTCTGATGTGACGAAACCGGATGTGACCAAGCTCATGGGCAACAACGAGGAGCCGAAGCTCATCGGAGGCCGATACCAACTCGGGAGTGAGCCCAACCTTCGGCCTTGATCCAAGGAACCCACCCATCGTCAGTGCGTTGCAGCCGGCCTCCCTTGCCGAGTCCATCAGCCATCCCGAGTCCACCAGCCAAAAGGAAACCTCATCAACGCCAAGTTGGCGCCCGAGCACAACCAGAGGCTCCACCTGGCCGGGGGGCAGTGGCGACAGCGAGTGCCCCACCGCAGAGAAGCGCTCTCGAAGCAGAACGAACCCCACCCCGAGCGTGGTTAGGCCGAGTCCGACACCCAGAACCGCCCACCAACCCGGACGCGAGGCGAAGACCAGCGCCGCCGTGACCAAGATGAGGCCGCCACCCACCATGGTTGCCATAAGGGTTGCCAGTCCGGAAACGAACGATCCCACCACCAACTGTTTTACCGGGAGGGCCGGAATACCAAATGTAGGCTCGTGTTTGCGATCGAACCACCAGTCCGAAAGCGTCGCCGGGACCCACCATGCGGCTGAGACCAGCAGCGAGCCAACGAACCACCGCAAAACCCAACTCGAAGACTGGTCCATCCCATTGATCGAAATCACCCAAGCCAAGACCAGACCAGATACCCGCGCCAAGTTTCGCAGCGCCGCCACCCGACCAAGTGGTCTGAAATATCGTCGGGACTCGGCCAACTCGAAATCACTAAACCAGGTCGAGGGGTTGGCGGGAACCGGCCACCACAAACTCATCGTGGCGCGGCAAGAAACTGGCCGACCAGCTTGCGATCGTGACCGTAACTCAGCACCGCGACGGCTTCACCGGGAGAAAGCCACCTCACCCGATCCACCTCATCGTTGGCGACAAAGGCTGCCGATCCATCGCTTTGCAACAGCCAGTAGCGGACAACCTTGTGGCGGTTCTTGTGATCTCGATAGTGGATGGTTTCTAGTTCGCTTCCCAGCTTGCCGGTAACTGAGGTTTCTTCCTTGACCTCTCGTAGGGCACACTCAAGGTCGGTCTCCCCCTTGTTCCTCTTGCCCTTGGGAAAGGACCAGTCGTCATATCGAGAACGGTGAATGACTAGAATCTGAACCGGGCCGGTAGAAGCTTCTGGCGGACTAAGACGCCAAACCAGACACCCGGCGGCCCGAACCGTCTCATCAGCACTCACTCTTTCGCACTCACTCTTTCGCACTCACCGCGTCAACCTCACGATCGGTTCCATAGTTCAGCACCGGGATCTTGACGAAGGGCCCGCTGGACAGCCAGGTCCGAAAGTTCTCGGTGAGTGTCGCGCACGTTGCCAAGAAGTTTGTGGTAGTTCCCGAGGTCATCAAGCTCCCAAGCCAGGGTGTCATCGGCCAGGTTTATGGCCAAAATTTCTTCCAACCGCCGCCGAGATTCTGGATGTCGAATCTCAAGAAGGGCCTCAAGCCGTCGGTCGAGGTTCCGAGGCATGAGATCGGCCGAACCAATGTAGTACTCGGGATGGTCCCCAGTTTCTCCCCCATTCGCGAAGTAGTAGATCCGAGAGTGCTCCAAGAAGCGACCGATGATGGAGCGAACTCGAATGTTCTCTGATAGTCCAGCTATCCCCGGACGGAGGCAACAGGCCCCCCTCACGATGAGATCGATTTGGACACCGGCGTGGCTGGCTTCGTAAAGCTGATCAATCATGGACGCATCGACCAGGCTATTCATCTTGAAGATGAGGTGGCCTGTCCCAGCAGGAGCGTTCATCTCTCGCTCAATCAGGTCATGCAAGGACTGCCGTAGCTGCTGGGGAGCAACAACCAGGCGGGCGAAAGAAACACTTCTGGAGTAGCCAGTTAGGAAATTGAACAGCTGAGTGAGATCGTCTCCGACCTCACGAGACGCGGTCAGAATGCCAATGTCTTCATAGGTTCTAGCCGTCTTGGGGTTGTAGTTTCCAGTGCCAATATGGCAATAGCGGCGCAGACCAGCTGGCTCGTCTCGTACAACCAAGGTTGTCTTGGTATGAATCTTCAGTCCGATGAGGCCATAGGCCACATGAACACCTGCTTCCTCCAGGCGTCTGGCCCATTCGATGTTGGCTCGCTCGTCAAAGCGCGCCTTGAGCTCAACCAGGACCGCTACCTGCTTACCCTCCTCGGCCGCACGAATGAGGGACTCAACAATGGGGCTGTCCCCCGAAGTTCGGTACAGGGTGAGCTTGATGGCCAGAACCTGAGGATCTATTGAGGCCTGACGAACAAACTCACTAACCGAATCGGCGAATGACTCATAGGGGTGGTGGACCAGCACATTGTTGGAGCGAATTCTCCGAAAAAAATCGGCACTTCCCTCAAGCTCGCTGAGTGGCCCCGGGGTGACCCCTCGAAACGATGGGAGCCGCAAATCGGGTCGGCGTAGATTGTCAAATTGCTCATAGCCCGTGCAATCCAGCAACCCTCGGTACTGAAAAACATCGGACTCGTCTAAATCCAGCTCACGAACCAACAAGTCGCGGGTCTCCGCTGGCATTGCCTGATCAATCTCCAGGCGAATTGCTCGGCCGAATCGCTGTCGCCGAAGCTCAAGCTCAACTGCTTCAAGTAGATCGTTGGCGTCCTCATCGTCCAAGCTGATGTGAGCATTTCGGGTTACCCGAAACGGCCAGGAGCCGACGACTTTCATTCCCGGAAAGAGGGTGTCAAGGTGGGCGCCCATGACTTGTTCGATGGGGACGTAGGCTCCAGACGGCGTACGCATGAACCGGTCGAGGGCCGGAGGAACCTTGACCCGAGCAAAGTGACGTTCTGTGGTCTCAGGATCGGAGATAACCACAGCCAAATTGAGCGACAGGGTCGAGATGTAGGGAAACGGGTGGACGGGATCCACCGCCAGGGGCGTTAGCACTGGGAAAACGCGTTGCACAAAGGACGAGGATGCCCACTGCCGATCCTCGGAGGAAAGATCGCCCCATTCTGAAATTCGGACACCCTTTTGCGCCAGGGCCGGTAGAAGGTCATCCCGGTGGACTCGCTCCAGACGTTGAACCTGCTGAGCCACCACTCGGCGGATCTCTTCGAGTTGTTCAGCTGGTGTAAGCCCATCGGGCGGCGTCTTGGTTACGCCCCCTGCCACCTGGTCGGCGAGACCGGCCACCCGAACCATGAAGAACTCATCGAGGTTTGAGGCATAAATGGACATGAACTTCAATCGATCCAACAAGGGTGTTCGCTGGTCTTCCGCCTGTGAAAGAACACGGTTGTTGAAGTCGAGCCATGAGAGTTCGCGGTTGGTAAACCGCTTGGAATTGCTCATTCTCGTCGTGCCCGCAGGTGGTCCCCCGCCAGGATTCCTGCGCCGATAGATCCGGCGTCGTCGATGCGGGAGGCCAACGAAAGCTCGACACTTTCCGGGCCAAATCCACCAAACCAGTCCGAAGATTTGATCTGATCGACAAACTCCTGTCCGAGCCTGCTCGTGACTCCGCCACCGAGAACTACATGAGGAACGTCGAGGACGGCGCTTACATTGCCAATGGCTAACGCCAACGCATCTGCGGCCTCGCTAAGAAGCTGGATTGTGACCGGGTCGTCGGCTTTGAAAGCCGCCAGCAACTGGCGAGACTTCAGAGACCCTTCCTGCATCGTGTCGACAAGCTGACTGGCTTGGCCCCTTCCGGCCATTGAGCGGGCGCGCCGTTCCATGCCAGCCTTACCGGCGTAGGCCTCGAGGTGGCCAAGTTCGCCGCACCCGCACAATTCTCCGCCTGGAACCACCGTGACGTGTCCAATTTCTCCCGCCAGGCCACGCCCACCGGAACGGATCTTGCCGCCAAGTATGAGACCACCACCAACGCCGGTTCCGACGAAGACAGCCAGGAGATCATCACCGGCATCAACCGTGCTCGATGCAGAGTCCATGCTTTTTCCAAGCCGATACTCGGCGAGTGCCCCAACAGAAACATCGTTCCCCACCACGACGGTTTTGCCCAGAATGGCACCTAGACGGGCTGAAACATCAAGGGGACGATCCCAGCCAACAATGTTGGTGCAATGAACAACGACCCCATCGGCACGCACGTAACCCGGGAACCCAATACCAACGGCCTCGGCCTCATTGGCAGGATCGAGTTCATGGATCAAGTCCACAACGGCCTTCAGAACGTCCTCCGGGCCGGTTTTTGGGGTAGAACACTTGCTCCGACCACGGGCTTTCCCGGTGTCCGTATCGACGAGGCGACACAGAATCTTGGTGCCTCCGACGTCAACACCAATAGTTTTCACGCTCCAGAATCTGCCGAGCTGTCCGTCTCTGGAGCGGCACCGTTTTCCACGGTTTCGGTTTGGACGGTTTCGGTTTCGATGGTTTCGGTTTCGACGGCGGCGGCTTCTGCTGTCTCTACTACTACAGAACCTTCGGGTACTACAGAACCTTCGGGGGCTACAGAACCTTCGGGGGAATCCTGAGGGGAGATCTGGGCCGGTGGTGCCGCACTGCGAATTGTTTCCTCGTCGCCGAGATCCCACTCCAGGGTTATGCGCTCGCGCTCGGCATCTCGATTGACCCGCTCCTTATTCCGACGAAACTGAGGGTCGTGACGCGGCAGGAGCAGCAGTCGGGCCGTCACCCGGGTCCAAAAATCATCGATCATCTTCTGGTCGCCGAAATGGGGCCGAAGTTCCCAGTGCGGGGCGACAGGCCCGAGGTAGGCGATGGTCACTCTGGCCAGCGGGGTCGTGTCTTCTAAGGTCTCGACGTCAGACATAGCCCTCCATCGTACCGTCACCCCCAGCCTCAGCCTTCGCCGAAGAAAAATGAGACTTTTTGCCCATTCGGGGAACCAAATCGCTAGGCCAAACGTCTCTACTTGCATGGACACCACCTGGATGGCATCCGGAAACTGCAACAATCACCCGCCCGAAGTCTTCTTTCCCAGTGACGGAGTAGGCGTCGAGGTAGCAAAAAAGATCTGTGCATCTTGTCCGGTGAAGGAGACGTGCCTGGAGTACGCCCTAACCAACCGGGTCGACCACGGCGTTTGGGGGGCTACCTCCGAACGCCAGCGTCGACGGATCCTTAAGGCCCGGCGAGCAAAGCGACTTGTCACCCTGTCCTAGTCGAGTCTTTGGTTGCTTGGCCAAAGCTGATTCCCTGAGCGAGGGGTAGCGACGTGGAGTAGTTGAGTGTGCTTGTCATGCGACGCATGTACCCCCGCCATGCATCAGATCCCGACTCGCGACCTCCTCCGGTCTCCTTCTCTCCACCGAATGCACCACCAATCTCAGCTCCGCTGGTTCCGATATTGATGTTGGCGATTCCGCAGTCGCTGCCAGCCTCACTAGTGAAAAGTTCGGCCTCACCAACGTCGCGGGTGAAGATGGCCGAAGACAGCCCCTGTGGTACATCGTTCTGACGGGCAATCGCCTCGTCCAACTCGTCATAGACCAGGAGGTACAGGATGGGAGCAAAGGTCTCCTCCTGTACGTTGTCCTCCAGTCCCAGCATTTCCACGATGGCAGGCTCGACATAGTATGCGTCGGGAAACTGCTCAGCCAGCATGCGCTTCCCACCAACCACAGAGTGGCCGTGCTCCCGGGCCGCGTTGAGTACTTCCTGCATGCGCTCAAAGGCCACTCGATCAACCAGTGGCCCGACCAGGGTTGTCGCCTCCAAAGGATCGCCTATATCCAGTCCTTCATATGCGGCTTTTAGGCGAGCGGATAACTGTTCATAAACTTGGCGATGGATGAATACTCGACGGGTTGAGGTGCACCGTTGCCCACAGGTACCAACCGCTCCGAACAAGATGGCCTGAAAGGCCAGATCAAGATCGGCTTTGTCACTGACAATGATGGCGTTGTTGCCACCTAGCTCCAGGATTGACTTTCCGAAACGTTCGGCAACCTTGGTGCCGACAACACGACCCATGCCGGTGGAGCCAGTGGCTGAAATAATGGGAACTCGACTGTCTTGGACCAACTGAGCCCCAGCATCGCGGCCACCCAGAATCACCTGGGACAAGTTAGTTGGCGCATCTTGGCCGAAATGTTCGCAAGCTTGTTCGAACAGGTTCTGGCAGGCCAAGGCAGTTAGCGGGGTCTTCTCCGACGGCTTCCACAGGATGGCGTCTCCACAAACAAGCGCCAGGGCTGCGTTCCAGGACCAAACCGCAACGGGAAAGTTAAAAGCCGAAATAATGCCGACCGGGCCAACCGGTTGCCAGTATTCGCTCATCTTGTGCCCCGGTCGTTCCGATGCGATGGTCAGACCATAGAGCTGACGGCTCTGGCCGACGGCAAAGTCGCAAATGTCAATCATCTCCTGGACTTCGCCCATTCCCTCCTGATGGATCTTGCCCATCTCAAGAGTTACCAGGGCACCGAGCGCCTCCTTGTTTTGGCGAAGCAGCCCGCCAAGAAGTCGTACCAATTCACCGCGTCTGGGTGCCGGAATGGAGCGCCACTGTTTGAAGGCAACGACCGAGGCAGCGATCTTGGCCGCTATTTCGTCCTCGGTATTTGATCCGATGGATGCCAGAGTCGAACCATCTATTGGACTGGTAACGACCATCGGTTCGCCACTGCCCGAGAGCCGGTCGAGCCCGTCTTGATCAAGAGAAAGCTGCTGGAGAATCTGGGTGTGGTCCATACCGTTTGGAGGTTATCGCTTTCTCGGGTCCTGAAACCGTTCGGAGAAACGTTGACATCTTGCGACCCAGGCGTTACATTGACAGTTATCACATTGATGTTAGTCAATATGATCGCACGTTATATAGCGCACGTTCACGAGAACACGCGACAACCCTCTAACAAAGGAACCCCTCATGGCTCGACTTCAACTTGCCCTCAACGTCGACGATTTCGACTCCTCGGTCGAGTTCTACCGCAAACTGTTCGCCACCGAACCGCTCAAGATCAAACCCGGCTACGCCAACTTTGTCATCGAAAATCCGCCGCTCAAGCTCGTACTTTTCCAGGGAGACACCGGTCACTCCATCAACCATCTGGGCGTTGAGGTCGACACAGCAGAAGAGGTCAGCGCAGCCGAGCAACGGCTTAGCGAGGACGGTCTCGAAACCACGGGCATCGATGACACCCTTTGCTGTTACGCCCAAAAGACCGAAACTTGGGTCAATGGCCCAGACGGATCACGCTGGGAGTGGTACGTCAAGACGGGCGACGCCGAAGGCGAAGAGAACCGTGTCCTGTCCTCCAATGGTCATGCCTGTTGCAGCTAGGAGAAATGTCTTCTAGCCGCCCAGGTTGGGAAAGCCGAGTTCATGGGTGAGTCGGTTGAGCCCCCGACTCAGCCCACCCCACAACGATGACTTCTCGGCTTCCAAGCTTTGCACGACTTCCGGCATAAGATCTGGACTAAGTCCGACGATGGTGACTGCCCCGTGTCGAGTTTGCACGATTGTCAGGTCTCGTTCTGGGTCGGACCAGGCTGTCACCCCGCCCACCTCGGTCAGACCCTCGCTGGGAAGCTCAGCAAAGTTAACTTGTCCGGGCTCACGAAAAACCGACACCGTCTCGTCCTCTGAGGCCAACACTCCCTGACGTACCCCGTTGTCTTCGAAAGCGGCGTGCCAACTAAAATCGCTCGGCAGTACAACCAGCACTTCGTCAACCAAGGTGTCATCAGACTCGTTGGTTTCGTCAAGCAATACAAAAACTTGGCTCGAACCCTCTGCCATCGTCCCGGGCAGAATCCCACTCAACAACGTGGCCTCGGTTGCTGAGTGTTGACTAACCAAAGCATCGAGGTCGGGCACAAACTCCTCTTCATCCATTAGCCCAGCCGATGCGGCAAGCACTAAGGCCAAGACCGAAGCCACCACCGCCAGTACCGAGGTCCGCCCGGCATACTTCGGTCGATGGTCGATGGCCCGATCGATGAAACCTAGGGGAGGGTCAACCGGAGGCATCGCAGCCAAGAGCGAGCCAATCTCGGCCTCCCATTCTTCCTCTTGGAAGGCGGAGCGGGAAGAAGTCGAATCGGCCGTCATAGGTCGAGGGCCGATAGTGCGTCGCGGAGCCGCGATCTCCCACGATGGATCCTGCTGCGTATCGTCCCAATCGGAACATCTAGGTGGTCGGCGATGTCCTCGTAGGAGTAGCCGAGCACATCCTTGAGCACAACAGGGGCGCGGAACTCCGGAGGCAAGGCTGCGAGCAACTGTTGCAAATGTTGTGGTAGATCGTGCTGGGCCATCTCCGACTCGATACCGGGTGAACCCTCAATCACCCGGTCGGGGTCATCGGGCAGGGTCTGAGTCGGCCGACGCTTCTGTTTGCGGACTCGATCGAGGAAGGCATTCGTCGTGATTCGACTCAGCCAACCTTCAAGGTTGCCGGGCTCATAGGTCCGTAGTCCTCTTCGTACTCGGAGCAACACTTCCTGTACCAGATCCTGCGCATCGTGGTGATTCCCAGCTAGCCGATAGGCCAAGCTGTAAATAAACCGACCGTGAGAGTGGGCAACCTCTTCCCAAGTCGGGACGGAGGCCGGACTCGGGCTGCTGAATGGAGTCCTACTGGGCAACGCCAGCAGTCCGGTCAGGGTTCACAACGCAACCTGCGGCGCACAAGTTCCCGACGACCACCTTGTGGTTGTCAGAAACTTGACTATCGCAAGGAAAGCTAGTCCGCTTCGGTTTTCTGCGAATCGGACTTGGTGGAGTCGTCGGACTTGGTGGAGCCTCCGACCTCTTCGGTCATTCCGTCCTTGAACTCTTTCTGGGCGCGACCAAGGTTCTTGGCCAGTTGAGGCAATTTGGCGCCACCGAAAAGCACAAGCAGGATGACAAGAATGATGAGTAGTTCTGTGGGCTTCAAATTCGGCACCCATCAAGACTACCCCCAATACAGCCCTCAGGCAGAGCCGCCCGCGACCGAGGCCGCCGCCGCTTGCCGAGCAAGGGCCCTCTGGCGCCGAATTCGGCGTCGTTCACGTTCGCTCATTCCACCCCATATGCCGAACTTCTCACCATTGGCCAACGCAAACTCAAGACAATCGTTCTGCACCACGCAGCCACGACAAACTGCTTTGGCCTCCTTGGTGGAGGCTCCTCGTTCGGGAAAGAACAGATCGGGATCGACCCCGAGGCAGTTCGAATACTCCTGCCAAGAAGTGTCCAACATGAGATGTTTCCGCCCTATACGCATTCGCTCGTTCTCCTCCGAGGAGTTGCTGACAGGCAAGCCCGCCACAACGATTCCGCCGGGATGATTTGTTACCGCACCACTGCGGCCTTGTGACACCTCAGCGTAATACCGCTGTGTAATTACACAACTGTGATACGCCTCGATGACTCAATTTCTACAAGGAGATCCCGGTTTTTACAAGGTAAATCCCTGGATTCTCCGCTCTGTGGTCAAGAAACCGCCCACAGCGCTCGAATGGATCGGCATTTTTGGCTCCGTCGTTCATTCAAGCGTGCGGTGATCAACCGCGCTCAATCCTCTTCTTTTGCTCAAGAAAATCGAGCAGGACGTAATCCCCAAGATTCTCCGGAGTCGTGAAGAAGGCTCGACCCCGATTGAGTTCGGTCAACCGTTCCACAAATCCCCGGAGACCCCAATCCGGGTCAAGCATGAAGGTATTGATGGTGATTCCCGCCTTGGTACACCTCAGAACCTCTGCCAGGGTGCGCTCGACAGTCTCCCGCGCTGGTGGGTAGCTAAAGAACGGGCTGCCATCAGGGCGAAGGTGCGCCGTCGGCTCACCATCGGTGATCATGATGATCTGTTTGGTGCCGGACTGTCTGGCCAACAACTGCTGGCTCAACATGAAGCCGTGGTGCATGTTGGTCCCATAAACAAAATCCCAGCTCACCTCGGGAAGATCGGCCGGCCTCAGTTTCCGGGCAACCTCACTGAAGGTGACGATGGCCAAATAGTCACTGGAGAACTGGGTAGAAATCAACGAGTACAACGCCATCGCCACCTTCTTCGCTGGCAGGAAGTTGTCTCGCATTGGCATGGAAAGCGAGAGATCCAACATCAGCACCGTGCTCGATCGAACTTGACGCTCGGTTTGTTCAATCTCGAAGTCTTCCGGAGTCAGCCGAACCGGGGTGCCGCCACCGCTTCGTCCAATGGCATTCCGAACCGTTCGTTCAATGTTGAGATTGAAGGGATCACCAAAGGAGTAGGCCTTGGTGGCGTAACTTCGTTCATGACCAAGACCCACTCGGTCGGTGTTATGTCGACCTAGCAGTCCGTGGTCAAGTTTCTTGAACAGATCGCTCAGCGCCTGTTGGCCCAGTCGGCGAAGACCGCGCGGTGTCAACTCCAGACGACCACCCGAATTCTGGATGAGGCCAGCCTGTTCCATCATGTCGGCAAGCTCTGCCACACGTTCCAAGCTCGCCGCAGACTCGTTACCTAAGAGCCGCCGAACTTGGTCAATGTCGACCTCGGCCAGACCTCGGGGAGACGAGGCGGATTGAAGAAACTGCTCCAACTGGTCCATTTGGCCGAGGTCAGCCAACATTTGGGAGGCATCGACCAGGCCGAGTGGGTCGAACCCGTCAAAGTCATAGCGCCGCTGCCAACCGGCATCCGGAAAGGCTGATTGGAGATTCTGAGCCAACCGGTCCATCTCAAAGTTGAGATCTATATCTTCCAGCAATTGGTTCGACAAATCCATCAGCTGTTGACGCTGCTCGGGCGTCATGGAATTGAACATGGCCTGCATGGCCGCCATCTGCTGGGCCATCTCGGCCAGCAACTCTTCAAGGTTGGATGGATTGTTGGGAAAGAAGTCACCGAAGGAATCCATGAAGGATTCGAAATCTTCTGCTTGCTCCTCGGCCGAGACCCCATCCTGCCGCTTCTCGATGAGCCGATTCAGTTCGGCCATCATGTCCTTCATGCGAGCCAAGTCTTGGGTGCTGACATCTTCCATAGCCACGGCCATGGAAGAAAACTGTTGTTGTAGGAGCTGCTCCCGCAACTGTTCGATCAGTTCGTTGAACTTGGATTCAGCCTCCGGCGAGGAGAAGTCGTATTTCTCAAGCGAGCGGACCTTGCTGGCCAAATCATCGGGCAACATGTCCAACTCGAGTGACTTACCCTCGGCGGTTTCCTTGGCCAACTCAGCGTTTCGGTATTGTTCATCACCAGATCCAAAAAGTCCAAGTTCCATATCAGCCAGAGACTTACGATCTTCAAGGCCACGGCGCTCCAAATCAACGACCTCGGACAAGGCCTGGTTGATCTCGTCATAAACACCGCCAAGATCGTGCTGGTCCAGGCGCTCCTGGCGTTGCGCAGCCAGCTTGTTCAGCATCTCCCGAATGCCCTCGATATGTTCACCGTTACGGTCCTCGAACCCATCCTGCATGAGACGGCGCAGAGCCGAGTTGGGATCGCCATTGTAGAGCAAGTCATCGGTCAGCTCTGCCAAGACATCGAGCGCGTCAAGCTCGAACCCCGTCTGGGTCCCGTCCCATCGCGAGTACCGGAATCGTTGACCAACCATGTACCGCTCACCCTAATACGAGTCCTAGCCTCGGCACCTATGGAAATCGAAGCGGTACTGATCGACTGGGCTGGCACAGTCACTGTGCCAATGCGAGAGATGATGATGACGGCCGTGGCCAAGGCTAATGTCAGCAAGGAGATTCTGACCAAAGCCTTCGGCTCCTTTCAGGACTATGTCGGCGGTGGCGACTCCTTATTTCACCAGGCAGAGCGGGGAGAAATTGGCGACGACGAACTGCTTGACCATTTCAATACGGTGGCCCCAGGTTCTGGCGTACTGTTCGACATCCAGAGTCCGGCATCATTCCTACACGCCCCCGACCGGCCCGAGATGATCACCTTCTTGGAGGAGCTTGTCAACGAAGACATCACCGTCTTCCTGGCGACCAATAACTTCCAGAGTGCCCAAGAGTTACTGGCCTCTCGCTACCTCGATACCGGCCTGGTGGCGGCCATCGTCAACTCGGCCCTGGTGGGTGCCCGCAAACCCGAGGATGCCTACTTTGCGTTATGCCTGGATGCCCTCGATTGTGCCGGGCCCAACGTCCTACTGCTTGATGATCAAGCTCCAAATCTTGCCGCCGCCAAGGGTTTTGGTATCCAGACGATCCTGGTCGAAGACAACGCAGAGCCTGCCATACAACAGGCCCGCCAGCTTCTTGGTCTGGTCGGCTAATAGTCGGTTGACAATGCGAATCGCCCAAGAGCCCAGAACTACTTCTTGAGCCGCCCTTTGGTCCGTTCCAACGAGTCCACCGTCACCGCCAACATCAAAACCAGCACACCGGCAGCCGCTATGGCCAGCCAGACCCCAGGAAATCATCCACTCACCGACTAGGCCTAGCGAGATCGGAAGCTGGAACGGTTCCCGCTGGTGTCCTTATTCAGCCGTTTCGAGAGGTGCAGGCCCTCAAGGATCAACTCCATTGCCGATGCTTGTTCGGCCATGGTCGCGTTGCGCCCCGCTACTTCCTCGATCATGTCCGCCAGCGAAGGCATCGATTGAATCACCCGCCCATAGTCGGCGACCGAAACGTCATAGCCGGTGCTAATTACTACTTCGTCTTCAAAGGCTTCAACCACCGAACGCACACTTGGCAAGGGAACCCGGTTCTTGAACGTGGTCAGGATGGCCGAGCGAACAAGATGATCGATGACCTCGGCATCTCGACCCTCTTCGAGAGCGTCAACTTCAATCTTGCCTGCGGTCGACGCGATCAAGGCATCCAGATCGCAGACTCTGGGCACCACGTCCCCCTCATCGCCGGCAATCAGGCCTCGCCGCGTTGCGGCCGCCGCCAGCGTTTCCAGGTTGGTAATGGTAAGCCGGACCGAAACTCCCGAAAGCTGGTCCACATGAGAAGAGGCGCGGGCCGCATGGGTGATGGAGGCAATAATCTCCTTCATGAACGAGGGAATCGCTATCCCCTCTGGAATGTTGGCCTCTTGGTCAGCAATGACAATCTCGGAGGCAATGTCCAAGGGGTAGTGGGTACGAATTTGGGCTCCGAATCGGTCCTTCAGTGGGGTAATCAGACGGCCCCGATTGGTGTAGTCTTCCGGGTTCGCCGTAGCCACCAACAACACATCGAGGGGTAAGCGGACCTTGTACCCCCGGATCTGGACATCGCGTTCTTCCAGAACATTGAGAAGGCCAACCTGGATCCGTTCGGCCAGGTCTGGCAGTTCGTTGATAGCAAAGACTCCCCTGTTCGTGCGGGGCACGAGCCCATAGTGCAGGGTGAGTTCGTCAGAAAGGTAACGCCCCTCGGCCACCTTGATGGGATCGACCTCACCAATCAGGTCCGCAATCGAGGTATCTGGCGTAGCCAGTTTCTCCCCAAATCGGTCGTCACGGTGGACCCAACCAATACTGGTCTCATCGCCATATTCGGCCACCAGGTCCCTGGCATAGCGGGACCCCGGGCGAAAGGGATCGTCATTGATCTCTGATCCAGCGACAATCGGCATCCATTCATCGAGTAGGCCGGTGAGTGAGCGAACAATCCTTGTCTTGGCCTGGCCCCTTTCCCCGAGCAAAACCACGTCGTGACCAGCCAGCAGTGCGTGTTCAAGTTGAGGAAGAACGGTTTCGGAGAACCCGTGAAGTCCCGGAAAGAGTTCGTCACCGGATCGGAGGCGTTCAATCACGTTGGCCCGGATCTCCTCCTTGATTGTTCTGGACTTCCAACCCGAAGACCGGAGCAGACCAAGAGTCTTCGGCAGATCGATCGGCGATTGGTTCATTGGCTCATTTCTTTGGAGGCGCAACTAAGGCGTGGTGGTCGGTCACCCAGCGACCCTAGCCCGGATCTTTCCTAGGGCTGCGCTCGCCCGCCAACCGAAGTAGCCACACCAACAACCCCCGTAACGACAACACCGTCTAGAATCAGGGGGTGGATCGATCGGGACCGTCACCGTCCGGACTGTCGTTGTCTGGGCAATGGTACGCAGCACCAGTTAACCCCGAACTCACGCGTACTGGGGCTGATCCAGATCTTGATGATTCCGACTGGGAGACCGTTCCGGTCCCCGGCTACTGGGGTCAAAACGAACACTTTTCTGATGAGCCAGGACCGCTCGTCTACCGATACCACTTCCAACACCCTCGACCCGACTGGGGTAAACGGCTGTGGCTCCGGTTCGCCGGGGTGACTGCCACCTCCGATGTGTGGCTAGACGGGAGCTATGTCGGGGACACCCGGGGTTACTTCGTGCCTCATCAATTCGATGTCTCTGATGCCTTCGACGACACAACCAACCATGTCCTTTCGGTCGAAGTCGCCGCGCCCCCTCCCGGTACTGGTCGAGCCAAACGTTCAATAACCGGGTCTCTCCAACAGGGCCCGCTCGCTCCCCCCGGTTCGCCCGGAGGGATCTCCAAACCGGTGACCATCGTTGAGACGGGAACTACGGCAATTATTCACTCACGACTGCTGTGCACCAAGGCAACCGCCGAGACCGGAGAACTTCTGGTTCGTCTCGTGCTCGATACCGCCACTGTCGGCGATATTAAGGCCTACACCTCGGTGACCGGCCCCGATGGACAAGCCGTGGCCGGTGGATCAGAAACCCACACCTTGGCCAGCGGCGAGAACCGGCTGGAGTGGGCGATTACCCTCGAGGAGCCCGAGCTATGGTGGCCAGCCCAGTTAGGCGAGCAGCCCCTATACGACATTGCCGTCGCCCTCCGACCTATTGGCGAGGACGGCACCGAAGGTGCAGTTTCTGATCGAACGCATTGGCGAACCGGTATTCGCAGAATCACCGTTGATGACTTCACCTGGCGGGTCAACGGCAAACGCCTATTCATCAAGGGAATCAGTCTTGGACCCCAAGACCGCTTCTTGTCTTCCCTCAGCGGAAAAGAAATCCGTGATGACGTGAAGTCGGCCAAGTCGGCCGGACTCAACCTGCTTCGGGTGCAGGGCCATATTGCCCCCGAAGAGTTATACACCCAAGCCGACCAGGAAGGAATGCTCATCTGGCAGGATCTACCCCTGATGGGTTGCTACGCCACGAGCACCCGAAGCGCCGCCCTTGAACTGGCTCGAGAGGTTGTCGACTTGATTGGTCATCATCCCTCGATCTCGGTTTGGTGTGCCCATGACGAGCCCAATGGGGCACCAATCCCCGAACCTGGACGCGCCGACGAGCCAGCTAAATCCTTGGGCCGACGGCTCGGCCGTCACCTCCTACCAAGCTGGAACCGCTCGGTCCTGGATCCATTTATCCGGCGAGAACTTCGCGGAGCTGACAAAACCCGTTCGGTGATTGCACGATCGGGCAGCCTGCCAACTATCACCAATGTCACCAGTTCGGATGCCCACCTCTGGCTTGGATGGCATGCCGGTGGCCATGAGGATCTGGCCGAGATCATCCGTCAATGGCCCAGGCTCGGGTTGTTCCTCGGCGGGTTTGGCTCCCAGTCGGTGTCTCTTCAGGATTGGGATGAGGAAGAACCCTCCTGGGCCACGGCCATGATGGGCGCCTTTGAGCGCTATCTGCCTCGTCGGGCCTACGCCGATGGGTTTTCCTGGGCCGCCGCCACCCGGGCCTATCAGGCCGATCTGGTCCGCTCCCAGATCGAGACTGTCCGACGACTGAAGTATCGGCCAACCGGCGGTTTCTGTCTAATGGCCCTGAGCGATGCCGAACCAGCAGGCGGATTCGGAGTTCTCGACTCGGCCAGGCAACCAAAGCCCGCCTACGAAGCGCTAACCGATGCCTGTCGTCCCCTCGTCGTTATTGGAGACACACCTCCCTCGATGACCATACCGGGCCAGGCAATTTCCCTGATGGTTCACGTCGTAAGCGATCTCCCCCACCGACTCGCCAACGTGAAGGTCACCGCCGTGGCCAGCAGTACCAACTGGGAACGCCGAAACGCCTGGGAAGGCGACCTCGCACCCGACAGTTGCTCCCACGCTGGCACCTTGGCCTTTGTGGTTCCCGAGGTCAACGGTCCTCTCATTATCGACCTCTCGGTTCAAGCTGGGGAAGTGGCAGCAACGAACCGCTACCAGACCATCGTCATTCCTCCATCGGAGGCTATTTCCCGCACCACGGTCGGCCAGTAATTTCTTCTGTCTTTAACTAGGTAAAATGGACCTCAATCCGCTACCTTGCTTGACGCAATCCAACAGAGCAAAATCACGCCAATCTGAAGGGCAAAGGCGTTCGCAGGACCCAACCGTCTTCGTACGCAGTTCCGCTCAGTCGTGCGCGACAAACTGACCCGCATCCACTACGACCACCCTCGGAGGTCCACGGTGTCATTGCCGACCACTACTCCCCGCAACTCAGGGGACCTACCAATGCGGGACAAACCTCGCCAACTACCCTTCCCGTTAAGCATCTACCAGAGTGCCGTCGGAAAAAAATGGGTGATGGCTATTACCGGGTTCATACTGGTCGGATTCGTCTTGGCCCACATGATCGGCAACCTGAAACTCTATCTCGGCCTGGTCGAACACAATGGAGCGCTCGCCTATGACACCGATCTGTACGCCGAGGCGCTTCGTGAGCTCCTTGTACCAATCATGCCGAGGCTCGTGGTCTTGTGGATCCTGCGCATTGGTCTACTCGGAGCCCTTCTCCTCCACATCCATTCGGCTTACACCCTCAGCAGGATGAGCCTGGCATCAGACTTCAAGTACCAGGGAAAGCGAGATTTTCTAGCCGCCAACTTTGCTTCTCGTTCCATGCGAGTTACCGGCCCAATTGTTGCCCTGTACCTGGTTTTTCATCTAGCTGACCTGACACTCGGATTCGGAATCGCCACTGGAGAGTTCGTACGCGGCGACGTTTACGCCAACGTCGTGTACTCCTTAGGCCGACCAGTGGTGGCCATTGGCTACATCATCGCCAATATCGCCGTTGCCATTCACATCTACCACGGTATCTGGTCGGCCTTCCAGAGTCTTGGCATCAATAACCCCAAGTACAACTACCTTCGTCGCCTGGCTGCGAAGGCCGTTGCTGGCATCATCCTCGTCGGCAATGTCAGCTTCCCGATCGCCGTCCTCGCCAACATCATCAGCCTCTAGGAACTCCCCACCATGATTCTTGACTCCAAAGTCCCCTCGGGGCCCATCGAAGATGCGTGGGATTCCCACCGCTTCGACATCAAACTGGTCAACCCGGCGAACAAGCGCCGTTTCAAGATCATTGTTGTTGGCACTGGACTCGCCGGGGCCTCAGCCGCCGCCACCTTCGGGGAACTCGGCTATGAGGTCGATGCCTTCACCTTCCACGACTCACCCCGCCGAGCCCACTCAATCGCAGCCCAGGGTGGCATCAATGCCGCCAAGAACTACCGCAACGACGGCGACTCGATCTATCGCTTGTTTTATGACACGGTGAAGGGAGGCGACTACCGCTCCCGAGAAGCCAACGTCTACCGGCTCTCCCAGGTCTCGGTCAACATCATTGACCAGATGGCCTCTCAGGGCGTGCCCTTCGCCCGAGAGTACGGCGGCCTTCTCGCCAACCGTTCTTTTGGTGGTGCCCAAGTCAGCCGAACCTTCTATGCTCGAGGCCAAACCGGCCAGCAACTCCTGCTCGGTGCCTACCAGCAGATGATGGCCCAAGTTAATGCGGGCAAGGTCAACCTTCACACCAACCAGGAAATGCTTGAGGTCGTTACCAAGGACGGTGAAGCCCACGGCATTGTTACCCGGGACCTCAACACAGGACAGGTTCGAAGCCACTCCGCCCATGCCGTGGTGCTAGCCACCGGGGGCTACGGCAATGTGTTCTACCTCAGCACCAATGCCATGGCTTGTAACGTGACCGCCGCCTGGCGAGCTCATCGCAAGGGCGCGCTCTTTGCCAACCCCTGCTACACCCAAATCCACCCAACCTGTATTCCTCAGGCCGATGAGTTCCAATCAAAGCTCACCTTGATGTCGGAATCTTTGCGAAACGATGGACGCATCTGGGTCCCTCGCAATGCCGATGAAACTCGAAAGGCCAAGGACATTCCAGAAGATGAGCGCTACTACTACCTTGAGGAGAAGTATCCAGCCTTCGGCAACCTGGTCCCCCGAGATGTCGCCTCCCGCAACGCTAAGACCGTGGTGGATGCCGGTCAAGGAGTCGGCCCATTAAAGAACGGGGTTTACCTTGACTTTGCATCGGCCATTGGTCGCGACGGCAAGGACACCATCGAGGAACGCTACGGCAACCTGTTCGAGATGTACGAACGCATCACGGGGGAAGATCCATACAGCACACCAATGCGCATCTACCCGGCGAGCCACTACACCATGGGTGGTCTTTGGGTCGACTACAACCTGCAGACCAACATCCCAGGGCTCTACGCGGCGGGAGAAGCCAACTTCTCTGACCACGGTGCCAACCGACTGGGCGCATCGGCGCTGATGCAAGGCCTAGCCGATGGCTACTTCGTGCTCCCCTACACCATTGGTGATTCTCTGGCCGCCAAACTGGGCACTGATCCAATGTCCACCGCTGACCCAGCATTCCAGGAGGCCGAGAAGGCTGTGCAGGATCGAACCCAACACTTCCTGGGAATCGGGGGAACGAAGTCACCCGATTACTACCACCGAGAGCTAGGCAAGGTGGTTTGGGAACATATTGGCATGGCCCGCAACGAGGCCGGTCTGACCACAGCAATCAGTGAAATCAAGGCCATTCGAGAGGCCTTCTGGAACGACGTCAAGGTCTTGGGCAACGGCGACTCGCTCAACTCCTCACTCGAGAAAGTCGGCCGGGTTGCGGACTTCATGGAACTTGGCGAACTCATGGCCCGAGATGCACTAGATCGGAGCGAGTCATGCGGCGGTCACTTCCGGGAGGAGTCACAAACCGAAGAAGGTGAAGCTCTGCGCAGGGACGACGTTTTCAGCCATGTTTCAGCTTGGGAGTGGCAGGGAGATGTCAATACTCCACAAATCAAGCACAAGGAAGAACTCGAATTCGAATACGTCGCCCTTTCTCAACGGTCCTACAAGTAGTCGGACAGGAGTCTCATATGAGTACCGAACTAAACCTCACCCTCCAGGTCTGGCGCCAAGCCGCTCCGGACGCTCCAGGCAGCTTTGTCACCTACGAAGCCAAAAACATCCCCGATGACTCCTCCTTCTTGGAGATGCTCGACATCGTCAACGAAGGCCTGATCGACAATGACGTGGAACCCATCGAGTTCCCTCACGATTGCCGAGAGGGAATCTGCGGAACCTGCGGAGTCATGATCAATGGTCGAGCCCATGGTCAGGAACGAGCCACCGCGACCTGCCAACTCCACATGCGCAAGTTCAGCGATGGTGACACCATCGCCATCGAACCGTGGCGGGCGGCTGCCTTCCCGGTGATCAAGGATCTCATTGTCGATCGCTCACCAATGGACAAGATCATCCAGGCTGGCGGCTACATCACAGCCCCAACGGGAACGGGCGGAGATGCCAACGATACGCTTATCCCCAAGGAAGTGGCCGAATCGGCCATGGACGCGGCCGCCTGTATTGGATGCGGTGCCTGCATAGCGGCTTGCCCAAACTCAGCCGGGCAATTGTTTACCTCCGCCAAGCTTTGGCACCTGAACTCCCTACCCCAGGGGCAGCCGGAGCGCTTTACCAGAACCGAATCCATGGTCGACACCATGGAACAGTTCTTTGGCGCGTGCACCAACCATGGAGAGTGTGCCGAGGCGTGCCCCAAGGAGATCAGCCTCGACTTCATCGCCTACATGAATGGCGACTACATCAAGGCCAAAATCAAGAACCGGTCCCGCTCAAGCCAGTAAGCCCTTCACGATCCCTCCAAGATTCCGGCTTCCTTCCTGGCACTACGGTTGGCATACCAGGTAACAACCAAAACGAAGGCGGCGGCACCAACCGCCAGACCAAGCGGCACCCAGAGTTCGCCGCTGGCAGGCCATTCCAGACCGGTGCCGTCAATAGTCTCTTCCGCGCTCAGCACTCCCACCCCATTCGGCCATGGCCACAACACACGAAGTGACCCAGCCATTAGCCCAATGAGCACAGCCAGCACGGCGTCACGGTGGTTGTCAAGAAGCCAGCCCAAAAAGTTGGAGAAAAGCGCCAGACCAACAACGATCCCGATCAGCAGGAGGCCAAGGGCTGGTAGATCGCGTTGGTGCACTGCGCCAAGGACCGCCGGATACATGCCGATCATAAGGAGCAAGAATGATCCGCTTACACCGGGCAAAATCATGGCACAAATAGCGATCGCCCCGGCGAAAAGGAAGGCCCAAAGCGGTGGGTCAACCACTTGCCCAGACTGAAGCCCCAACCCGAAGGCAACAAGGACACCTACCCCGATAACTACCAGAACCTGATCTCGACTCCAGCTATTTAGCAGGCGACCGGCGACATAGATGGAGGCCAAAACCAGACCGAAAAAGAGACCGGCCATGGCCTCGGGCTCATCGGTGAGAAGTCGCTCAATGAGCGAAGACAGCGCGGCAACGGCGGCCAGAATGCCGACCAGAAGAGGAACCAGAAAGAGCCAATCGACTTGTTTCATCCGGTCGAAAAAGCCCGGGACATCTCCCTTTGCCAGACGCCCAAGTCCTCGAGCGCCCATGCGAATCGCTTCCAACAGCTGCTCATATATCCCGAAAATCAAGGCGACCGTCCCCCCCGAAACACCGGGTACGACATCGGCCGACCCCATCAGGAAACCGCGAATCAACTGAAGACCGATCTTCGAGAGCACCGCAAGAATCTAGCGGTTTGCTGCCCTTTCACCGGTCATTTAGGGGAGGAGTGGGGTGGGTTGCTCGGTGCGGTGTCCAACCCTGTGGCCCCAGAACCCCCGGGGTGCCAACAGTTCGTCAATCAGATACTCAAGTTCTGCATCAAACTGTCGGCGCAGGTGAACCAGGGATTCCCTGGCCTTTTCATAGGGAAGTAGTTCGAATCCGTGTTGTTCCAACTGCTCATAGAGTTGGGCGAAACCCTCCCCACGGTTGTATCCAAGGTCCAACTCAGCCCGGTAGGACGAAAGGTCGATCCCTTCGGTGAGGTCGTGGAAGAGCCGAACGATTCTTCGGAGTAGGAAGTACGGAGCGCGACTATTTGCTCCGACGATGATTTCGCAATGCAGGGCCGAGTCGGCAAGTAGACCAAGAGCGGTGACCCAATTCTGGCCCGGATGGTGAGAGCGAAAGAGCCGGAGCATAGGAAAGCTCGTGTGCGTCTCCAGAATTCCGGCCGCCCAATCTTCCCAGGGTTGGAAATGAGCCACTAGTTCGCTGGCGGAGGCATCGGGGGACCAGGCTTGAACCAGGCTTGTTGGAGTAATCCGATCTTCCGAACCATCATCGAGCGTCATGAGTTTACGCTCCCGCTCACTGTAGGCGCCGTAGAGGGCGGGCAGATAGCCGATGACCAGAGCGGTGGTCAGGACTCCGCTGAAGGCCTCAAGTAGGGCTCCCAATCGGGCCAAGTCGCCGGAGGGCACCACCTCACCGAAACCAACGGTGAAGAAAACTACACCGCTGTAGTAGATTGAGTCAGCTATTCCCGCCAGGCTGCCCGACTCACCGGCAACCGAACCCGCCTCGGTCACACCACCAATGCCCCACCAGATCAATCCGAAGCCGACAATTTGTTGCAGGACCCAGACCGCCAGCATCATCAAAACGAGCACCGGTGCGAGACTCGCTTGAAATCCCGCTTTCAAGGGCCCCTCCTTCATTCGGCACGAGACGGCGCGAACAAACTTCCAGGTAATGGCGGCCAGGCGTCTCGACAACCACCACTTCCAACTTGAGGTTTGAGTTGTGACCAGGGTGTTGATCATGTCCGCCAGAACCGAAACAACGGCCACAGATCCGGTGATGACGGCAAGAACTCTGAAAACATCCATCTGGTCAAGCTAGGTGAGCGGATTCTCAATCGTCAGATCTGGAGGGTTTTCGACCCCAAGATATGTGCTCTTTGGTATGGCAACGAGCCGCCGAATACCCAGCGCCTCTTTGTCGATCGGGTCCAGGTCCGAAATGGCCAACCGAATTGCTTCAAAGACCGCTGAGGCATCGCTGACTCGGGCGGTGATGTAGGGCAATCCGGGCGTCGGGATCGTCCATTCAAGCACCCGAAGTTTGTCGGCGAAGGACTCATATCGTTGAATAAGGCGCCATGAAATGGCGTCGAGTGAAGCAATATCAGCCTGAGCGAGGGCGACTGCCCGGGCGGATTCCAGGTGCTGGGAGCAATGGAGTTGGTCCTTGAACCAGAACCCTCTTTTTGTTGTGTGAGCCCAAGGAGCGGCATACCCAGACTGCGAGAACGTCTGATTGTAGGCAAAGACCGAGTCCTCAAAAGCCGCCAGGTTCGGTCGTGGGTCCTCGGCGCGCACCAGAAACGCACTGCGGTAGTATCCGGGCTGGCAACCATTCACTCCGAAGTCTGGAGTCCCAACTAGGGCTACCTTGTTGTGCAGCCAAAGCCGGTAGGGCAGGCCACAGGTCTGGCTGAGTACAAGCTCAGGGTCGTTCCAAACATCGAACTCTGCGCAAGTCTGAGACAAGATCTCGGGGGCACGAATACCAACACTTCCCAAACGGTCACGAATCAGGTCCCAATAGCGCTCGTGTGCGCCGGTGAGTTTTGGGTGGGCGTACATGGCGAGTGAAGCGATCATTGGCGGCACATGCACGAGGAGGTAATAGACACATCACTTCGATTGAGTGCGGCTTCCAACAATGGGCGGAGCTTCGCAAGTTCCTTTGTCTCAGACCGACGTTCCAAACACTCGACCAAACCATGCAAGCTCCAGACATTGTTTGGATGCTGAGCACAACGTTGCAGGGCGCTATGTCGTGCACTTGCGCCATCGGGGGTCACATCCAGACCCAGGTCAGCTCGATACAAGGCTTCGGCTTCTTCATCGTGCCCTTGCTCCAGAAGCAGGGCAGCCAATGCGTGGCGCGGGGGATGCATCCAGGCCCAGGGTTCGGTGTAGTACAGGTTGTCGTCGCGCTCGACGCTCTCTCGCAGCGCAACAAGAGCCTGAGCGTAGTCACCGCGATGGTAGGCCAATTCACCCTCCAGCATCTTGGCTCCTACGGCCAGGACTCTACGTGCGGTGTTGTTGAAGAACCGACGGTTCGAGGGAACTCGCTCGACTGAGTCATAAAACCAACGGCGCTCCTGATCGGCGACGTCGAGGCGCTTGAGCGCGGCGTTCGCTATCGCTTTGGCATAGTGGTGCATAGCC
>JAJRXF010000100.1 GCA_024276425.1 Actinomycetes bacterium | reverse complement strand
GCTGGCGGAACCCGGTCAAGAAGTTTTCGGCATCTGACCCAGCGACGCTCGGCCATGCTGCGGATTAGGGAGGCGACTTGTTCCGGGTCCCGATTGGCCAGTTCCTGGGGATCTGGAGTTGAGTTGTAGTCCCGTCGGAATCCGAAACGTCTTCGATTGCCCTCATAGGTCCGTTGTAGGTCTAGGTGCTGATGCCCCCGCCAGTTGGCCAACAGCGGGTGTTCAAGGTCAACGACGCGATCTCCGGTGGTGGCTCGACGGTCCGCCATGGTGCGGAGTTGGAGGGTGACTCCAAGGTGACAAGCACGCATTTCCAGGATGGGGATGGCGATCTGGGAGCCAAACCAGGTGACGAGAACTCCCGTTGGTAGGAGCCCAAGTCGACGATCAAGGAGATCGAGCAAGTCAGCCTCGTCCCCGTTATAGAGTTCCGTTCCGGTTGAAGTCGCGAACCCAACGGCCAGGATCGAGTTCCGCTGGGGATCGACCGCTCCGTCGATTGATTCGGCCAGGACGTCGAGACCATAGAGGGGCAAAGTCTTCGGCACCAAGGACCTCCCTGATCGGTGATGGGACGGCCACTTTAGGTGAATTGGGCCAATGGTTGGGGGACCAGGTCTGGGCTCCATCAACCCAGGGGCTGGCTGGAATTCGCACCGTATGGTCGAGGCCGATTACGTTCGAAGTGCATGGACAAGCAGAACTCGTTGTCGAACTTCTTCGGCGGAACGATCGCGCAGACCGTGGAAGACTCGACGCCGTGGTGGCCAGAGCCAAACAAGATCGATCCCGGAACTCCCAACATTGTGTTGTTACTGCTCGACGACACCGGTTTAGCCCACCTTGGCTGTTTTGGGTCCCCCATTGCAACCCCAAACTTTGATCGTCTGGCTGACCGGGGCCTTCGGTTCGCCAACTTTCATACCACCGCCCTATGTTCTCCATCGCGGGCCTCCCTGCTCACCGGGCGAAACCACCACGCCATCGGCATGCGGGCCCTTTCGAACTTCGATACCGGATTCCCAAACATGCGGGGCCGAATTGCATCCTCGGCCGCCACCATCGCCGAGATGCTCCAGCCGCGAGGCTGGTCAACGTTTTGTGTGGGCAAATGGCACCTTGCGCCCAGCCGAGAGGCCTCCTCAGCCGGGCCCTTTGACAACTGGCCGTTACAAAAGGGATTCGATCGATTCTACGGATTCATGCAGGGGGAAACCGATCACTTTCACCCCGACCTATGCATGGACAATCATCCAATAGACCCGCCCGGCGAGCCCGATAGCGGCTACCACCTAAGCGAGGATCTTGTCGACCAAGCCATCTTCATGATTCGCAACCAGCAGTCGTTGGTTCCAGAGAAGCCCTTCCTTCTCTATCTGCCCTTTGGCGCCACCCACGCCCCCCACCAGGCTCCAAGGGACTTCCTGGACAAGTACCGCGGGTTTTTCGATGAAGGTTGGGACGTCTGGAGAGAGCGGGTGTATGAACGCCAATTGGAACTTGGGATTGTGCCTCCCGGCACGGACCTTGCCCCCCGCAATCCCGGGGTGAAACCGTGGGACGAACTCTCAAGTATCGAGCAGCAATTCGCCTGTCGACTCCAAGAAGCCTTCGCCGCGTTCCTCGATCACACCGATGCTCAAGTCGGCCGCTTCTTGGATTCCCTGGATCGACTGGGCGTTGACGATGACACCCTCATCTTTGTCATGAGCGACAATGGGGCGTCTCAAGAGGGCAACGACACCGGCCTGTTCGATGAGTTCCGATACTTCAACGGGCTAGGGGAAGACATGGACAGCGTGCCGGGTCGTCTGGAAGACATCGGTACCAGGCGAAGCCATTCCAACTACCCCTGGGGCTGGGCCCAGGTCGGCAACACACCGGCCAAACGGTACAAACAAAACACCCACGGGGGAGGAGTGCGAGATCCGCTGATCGTCTCGTGGCCAAACGGGCTGGATAGCTCGGTCTCCGGCCAGATCCGTCACCAGTTCCACCACATCACCGACATTGTGCCGACCATCTTGGAACTGTGTTCCTACGATGCCCCGACGGTGGTGAAGGGTGTCCAACAACAAGCCGTTGATGGCACCAGTATGGCCTACGCCTTTGCCCCGGCTGCCATTGACGTGGTGAAGGTTCCGAGCAAGAAGCCCTGTCAGTACTTCGAGATGTTCGGCCACCGAGGCATCTGGGCCGACGGATGGAAGGCGGTCACCTTTCACAGCCCAGGTTCGCCACTTGATGACAGCGAATGGGAGCTCTATCACCTAGCGGAGGACTTCTCAGAGTGTCATGATTTGGCGGAGGAGAACCCAGAGAAGCTAGCCGAACTCGTTCAGTTGTTCTGGGCTGAAGCTGAACGCAACGACGTGCTTCCGATTGATGCCGGGATGCCGCGGGCCATGTTTGCCGGTCGCCCAGTTCCGGGAACTCCGCGGGCCAGAGATCGCTTTGTCTACCACCCGCCGATCTATCGCATCGACGCCGACTCTGCCCCCGCTTTTGGGGCCCGCTCCTGGAAGGTGACGGCGGATCTGGTGTGCCCAACCAGCGGAATCTGTGGTGGCGTACTTCTAGCGGTTGGTACCGTGAACAACGGTCTGGTGATCTACGTCCAGGACGGTCACCTGGTCTATGAACACAATAATTTCACCACTCGCAGCATCCTTCGTTCGCCCGACCCGTTGCCCGAAGGAGAGTTGTTGGTCGGGATCGAACAAACAAGGGTGAAGGCAGGGCCAGCGGCCACCAAACTTTTGGTAAACGGCGAGACGGTGGCGGTCGGGACGGTGGCTGAAGTGTCGGTGATGATCAGCTCGATGGGTATGACCATTGGATCTAACTTGTCCGGCATTAGTGATTCGTATCGGCCACCTTTCGCATTTACTGGGACGATCAAACGCCTCGAAGTTCGAACCGAGCGTTCTCTTTCACCCCAGGACGAGGCGGCCGCCGAGATTCGGGCCGCGCTGGGCACCCAATAGCATTAGGTTGGGTGACGGATAGGCGAACGAGGGAGGTTGCTGTGCGAGTTCTGGTCACCTGCGCCGATGTTTTCATGGGCCCCGCGATTCCCTGATTGTCAATCTCGATCTTCGGTCTACCGGAGAAGTCATCGTTCATTTGCGGCCAGATTTTCTCCCAGGATGGTGGATGGTCCTAGTGACGCCAGCGTTCTGCTCCTAGAATCATCAAGTTGATGAGGAGGCGCGGCGTGGTAGTCAGGATTGGTGTTCTCGGAGCGGCCCGAATATCGGCTGCGGCCCTGTTCGAACCAGCCCAAAATATTGAGGGCGTGGAGGTTGTTGGCTTGGCCGCGCGCAACCAGAGACGAGCCACGGACCAAGCTCGCGACGCAGGACTTTCCAAAACTTATGCCTCCTACGCTGAACTTCTGGCAGATCCAGATCTCGATGCGGTCTACAACCCGCTGCCGATCAGCTTGCATCACCCTTGGACAATGGCAGCACTCGACGCGGGCAAGCACGTTTTGTGTGAAAAGCCCTTTGCATCCAATGCAGACCAAGCAAGAGAAATGGTCGAGCGGGCGGACCAGGCTGGCCTGGTGTTGATGGATGCCTTCCACTGGCGCTATCACCCGCTGGCCGATCGAATGGGCGAAGTTCTGGATGGGAATCAACTTGGGGAGATTCGCCGAGTTGAGGCCGCGTTCTGCGCCCCGATACCCGTCTCCGATGAGGTTCGCCATAGTTGGTTGCTCTCGGGTGGAGCACTCATGGATCTTGGTTGCTACGCCGTGCAGTGGGCCCGTTTCTGTGCGGGGGAAGAACCAGATGTGGTCGGCGCCACCATGATCGAGGGACAACCCAAGGTTGATATCTCTGCTCACATCGACCTTGAGTTCCCATCGGGGGCAACCGGGCACATCTTTACCGCCATGGTGGACTGTGAGGCTGGGTCTTGGGTAACCGTCACCGGGACCAAAGGAATGCTCCAGGTCGACAACCCAATTCACCCCCACCGGGGAAACAAGCTAATTCTCACGGTTGAGGAGTCCAGCACAACCGAGGAAGTTCCCGGAAAGTCTACCTATCACTACCAACTGCTTGCCTTCTGTGATGCGATCACGAACGGGGGGACCCCATTGACTGGTGGTTCGGACGCGGTGGCCACGATGGACGTGATCGACTCGGCCTACCTTGCTGCTGGCCTCCCTCTTCGGGGAACCGGCGATTTGGACTAGAGCCTTGCCCGTGGCAGAGAATAGGCTGCGGGCATGGAGTCTATTTGCCAAGATCTTGCCGCTGAACATGAGGCCCTCGACGCGCTGATTGGCGATCTGAGGGATAAGGATTGGGATCGGCCAACCCCGGCTGATGGCTGGTCGATCCGGGACCAGATTAGCCACCTTGCCTACTTCGATGCCGCAGCCCATCAGGCAGTTGTTGACCCTGACGGCTTCAGGGAACAAGCCAGGGTCATGATGGCAGCGGTGGCGGAGGGGAAGGCGGCCCAGGCAGTGGAAGTGTCAGTTGAGAAGGGCCGGGCTGTGAACCCACAGGAACTGCTGGCATGGTGGCGCTCTGGGCGTGAGATCATGATCAAGGCATTCTTGACTCAGGACCCCAAGGATCGGATCCCCTGGTATGGGTTGGACATGGGGGCACGCTCGTTCGCAACGGCCAGGTTGATGGAGACATGGGCTCACGGCCAGGACATCGTTGATGCTCTCGATGTCACCCGAGAGCCAAGCGAACGGTTGCGACATATTGCCCACATTGCCAACGGAGCCCGCCCCTACTCCTATCTGGTGAATGGATTGGAGTTGCCCGAAGGTGGGGTGCGGGTCGAGTTGGAATCGCCTGCCGGTGATAGATGGACCTGGGGCGATGCCGATGCCGCTGACCGTATTGTGGGGTCTGCGTTGGATTTCTGTCTGCTGGCCACCCAACGGCGGCACCGTGACGATGTTGGCTTGGTTGTGACGGGTGAAGGGGCCACCCAGTGGTCCAAAATCATGCAAACCTTCGCCGGCCCGGCGGGTAGTGGTCGGCCCCGGCTTTCGCCCTAGGGTGGCGGCCATGACGACGGCGTAGATGGGCCGAGGAAACCCCTGAGAGGGGAACTATAGATCGTCGATGAGCTTGAACACCTCGGCGTGGCTTACCCCAGCCGCGGTTCCAGCCGCGGTGAGTTTCGCCTCTAGCCTGGTCCGAAAATCCTGCAGTTCGCGCCCCGATATTTCCCCATTTCCTTGGGCCGAGCCGTCGGCCTTCATGGTGGTTTCGAACTGCGAACCGTGGGCCAGCAGCGCCGACAGTTTTGGCTCAAAGAACCCCCCGACACTCTCGAAATGGTCCGGGGCGGCCGCTTCGAACAGGAGAAGGGTTTGGGGTCGATGATGGGCAAGGCTATGTTCGGGAAAGAACTTGGGATCGCGGGCAGCAACCAGACCATCTACGACAAGCCAGCCAGCGTGGCGGTGGTCAGGATGCAGCCGATAGGGGCGCCACGGGTCATGTCCGAGCACCACGTCGGGACGGAGCTTACGAATCCAGAGCGCCACCTGGGAGCGCTGAATCAGGGTTGATTCAAGTTCGCCATCGGGCCAACCAAGAAAGCCGACCTCGCCGGTGACCCCAAGCCTTGCCGCTGCTTTGCGTTGCTCGGCCTGACGTTGAGCAACAAGGGATTCGGTGTCGGCTTGGGGGTCCCAGGTTCCCTTGGAGCCATCGGTGCAAACCAAAATGCTGACCTCGGCTCCGCCAGAAGCCCACTTAGCCAAGGTCGAACCACAGCAGAAATCGACATCATCGGGATGAGCACCGATGGCTAGCACGCGTTTGGGTTGGGGCAGGTCGGATGTGACCGGCGGGTGAAGAACAACCGGTGAGGGAGTCAGGGGGTTCTGCGCTTCAGTCATCACGATCCTCGGTGAAGTAGGGAGTGGGTTTCAAAGACCACGAGGTCGTCATCAGTATCAACATCCCAGCCGAGGTCTTCATCTGGTACGACGTGGTAGCTGCGGCCGGTTCGGTTTGCCTCATCCTGATGGGCCTCACATGATCCCGGACCATAAGCGAACCGAAATTCCATAGAGCCGGGCGTCGAAACCGACAGTCCCATCACATTGGTACCGTTCATCCGCCGGTCAGGGACGATCACCACATCGACCTCTCCTAAACGGTTGGCCACCCAAGACAGATCGTTGGCCAGCGGCAGGTCGGCGTGAGCAATTACCACCCGCTCATAGCCCTGTTTAGTCAGGAAGGTCATGCCATCTTGGACTGCTTGGTTGAGTCCCTTGGAAGCGCGCCAGATCACGCCAGCGCCATTGGTGGTGGCCAGAGTCGCAACCTCTGGGGTGTCGCAGACAACCCAAGCAGAAAGTGATCTTGTAGCCCTTATTACCGAGGTGGCCATGGTTCGGGCGAGCTCGGCTCGCTGCTTTAGTGACAAAGAAGCAGCCAGTCGGCCTTTGGCTAAGTCAAAGGATTTGATGGGGATAAGGGCCGCGGAAGAAACCACCTCCCCAGGGTAGGGGGGAGAACCAGGAGCTAGCTCAGTGGGGTCCTGTTGACCTTGTGCTTCAGGCCCCTAGGGTGAGGACCCATGTCGTCCGGTCTCTCGCTTCAGAGTCGTTCAGTTGAACGACCGGCCGATGCCGGGTTTACGCTGGTTGGCGTTCTTGACACACAGACGCCAGCCAGAGTTGATGGAGCGGGGCTTGTGCAACCCGATGGGCGGCAATGGTCGATTGATTGGTGGATTGGTGCCGATGATCGTTGGTATCTGCCCTCTCGTGAGGCAACCATTCGTCAGCAGCGCCTGAGTCATGGTCCGGTACTGGAAACAGCAATGCGAATTCCCTCCGGTGATGCCCGTCAGCGTGTGTATGGGGCGACCGTTTCGGGACGCCAGGTAGTTGTTATCGAGGTGGAGAACGATTCCCCGGTCCCAGTTGCTCTTGGGCTGGCAATCCGACCCTATGGGGTGGATGGCTGTGTTTCCCCAACCGTTATCGGGCTCGTCGATCAGATTTTGGGAGTCAATGGACAATCAGCGGTGCGGCTCCCGAGAGAACCCAATGAGTTCGGTACCTCAGCTATTGACGTGGTCGACCAGGCAGTGAAGGGGTCGCCGCTGGGCCGGGGTGGGCAGGAGGTGGGCGGTCCCAATACCGGTGTTGCGCTTTACCCATTACCCCATCGGACCAGACTGCGGTTTGTTCTCGACCTTGAGGCAGAATCGGGAACGGAGTTGGTTGCTCCAGAGATGGTTCCCGGTCCTGGGGATGTGGCCAAGGGCTGGCAAGCCATACTTGATCGTGGTGGACGTTTTGTTTTTCCCGATCCGGGATTGACCCAACTGGCTGGCGCTGCCCGTGCCCGGTTGTTGGCATCGGCGGCAACGCTGCCACGACGAGTCTCCAGTCTTGAGCCCGGTTCGGGCACAGTTCTGGAGGGGTTGGCTCTGGGTGGTGCGGTGGGTGAGATCCTCGGTTCGTTGGGAGCGGTGGCTGGATCATTCACCACGAGGTTGCCTGGTTCGGCCGCCGATGCGTCCGCGGTTGTGGCCGGGGTGGGCCGGGCCGTTCGTTTGGCCGATGATCAGCCGATGGCCGAAGCTCTTCTAGCTCCCATCACCCAACTTGCCTATCTGGTGGAAAAAACGGGTGAGAGGGCTCCAATGGCTCAGGCTTTCCTCGGCTTAGCTCGGCTCTTGTTGGTGGTCGGGCAGCCCGAACCAGCCAATGACTTACTAGCTCGGGTTGCTGGTCTAGGTGCCTCATCGGTGGCCTCTGTGCCCTCGAACCTGGCAGATCTCACGCGCCTGGCTGAGCAAGCATCGCCGAGCGGGAGTTGGGGAAATGACAATGAGGAAATTGCCGCCAGATTCTGGCTTGGATCCCGCAACCTGCTAGTTCGTGACCACCCGGATCGACTGGAACTGCTTCCCCAATTCCCCCAAGCCTGGAAGGGAGGGCAGGTCGAGGTGCATGGGGCAGCGACCAGCCACGGATTGTTGTTCTTTGCTATTCGTTGGCATGGCTATCGGCCAGCCCTGTTGTGGGAACTACAGGCGAGTGAACCGGTTCGGATGGAGTGCCCGGGCTTGGATTCGAACTGGTCGACGATGGAGCCCAAGGGAGAAGCTCTGCTAATTGGCTCCCCGGTCGATTTACCCAAACCGCCTCTGGTGGGAGAGAGCTTCCAATAATGATGGAAACCGCAAGGTCCCGAGCTAGCAACAAGCAGCAGAAGGCAGATCTCCGGTGGCCAAGGTAGGCAAGTTGCGCAAGGCACTCAAGACTAAGGGTCCAGATCTGAACGAGGAGCGCGCCTTGTGGGACGCTGGAGCGGAATTTGTCGTCGGAATCGATGAGGTTGGGCGAGGGGCCTGGGCGGGTCCATTGACTATTGGAGCGGTGATCATTCCGCGGGATCGTCGGATCTACAAATTGCGGGACTCCAAACAACTCACCGAGAGGGAACGTGAGGCAATATTTGACCGGATTGTCGACTGGGCCCTGGCCTGCTCGGTTGGTCATGCCAGCCATCAGGAGTGTGATGAGCTTGGCATGTCGGCGGCCCAGAAACTGGCGGCAAAGCGGGCGCTGGAAGGGTTGAGGTATGACAACGCCGCGATCGAACCCGACGGGGTTGTTCTGGATGGGCGTTGGGATTTTGTCGGGCATGGGAACACTCGGATGCTGGTCAAGGCCGACATGAAATGTGTCTCGGTCGCCGCGGCCTCCATCCTGGCCAAGGTGACTAGGGATCGGATGATGCGGGCCGATGCTGCCCATTATCCTGCGTTCAGTTTCGAGGCCAACAAGGGGTACCCCTGTGCGAGGCATCGGATGGCGTTGCAAGCCTATGGGCCAACGCCAATTCATCGCCGAAGTTGGGTCTTTATGGACAACCTGGTCTTTAACGGTGTGCGCCGAACCAACCCCGTCCAGCCAACATCTGGCCGGGTTGCCTCCAGGCCAGATGTGGCTGGTCAGGACGCCTTGTTCTAGGGGCGAATTCCGCTGGGTGATTTGGGGGCCTAGAGTCGCCGGGTGGTTGCGCTTCGGGTATGCATCATTGGACTGCTGGCTCTTGGTGTTCTGGCTGGGTGCTCGCAACAGGAGGAACGGGCCTTTTGTGACCTGTCATGGGAATACCGACAGTTCGAGGGTCGCATCGGCGAGGTTGCGGGTAGTCCATCAGAGTTGGAGTCCTTCGTGAAGATCTGGGGGGATCGGCTTGAGGAGCTTTCGGGTATCGCCCCCGATGAGGCCCTCACCGAGTTGTCGTTGATGGCTGCTGGGGTCGAACAATTCCGCCGCGATCTTGAGGACGTTCGTTTCGATCTTTTTGCCCTACCGATTGACTATTTGATGAACCCGGAGGCTGATGATGCCTCAGCCCGTTTCGACCTGATTTTGGAAGATGAATGCCAGATCAAGCCAGGAGGAGCCGAGGTGCTGGTGCCGGCCCCAGACCCGCTCGATGAGTCGGAGTTTGATGACCTGATCGATCCCGAACTTGATCAGGTAAGGGTGGAGGAAGAGTTGCGAGCCACGCTAGGCGAGCAGCTTGGCCTCACCCAACAAGAGAGCATCTGTTTCACCCAAGCAATTGAGTTGGAGGATCTTGAGCGCCTTTTGGATGGCTCGGCAAACGAAGAAGAGGCTGCGGCGCTGGTGGCCGCTCTCGACTCCTGTGGTATCACTATTGATTAGCAAGCTCAGTGGCAGTTACTAGTGAGACACTCGATGCTGAGAATTGCCGCGGTTGGGAGGTTAGGCTATGAGAATGCGTGCATTCAGTTTGCCTCTGCTGGTGGCGTGGACCTTGTTGGTTTGGATCGGCCGCATACGAAATATCATCCAGAATGATTCACTTTCAGGCTGGTCGATGCTTTGGCGGTTGGGGGTTGCCGTTGGCTTCAGCGGGGTTGCACTGTTTCTAGGGTTTCAGGTGGTTACCTCATGGCGCACAAGAAATGGCACGGTTGGATCTGACGCAGTTTCTTCACTGGTCACGAATTTGGCCTCTGGTCTGGCTGTCTTTGGTATCGGTTGGTGGGTTGTCCGGGGAGGAGGGATCCTCATGGGTGACCATGAGGTTGCCTTCAAGGTTGTACACAGCGTGCTTGGCTCGGTCACTATCGTGCTCAGTTCTATGGTTCTGTGGGTGACTAAACCCTTCCGGGCTCTCTCTGTCGGTTAGGCGCCTTCTCTCGGCGCCTTCTCTCGGCGCCTTCTCCAAGCGATAGGCTTTGGTTGGTATGGGTGAACCAGTCAGCGTCATAGAAAAGCCGTCGGACAGGCACGGGTTTGTGCGGTTCGAAACCAATCGTTCCTTCACCGGGATGGGCCACGAGCGGTATGAACGAGGGGACGAGGTTCTGGGGGACCGTCCTTCCGATGTTGTTGCCAGACTGCTACTGGATTCCGGTCAGGTCGATGCGGTGCATGTCTATGCTCAGACCATTTCGGTTCAGCTTGCCTCAGGGGCAGACTCTGGTGGACTGAAGGAAATTATCGAGAACTTGTACATCCACTACAAACCCGGGGTGGAAATCCCCACCGAAGCATCATTTGGCTAGCTAGGTTGCCAGTATCGAACAAATGTTCGATACTGGGTGAATGGCACAGAGGGGGACAGTACAGAGGGGGACAGTACAGAGGGGGACAGTACAGAGGGGGACAGTACAGAGGGGGACAGTACAGAGGGGGACAGTACAGAGGGGGACAGTACAGAGGGGGACAGTACAGAGGGGG
>JAJRXF010000099.1 GCA_024276425.1 Actinomycetes bacterium | reverse complement strand
GCCCACATCAAATTCTGGACAAAGACACGGTGATAGTTGGTTGAGTACTGTGACGATCCGCCGTCTTGGAAGATGAGGGTCTCCGCCACCTCGTTCAGATGCTGCTGACCAAGTTCTTGCCATTGCTCACCGTTGCCATCAGGGTGTAGGTAGCTTGCTGTCAGCAAGCCGACAGCCTCGCTGATGTGATGATTGTTCTTCTGACTACGGGCATAGGCAATGTTGGACTCGACTCGGTCTGCGGTGACTGCGGCCAATTGTTGGAGCTGACCCATTCGCACATCGGTTAGGAGTTCGGGCATGGCCTGAGCAGCACAGGTCACAGCCATCAATCGAAGGCTTGCTTCTTGGCCGCATTGCCAGTTCACGCCCTCATTCGGCGGGTTCTGGTCACGCCACTCATCGAATAGATCCCAGAACAGTTCACCAGCACCGGACTCGGGCACAACGACATGGGCACGAGCAAGGTCAAAGGCCCAGCCGAAACGGCTTGGTTCCCAGATTCGTTTCAGGTCGGCATTGGGAAACTCTGGGACCTGGGACCAGTGGGTCTCGCGGGGATAGCGAACCCCGGCGTAGGGATCGTGGTGCCAGTCCTTCATCTGCACTTTGGTGCCAAACACTTGGAACCGTCGTTCTCGAAGATCAGAGGCTACCTGGGCCAACTCGTGCCGCTGATCACGGGGGTAGTTCGCTGACAACCAGGCAGACAGCCCAACAGCATCAACTACAGGAGCTGGTCGCCACGAAGTCGGAGTCGGCTTGTGCCACTCCCCCATGGGCGAACGGCGAAGATGCACACCAGACTTCAGCTCAGCGGCATAGCGGAGGCGAAACGCAACCCATCCCGGGCCGAGCCTTCGGGCCGCATCCACATAGAGAGGCAGCCGCCGAACCATTTGCAAGTTCACCCCGTGACATCCTCGAATACCTGAGCTAACCGGGCTGCCATCGCGCTTCTTGAGCGTTCTGCTTCCATGAACGCCTTCCCAGCGGTCGACATCTCGGCCCGCTCGGCCCAGGACATTTGGGCCAGTTGCCGCATTCCCTGGGCCATTCTCGTCGGGTCTACCGCCAACCCCGAACCAGCGTTACGCACCATCTGGGCAACGTCACCGCCAGTGTTGGTCAGAACAGGTAGTCCTGCTGCCATGTAGTCGTATAACTTGTTTGGGCTCACCCCAGTCTTGAACAGCTCAACATCAGCCAAGCTGTGGAGCCCAACATCAGCTGCAGCGAGCAGATTTGCCATCTCTGTCTTGGGGATCGGATCAAGAAAGTACACATTGCTAAGACCCTCGGCGTGGCTGCGAGCCACAAGTGCTTCCTTCGCCACTCCATCCCCGACCAAAGCGAAGTGGATGTTTTCATCCTTCAGTTCAGCCGCGGCGTCGAGAACCAGGTCAAGACCATTTGCTGGTCCGTGCGCACCGGCATACACCGCTGTGAACCCTTCGAACCCATAGCGCCGTCGCAGCACATCACGATCTTCGGTCGGCTCAAAATCGGCAGGATCCGCTCCATTCGGGATAAAGACCAGCTTGTCTTCGGGTATGCCCAAGGCACAAATCGGCGGGCCACTCCCTTCGGCCAGAATGACAATTCGGTCGGCCGACTGATACAGGAACTTCTCCAGCTTGCGTAGCGAACGATAGACCTTGGAGGTCTCTGCCATCATCCCGGAATCAACCAGGATCTGTGGCCAAAGGTCTCGAACTTCCAGAACAAAGGCCGCCCGGCGAACCTTGGCAATCATCAGACCAGCCAAGGCAGCCCCAAGGTGGGGGGAAGACCCGTATACCACGGCCGGTTTTGGAGAGGTCACACCCCGCAGCAGCGCAACCGCTGAGTAGCTGGCCCAGTTCAAGACCCGGCTGGTTCCGTTCCCTCGAAACGGGGTAACCGGAAGTGTCCGAAGAATCCCCTCCGATGAGACCGGGCTCTGGTCGAAATAGTGCCGATTAGCAGCCAGAATCCGAGCATCCCAATCGGTCAACCGACCAAAGAGCTCGACATGTCTGGTTCCACCTCCACCAGACATGGGCAGGGCGAACTGATTGAGGACAAGCACCCGACGCTTCACGTCATCTCCTTGGCTGGTATGCCAACAACGGTCATACCCGCAGCAACATTCTTGGTCACGACAGAGCCGGCACCGACGCGCGCTCCATCTCCGATCTCAATGCCCTCCAAGATCACGGCCCCGGTGCCGACCAACACCTCGCTCCCGATAGTCACATCACCCGCGATCTTGGCCCCAGGCATGATGGAAGAATATTGTCCAACCTGGGTGTCATGACCGATGGTAGAGCCGTAGGACACGTGGACATGCTCGCCGAGTGTGACGTTTGGCGATACCCAAACCTGTCCAAAGATCACCACACCAGGTGCTACTCGCGCCCCAGCACCAACGTCGGTTCTTGGATGCTGAAGCGTTGGAAGCGGTATGCCTCCCATGGCCAGGGCTTGTTCCGCCACCGCCTTTCTTGACTCCGGATACCCGATACCCATCACAAAGAAGACGCCCGTGCTCAGAGGAGCGAATACACCGTCGACGAGCTGAACTTCTCGCCCGTCAAATCGATCCCGGTGTTCCCACACATCATCAGACACCGTAATTGGATCTACGTCACACGAGCCAGCCTGCAAGCATGCTTCGACAACAGCCAGCACATCGCTGGCGTGTCCCCCTCCGCCAAGGATTGCCAAAGCAGTCATCGTCGACCGCCGGTCTCAGACCCTAGGAAGTGATGCATCGTGGGAGCCTCCGAGGACGAGATCCCGTCCTGAGTCAAAACAGCTCGGACCGTTTGGATCAAGATCTTCATATCCCCAAGGAACGAGTGATTCTCCACGTACTCCACATCCAACTCCAATCGATCTTCCCAGCCAACCAGGTTTCGCCCAGATACTTGGGCCAGACCTGTCAGGCCGGGCCGGACCTCGTGGCGACGGGCCTGACGCTCGGAGTACAGAGGTAGGTACTCGGTCAGAAGTGGCCTGGGACCAACCAGGCTCATGTCACCACGAGCAATATTGATGAGTTCGGGCAACTCATCAAGGCTGAGTGAACGCAGCTTCTTTCCGAACTCCGTTAACCGCTCTTCGTCGGGCCCATCCCCATCTCTCATCGACCGGAACTTCAATAGCTCGAACGGTTCACCGTTCAGGCCGGGCCGGGTCTGGCGAAAGATCACTGGAGACCCAAGTCGAATCCGCACAAGAACTGCGGTGACAAGCAACAGCGGCCAGAGAACAAGCAAGCCGGATATGGAGACGATCACATCCAGCAGGCGCTTTATTCTCCTAGAAGGGTCAGAGGACACGTTCACCCTGCCAGATCAGTTGGACGCAAGCGGCTCTCATCGGCCAACGTGTCCAAGAGAACTTTGGCAATCCGATCACCAGCATGCCCATCCCACAATTCCGGACAACGAGGTTCTGGCGGGTTCTCCATAATCTCTGCCGCAGCGACACGGATCGTGTCCGGATCGGGGCCGACAAGACGATTTGTGCCTTCGGTGATGGTGATGGGTCGCTCAGTCGAGGTTCGCAGAGTCAGACACGGGATTCCCAACGCTGTTGTTTCCTCCTGCAGACCGCCAGAGTCTGTCAGGACCATGCGTGAGTCGGCCTGCAGTCCCAGGAAGTCCAGATAGCCCTGGGGGCCGATGAGGCGCAGATTCTCTGACTTGTTCAGGGCCTCCACCGCTTCTCGCGTTCGGGGGTGAACGGCAAACAACAGAGGCAGCTTCTCGGCCACGTCAGAAAGAGCCTCAATCAGACCTTTCAACAGCAGAGGATCATCCACATTGGATGGCCGGTGAAGGGTGACCAGGCCGTAGTTACCTGGTTCCACGTCGAAGCGTTCAGGAGTCTTGCGGTCTCGCGCCCGCTCAGCGTTGACGAGAAGTGTGTCGATCATCACATTGCCAACCAGGTGAATCTGATCGTCGCGATAGCCCTCGTTTCGTAGGTTTACCGCCGCATCCGGAGACGAAGCCAGCAAAAGATCGGCAACCCGATCGGCCACCACTCGGTTGACCTCTTCAGGCATG
>JAJRXF010000098.1 GCA_024276425.1 Actinomycetes bacterium | reverse complement strand
TTCGTGGAGTTCTTCCAACAGGACCGTGATGGGCGGGTCAAGGGAATTGTCGATCTGGAAACTGAGGAGTTTGAGTCATGATCAAGAATGAACGGCAGTACAAGATCACGCGCAGTAAGGCTGATGAGGTCCGTGTGGCTATTAGCGAGCTTGAACAAGCCCCACTCTCGGATGGCTTGGCACCGGAGATGCGTCAAATGCAACTGGAAGCCATTCGTGGGACGCTGGGTGACTTTGAAGCTGAGTTGTCGGACTATGACGCATTGCATGATGCGACGTTGATTGAGGCGAATGGGATCAGTGAGTTTCCGACTTCACTGATTCGCGCTCGAATCGCCCGAGGGTTGACTCAGCGGGAGTTGGCCGGGCGGTTGGGTCTTGCTGAGCAAGCGGTTCAGCGGTACGAGGCCAGTGACTACGCAGGTGTGAGTTTCGCTCGGTTGGTGGAAATAGCGGAGGCTTTGGATCTCACGATTCACTATGACGTCAGACTGGCCTCGGCGAGCTGAGCATGATCATGGTGTAGGTCTGACCTTGACTTGTACTGGTTGGACGCTGGGCATGGTGTGGAGCATTTGAACGAGAAGAACGGGCTCGTGGATTGTTGCCACGGTTAGGACGAGTGGGCCGGATTCCTTGCGCCAGTTCAGCTTGCTACAGCGAAGGACATTATTTCGGGTCCGAGTAGCAGGGAGATCAGGCTGATCTGTTCTTCGACTAGAGCTTCTTTGGCGCCCTCGCATCGGTCGACCACGCATACGGCTCCGACAACAATGGCACCGCGGTCGCGCAAGTCTTTTGCGGACAACTTGATCTGCCCGCCGGAGGTGGCGACGTCCTCGACAATCATTAGGCGCTTGCCTTCGATTCCTGGTCCTTCGGCCAGTTTCGCTGTTCCGTAGTCCTTTGCCTGCTTACGAACAAATACTGCCGGTATCCCGGTTTCGCGGGACAATGCGGTCACCACAGGGATCCCGCCCATCTCTAGGCCTGCCAGTAGGTCGACATCGGCAGGAATGAGATCTCGGAGTCCTTGGGCGATCGTTGTGAGCAATTCCGGATCGCTCTCGAATTGGTACTTGTCGAAGTAGTAGGTCGCCATGCGACCAGAGCGAAGGCGGAACTCCCCGGTCAGATAGCACCGCTCGAAGATTCGTTGAGCGAGTGAGTGGCGGTTGTCGAGCGAAGCAGTACTCATGGTGACTACTACCGTAGTTGTCATGGTCTTCTGACTCGTCTGGATCTGATTTGTACCCACACAGTACCCACAGCCAAGGGGAAACAGGGGTGTTTAGGCGATTCCAGGAGTTCGCAGAGGTTTGCAAGTGAATCTGTATAAAGCCTGGTCAAAGCGCTAAATCGGCTAGTGCCCCCGGGCAGAATCGAACTGCCGCACATGGTTTAGGAAACCAATGCTCTATCCACTGAGCTACGGGGGCGAACTCCCCTGGATTCGTCGGGGACTCGGCCTCGAAGGTTAGCGGTGATCCGACTGGGCTTCATCGGCCAGATCGGTCAATCTTGTCTTCCTCTAGGTGTCAAAGCCTGCGGCACCACTATTAGGGGAACAAATGGGGATATCCCCGTTCCTCACTGGCTGCGTCGATCGCCTAGATTGATTGCCGTGAGCGATTCGAACAAGTACGAGCCACCGCAACCCCCCAAGCGTCCTGGCCAAGAGGCCCAACCTCCGGCCGCCACTCCTCCCGCGGCCCAACCTCCGGCCGCCACCCCTCCCGCGGCCCAACCTCCGGCCGCCACTCCTCCCGCGGCCCAACCTCCGGCCGCCACTCCTCCCGCGGCCCAACCTCCCGCGGCCCAACCTCCGGCCGCCACGCCTTACCAGACGCCACCGGCCCAGCCCTACCAACCCCAGGCCACGCCACCGCCACAACAAGCCCAAGCGCCACAACCGGCCCAGCCTTACCAAGTGCCACAACCGGCCCAGCCGTACCAGGCACCTCCAGCAGCGTCACCTCCCGGGGCGATTCCCCCGACCCAGTCCTTTGGTACCTCAGCCCCAGGATCACCGAACCCCTATGGCGGTACCCCAACCCAGCCCGCACCCAAGAAGAAGAAGACCGGGATGATCGTCGGCGGGGCACTGGCCCTTCTCATCGCCGGTGGCGGCGCCGCTGCCATCGTGGCCGGAGGCGGGGGCGACGAAGATGCCGCAACAACAACCACGGCCGTCACCACCACAGTCGTCACCACCGAGGCTCCGACGACCACCATCGCCGAGCCCGAAGGGCCGCCCAGTGTCGAGCGGTTGGCCCAATCGACCGTACAAATCTTGGTGCGCAACACCGCCGGTGAGCCAACTTGCGTTGGTTCAGGCACGATCTTGGATGACCGCGGCACCATCTTGACCAATGCTCATGTCATCACTCCCGGCAACGGCTGCGAAGTCGAGTCAATCGCTATTGCCATGACCGACGATGCTGGCCTCGCCCCCGAGATTCTGTACTTGGCCGACCTGCTCGACTTTGACTTCCAGCTTGATCTCGCCGTACTACGAATCGCTGAGTCACTCGACGGAAGCCCACTCCCAGACACCTTCCCTTCCACCGAAATTGGTGACAGCGATTCGGTCAAGATCGGTGACAACATCCGCATCCTTGGCTACCCGACCATCGGAGGTAGCACCATCACCTTCACCAATGGTGCGGTGTCGGGCTTTACTTCCCAAGCGGGAGTGAGCGATCGTTCTTGGATTAAGACCGACGCCACAATCGCCGGTGGCAACAGTGGTGGAACAGCCGTGAACCTGGAAGGCCAACTGATTGGTATCCCGACTCAGGCCTCAGCCGGTGAGGATTCTCCGATCGTTGACTGCCGAGTAATCACCGACACCAATGGCGATGGCTCCATTGACAATGGTGACCAGTGCACACCGATTGGCGGCTTCCTCAACGGCATCCGCCCCATCAACCTCGCGGCCGATATCATCACCAGCGCCCAGACGGCGACACCCCTGGCATCCAATGCAGCTGGGGCCGCCCAGCCAGCGGAAATCGTTGTTGACCCATTCCAGGTCATTGCCTACCGACCCGGGTTTAGTCTCGGGGTAGGAGAGACTGAAGAAACAACCGAGTTCACCACCACCGCGGCAGCAGGAACCAACAACCTTTGCTTCTGGTTTGATTGGCAGAACCTTCCAACGGGAGCAGGGTGGGATGCTGTGTGGCTTATAGACGGAGAAGTCATCGAAGACTTCAGCTACTTTGGTGAGACCTGGGTGCAGGAGAGCAGCGGGACAAACTTCTGGGTTTGCGCCCAAAATCAAGACGGTCTGTCCGCCGGGCTTTATGAGATTGTGTTCTTTGTGCAGGACGAGATCATTTTCATCGAAGCAATCGAAGTCACACCGGAGCCTGTTCCCGTGTACGAGGTCGAGTTCGTCAACCAATCCGCCTTCGAGATTTGTTTTCTGAAAGTGAATCCGCTCGGTTCCGCCGATGTTGGTCTGGACGAACTCGGCTCCGAGGACACCATTCCCATTGGAGGCAGCTACAAGTTGTTAGTCCCCCAGGGGACGATTATCGCAAGTGCGCTGAACTGTGAGGGCGACCTGGTTTCGGGAAGCACTGAGGGAATCCCGATCACCGGAAACGACATCATTACGATTTCCTAGGAATCCACTTCCCAGTTTGCTCAATACTCTCTGTTTCCATTCCGGCAGCAGCCCAGCCACCAAAGCCAGGTTCAAGGTGTCCGACATTGGGATACCCCATGTCCTTCATGACTACAGCGGCGAGCGCCGATCGGCCACCTCCAGCACAATAAATGATGTAGCGCTTGTCCGGTGTGAACACGTCCCGGTAGTACTCGCTGGCCGGGTCGATCCAGAATTCCAGCATTCCTCGCGGGGTGTGCAGTGCTCCGGGGACTTTGCCTTCGGTAAAGACTTCTCGGTAGTCCCGAATGTCGATAGCGGTAGCAGTCCCGGCGGCAAGCTCGGCCTGTAGTTCCTCGGGCGACAAATTGTCGATGCGCTTCTTTGCCTCTTCCACCATGCCCCAGGCAGAACGAACTTGTGGTCTTTCACTCTCAGTCATGGCAGAAGTATCGCTCGGTTAGCCGACTTGTGCGAATAGCCGCAACGATTGGCCAGTCTCCTCTTCAATCGTCATAGCTGATGCGACGGTTTGCCTTGCGTTGACTCTGCTTTCGCTTGTCGGCCAGCCGCCGCTCCCTGGCTCCTCGACCGGGTTTGCTAGGACGGCGAACGCGTTTGGGTTTTAGTGCCTCGGCCAGCTTGGCTGCGAGCCGCTCCGCAGCCACCTGCCGATTTCGCATCTGAGATCGCGAATCGTCAGCCACCACTCGCAGACGAGGCCCAAACATGTCTGTCAGCTTGGCCCGTTGACTTTCACTGAGAACCGTCGAGTTTGCAATATCGAAAATTAGTTCGGCTCTGGTGTTGGACTTGTTGGCGTGCTGTCCACCCGGACCGCCAGAAGGGCCATAGCGCCAAATCAACTCGTCGGCTGGGATCGTGAGGTTGGAGTTCACCTCGATAGTGGGATCCTTAGCCATTGCTAGACCTTAGGCCACCGAGTTAGGGCGGCGGACTAGTTTGTGATCGGCGTACTGATCCCGCCCTGGAGATCCTCGCTCACCTGGCAGGTGATGGTGTCGTAGTCAATGTTCATCTCAACTCCGCCCAGATCCAGCGGCGGCGGATCACTAAAGGTTGGCCTTCCCAGAATCTCAACTGTCAACCGAGAGGCGTCGGCACCGTTGGCAATGAACTGCTCGGTGTAGGCGTCAATCAAAATTCCCTCGGTGACCGTATAGGCCGCTTGCATGCACTGGCTGCCACCGATGACGTTCTGAGCCCAGGCGTAGGTAACCGGCGTGAGACCAAGATCGTCGTCGACCCAAGGAAAGACGTCGGTCCACTTCCCAACAAGGCCCTTGCTGACACGGACGGACTCGGCTGACTTTACCGCATCGACCCGAGGTCGGACGAAGACGATGTCATCGGCGTCGATGGAAACGTAGGTTGTACCATCGGCGTTGTATTGGACCTGAGCAGAGGACCCTTCGATACAGGTGTCGACGTCGCCAATGGCTTGCATGGTGATGGTGTCGGTCCGGTAGACCCGGCCAAAGGCTGTGTGCTCGCGTCGGCCTTCAATAGGGATCGATGCGTGGACCCTGGCCCGACAATCCAGGGTGATTGGCTCGATGGCCACGATCCGAGCCTCTTCGGGCAGGGAGAGCTCTACGGCAACCTCGGTGAAGTCGATGTCGGGCTGCCAAGGGAACTGCCAAGGAAACTGGAGGGCGATCACGTTGGACCACATTCCGAATCCTGCCAGTGCCAATGCCCCGAACAGGGCTCCTGCGGCGATTCGTTTCATGGCGGATCCCTCGTTCCCTTCGATGTCCGCCCCTGCGTGAAACCGCGTAAACGGTCTGATCCTGCGTCGACGGCGTGGTCCTACTTTGACCCTCGGCTACTACGACGGGGTCAGCACTAAAAGGTCGCGGCAGTTTCGCGTTGGTACGTAATCCGTAACATTTGTCGACTATTTCTTTCATTTCGGTGTCAATGAACAAAAAGAGGGAGAACCGAGGTGAAAAGCGACACATCTTCTGCCAGTATCAGTCAACTGCCTGGCGGTTCCGGCGGGTGGGCGGATTGATCAAGTGGGATGCTGGCGAGTCATCCCGCTTCAACGGGAGGTGGACGGGCGATGATGACAACGGCGGCATTTGACTACCAGCGGCTTGAGCGAGAGACGGCGGACAATCGGTCTGAGTTAATATTGCTCAGCCTGATCTGGATGGTCATCGTGGCTACCGGTGTGCTGGGTCAGGTCGCACTGGCCGGACTTCTAACTGCCAGCGTGCTCCTTGTCGGGTCAACCCTTCTCCGGCTCAGTGGGTCCACCCTTGGCTTGCGTAAGGCCTCGATTCTTGGTGCCCTCCACTTAGCAGCGGTCGTCTTCTTCATCCTTGCCCCAGGGGCATAAGCTTCCCGACTCTTGACCTCGCGCTGGTTGGGTGAGGTCTGGAGCGCGCCCGAGGGGACCTATCGTCTTCATGTTGGCCTGTCTGGCCATCAACTCCTGAGTACCGTGGCTCTACGTTGGGCTACTCGCAAGAGTGGGAGTCGAGCGACGTGAAATAGGTGAATTCGATGGTCGAACGAGACGAGCAATCGCGGCGGCGACGCTGGTGGCTTCTTCCCGCGCTGATCGTCGGGACATTGATTGTTTTCCTTGGCTGGTTCGATCGCTCCGAAGAGACCACGGTCGAGTTGGGAACTCCATCACGAATCATCGTGATCAACGACGCTGGCCCGGTCTCGGTCAGTCAAGGTGACGTCTCGGCGGTCACTCGTCGAGACAGTTGGGTCCTGGCCCAACCGAGCGCGCAAATCGAAGTGCAAGAAAGTGACATTCTGATTCGAGTGCTTTGCCCAGGTCGAACACCGTGTCGTTCGGCAATCGACCTGCAGGTCACGGGCGCTCCGGATCTGGTCATCATTGCTGATGGGTTCGTCGATATTGACCGCTATGAGGGGAAGCTAACGGTTTTCTCCACCCGAGACGGGGTGGCCCTTGGGCCCCTTCGAGGTTCGGTGCGGGTGGTAGCCAACGATTCGGTTACTGGCGCCGGTCTGGACACCGACCTATTGGACATCTCTGCCGGCGGCGACGTAGATCTCTGGTTCGATCGGCGCGCCAGGCGTTTTCGGGTTCAGATCCTTGGAGAGGATGGCGTGGAGCGCGAGCTAACGCCACGCTCCCTCGACGTAGACATCGGGATTGAGGTTGAGGGAGGGGCCGATCGTTCCATCGCCATTCGAACCAACGGTGATGTGCGGCTTCGCCGGCCTCCGGAAATCGACTAGTCCCAATGCCGCAGTGGGGAAATTCGTAGCGAAAGTGTGTTCAGTGCTGATAGTTCTTGTCTTGTGACTCCGGCCCAATGGCGAGACGAACTCTCCGAAATCTTGGTAGCAGAGGACCCGACTGAGGGTCTTTGGCAGTACTGCGATTCTGGTCGAGCAGCCGAGGTCGTGCCCGAGCTGCCAGCGTTGAAATTGGAGCAAGACCCAATCCACCGTCACAAGGATGTTCTGGCCCACACCATTGCTGTTACGGCCAAGACCCCGCCGGTTCTGAAACTCCGCTTAGCGGCTCTGTTCCACGACGTTGGAAAGCCGGCCACCCGGTCCTTTGAACATGGTGGCGTGACTTTTCGCCATCACGAGGCAGTCGGGGCGAAAATTACTAGGAAACGCCTGCGTGCCCTCGAATTCGAACCAGAAATGGTCAAGGACGTGACCGAACTTGTGCGTCTGTCTGGACGGTTCAAGGGTTATGGAGATGGCTGGAGTGATAGTGCTGTCCGACGCTATGCCCGCGAGGCTGGACCATTGCTTGGCGACCTCAACCAACTGATTCGGAGCGACTGCACCACCCGCAACCGGTCTAAGGAAGCCAGACTCCATCGGCTTATCGACGAGATGGAGGAACGCATTGTGCTGTTGGCACGCGAGGAGGCCGAGGCGGCGAGGCGCCCCCAAATCGACGGCCAAGCGGTCATGGCCCGCTACAACGTGAAAGGCGGCCCAGCAATTGGAAAGGCCCTAAAGTTCCTGATGGCGATCAAGAATGACGAGGGTGACCTCCCCATCGAAGAGTTGTACCAGCGGCTTGATCGGTGGTGGGCCGACAATGTGGGCGACTGAGGGACTTACCGAGTTTGAGTCTGCGGTTGTCGCTGTATTGGGCTCGACTGTCCCGGGTGATGTCTTGAGCTATGGAGATGTTGCCGCCGAGGCTGGATATCCGGGGGCGGCCCGCGCCGTCGGCGGGGTCCTCAAAAGAATTGATGGCCTGCCATGGTGGCGTATCGTGGCCGCCAACGGGCGAGTCATTCCTCACAATCCGAGCGAGCACATCAAACGCCTTCGAGCCGAGGGTGTCGAGGTGGTGAACGGGCGAGTCACGGCCTCAGATCGGACGGCCTCGGATTAGACAGCCTTGGATTAGACGGCCTCAGAACAGACAGCCTCAGAACAGACAGACCAAAACACGACATTTGTGGCGCATACCCTAATGATCGACTATCGTCGATGATCGCGCGATGAGAAGTCCATCAAAGACGACTACACGGCCCGGCGCTGAGATCTCAATACTCGATCGAGCCCAAGCAGATGAATGGGCCAGCTGGTTCCGTGCCCTAGGAGACCCGACCAGGGTGATGATCCTGCAATTGTTGGCCCGTACCGGCACCTCGATGACCGTCGGTGCGATAACGGATCAGCTCGATGTTGGGCAGTCAACGATTTCTCACCACCTGGCCAAGTTGGCCGAGGTTCGCTTTGTCCTCGTTGACCGGGTTGGCACAACAAGTCAATGGCGAATAAACGAATCCTGCCTGTCGGCCTTCCCCTCTGCGGTCGAGGTCGTGATGGACTCCAAAACTACAACAAAGGAGCTGTAGCAATGAGTTCGAATGAGGTCCACGAGAACGTCCGGGAGTATTACCGTGAGGCGGCTCGACGGGTTGATCACACCGAGCGAAACGCCGGCCGCTGGGGAGCCAGCCAATACGACGATTCAATACTGGTCGAAGAGGTTGGCTCTGCGGCAAAGCTCTCGATGGGTTGTGGCAACCCTTACGCCATGGCAGATCTTGAGGCCGGGGAGACCGTCCTCGATCTTGGTTCGGGAGGAGGCCTTGACGTGATTCTGTCTGCCAAACGGGTTGGACCAACCGGCAAAGCCTATGGCGTCGACTTCCTCCCCGAAATGCTCGAGTTGGCCCGAGCGAACGCCAGTGAGGCTGGCGTGGACAATGTCGAATTCCTCCAAGGCATGATCGAGGATCTCCCCCTGCCGGATGGGTCGGTTGATGTGGTGATCTCCAACTGTGTCATCAATCTAGCTCCAGATAAGACGCCGGTCTTCGCCGAGATTGCCCGAGTGTTGCGTCCCGGTGGCAGGGTTGCAGTATCGGATGTCGTCGCCGAGAACGGCGTGGAACCAACCACCGATGACCTGGAGTGGTCGGAGTGCGGAGCGGGGGCATTGCAGCGAGACGACTACATGGCGATGCTGCAAACAGCCGGTCTGACTGAAGTCTCTATTGACTACACCCACGAGACCGGTCCGGGTCGTCATGGGGCCATCGTTCGGGCGATCCGCAGTTAGCAAAAGCGAACGAAGCTAGGCCCGATAGCCAAAGTGGCCGAGCACAGGTCGGGTAATTCTGGTCACCGTTGCCCGGGCCTTTGGGCCAAGATCGGTCTTCCAGGCATCATCGAGACGCAACGTGATCTGGTCCCCTCCGAACCGCAGCGGATTCCCGGCCACCGAATGCATGGGATTGCTGAGCGTCAGCTTCTGGCCGTCGATCATTGAAAACAAATTGTCGCCCTCGATCCCAGCGAAGTTGGCAACACCGGTCATTGAGCCGCTGGGGTCGGCCAGGAAGTCCTCATAGCGTAACTGCATGCTGGCAACCCCGAGTTTGGCTAGGGCCTCAAATCCAAGGTTGTCCGTAACCCAACGGAGTGCGGTCCGAGATGGTTTGTACGTCGGCATCAGCGACACGACCCCATCCTGAGCCGAATCCGCGACGGCTTCGGGTCTGGTGATTTGCTTGGTCCAGGAATGGGCCACGCCTCGTGGGTCGCGCAAAACATGCAGAACACGTACGTCTAGTTCGGGATCGAGGGCCAAGATGGCAGCCGTCGAAAGATGCTTGGATGAATCTAGGATGACCTTGGGGCCACCGTCTGGTTGCTGACCGCCAACCTTGGCCGATGCCAACAGAACTGGTCGAAGAAAGTCCAAGTACTCGCGCTGTTCCGCAGTTGGATTACCCGAACGCAGGGAGCGGAAGATCTGGGGAAGCATGCGGCTGCGATCGACCTTCCATCGCAGATCAGTTACTCGATCCAGGTCGACGTTGGCCCAGGAACCAAAAGCTTCGATTCCGACCGCACTCCAATGCTCACAGGTGGTGAAGGGTTGGCCACAACCGCAGCGTTCCTGATCCCGAACCCCACGCTCCCACAGATGCACGGTCTCACCAACCGATTGGGTGTGAGGAAGTTCGTTCAGCAGTTTCTCGATCAGGGTCGTTCCCGAGCGACCCAGTCCGCCAATGAACAGAATCGGCTGTGGTTGTGTTGATGTAGCCACTACTGCCACTCCATCGACCGGCCCAAGAGATCCTCCAGCTCGACAACGTCGTCCGCCAGCGCCTGGCGAAGCAGAGCCGTCGCCTCGGCGGAGACGGGATCCTTAGGCTTCATATTCCAGGCAGAAAACGCCTGGGGTTCATAGGCGGGGAGGCCGAGAAACTCCAGAGTCTGGCCAAAGATCTTGCCCGGATTCTCATACATGTCCTCGCTGCGGATAATGAGCAACTGCTCGGGAGGAAAGGCCTGCATCCAACGTCGCAGCCCTCGGGCATAGCGACCCTGGTCGATGTAGGAGAAGTGCTGATGAGCAAAGCTCACATAGCTCGGGTCGGCCAGCATCTTGTCTTCTTCGCCCTCCAATCGGCCAGGTTCTGCGGCCAGGGCCTCCTCGAAGCTGAGCGTTTCTACGTTGTTGCGGGTCCGCTCGGTCCAATGGCTGAAAGCTCGAGCGATGGGGTCGCGCAGCAAGACAATGATTTTGGCGTTGGGCACGGCCTCAACGGCCCGGTTCGCCGCGTGGGGCGAATGCAAATAATAGGGAGTGGCCTCGCCCACCAACACCGGTCGCCCCTTCCGCTTGGCCCGCAGGTTGAGGCTGGCCCTTGTTGGGAAATGAGACTTGTACCAAGCATCACCCCGACCAAAGTTCACGTCGAAGTAGTAGGTCCCCTTCCTTGTTTCTCTGGCCGGAAAGAGGGGAGCAACATCGGGGTGTTCCAGTAGCCACTTCGCCATCGACGTCGTGCCCCCTCGTTTGGTTCCGATCACTAGATAGTCCGGGTCGGCCCGAAGGGGCGAGGTTAGTTTCCCAAGGATCCGAATCGAGTTCCGAATTTGGGCGCGAACCATCGCAGCCCTGCCTTCTGGGGCCCGGTACGGAGCCCCATAGGGAGTCATGCGCGGAGGGGTAAAGCCGTCTTCGATGGCCATCAACGTAGGTTGAATCAGCGGCCGAATGGGGGCAATAGGTCAGATGATTCGATCCCGGAGTGGTCCGGGAACAAGAATGAGCCCAATGACTGTGTCAATCATCCTCGTTCTGGTCGCCGCGACCGCAGTTGTTGACTGGTGGGCCGTGGCAAAAGACAAGGTAGGAATCGAGGAAGTAGCCAAACCCTTGGTCATGGCTGGGTTGATCCTGGTCGCACTAACGGTCGAAACAGCGGACACCCAGATTCGTGCCCTAACCATTGCCGCATTGGTCTTTGGCCTTATTGGCGATGTCTTCTTGTTGCCTCGGGTTGACAATTTTGTTGCCGGGTTGGGCTCGTTCCTTCTTGGGCACATTTTGTACGTCGCCGCTTTGGTTAAGGTTGGATTCCACCCGCTGCTCGCTCTATTTGGGGTGGTCTTGGCCGGTGCCTTGCTTCTAACCGTCGGGCGCCGGGTCCTGGCCGGGGTGGCTGGCACCCCGCTCCATTCCCCCGTTGTTGGCTACAACCTGATCATCGGTGCCATGATCGTCGCCGCCTTCGGCTCGGCTCGTCCCCTGGCCATAGTCGGTGGCCTGGCCTTTGCCACCTCCGATGCCATCATCGGACTTGACCGCTTTGTCCTCACCGGACCCAATCACCGAGTACCAATCATGGTTCTCTATCACCTAGGTCAGGTTGGTTTACTTGCCGGTCTGCTCCTGACCACCTGATGAGTTGCGGAGATTTCGCCGGTTCATCATGGGAGCCCGAGCTTCCACTCCGCGTGGCCTGGCCTAGAGTCTTGGAATGTTGCGAAGCAGAATGCTTGGTGAAAGACGAATGAAGCGAGCGCTGAGACCAGCGGGGTTCCTCCTGTTGTTGACTCTTGCGCTTGCCGCATGCAGCGGTGGAGATGGCAGCGATGCTGGCGCTTCGGTACGAGGAGCAGACGATGTTCAGATCGTCGGCGCGGACGAAGCGAGCGACCTGCTTGAGGAAGGTCAGGACCGGCTAAAGGCCGAGGCCGCCGATGACGCCGAATCAACGACCACCTCCTTGGCGGTAACGGAGTCCGGTCGGTCCTTCCAAACCCGCCTTGGGACCGCCCTAACGGTGTTCAATACCTGTATGCAGGAGGAGGGCTACACCTTCGTTGGCATCCCCGGTCAAACCGATGACCCGGTCGCCGCCGAACCCGAATATCTCAATGCGCTCATCGCCTGCAACAACGAGAGCGGCATTGGTGCGGTTATGCAGGAACAGGGCCAACGTCAGCAAAACCTAACCGCCGACCAGAAGAAGTCGGTCAATGAGTCTGGGCGCCAGGTCTTTGGTTGTCTGATCGATCGAGGCTGGGACCTTGGTGATCTGGAGGCCAACGCCAATGGAATCCTGTCCCCAACCAGATTCCCCGCCGTTCCCTCTTCTCGCCAGGATGAGTTCAACCGTGATCTGGATGAGTGCGGCTGGAATGACCTTGAGCTCGGATAGGTGAGCAGTCGGCTAGGCAAGTAGGGGAGTCTCCGCAATGAAACGCATCTTCTGGCTCGTTGTCATCGTTGCTGCTGTGGTTGGTGCCGCCTATGGCATCTCGCTTCTGACTGCCAATGAGCAGGAGGCGACGGCCGAGCAGACCATCGTGATTGACGAGGTTGGCCGAGCGACGCTGCAGGACACCGTGATTATCCGCGGGCAGGTTGGACGCGATTCCCGCTTTGCTGTGGTGGCAACCACCCCCCAGTTGGTCACCGCGGTCGGAACCGAGGTTGACCGGACCGTCCAACCGGGACAGGAATTGCTGCGTCTTGACGGTCGACCCATGATCGCCATCAGCGGCACGGTTCCCTATTGGCGGCCCCTGGATCGCTTTAGCACCGATGGCCCAGACGTCGAGATGCTGGAGCAGTTCCTCGCCGATGCGGGCTACAGCCCGGGCACGATCAATCAGGACTTCACTGCGACAACCCGAGATGCTTTGGAGGACTGGCAGGAGGACAATGGCTATCCGGTCGATGGTCGGTTTTTGCCAACGGATCTAGCGGTACAGGAGTGGCCAGCCAGGGTTGGAGATGTTCACGTTGAGGTTGGTGACCCGGTGGCGGCGGGTCAGCCGTTGATTTCCCTCGTTGAGAACGATCTGGCGGTAGCGGTCCAGGTTGACCCAACCGACCGAAGTCGTCTCACCATTGGTCTTCCCGCGGTGATCACCGTGACCGCAACCGACCTCGAGTCTCCTGGAACCGTTGTCGACCTTGCTGACGCCCCGAACCTTGACGGGCAGGGAGTTGAACGTTATGAGGGAGAGGTCGCGATCGACGGAACCCTCAACCTGGTAGAGGGTGCCGCAGTGCGAGTCGAAGTCATTCTGGCGGAGGTGGTAGATGCTCTGGTCGTGCCAGTGGCTTCGGTCAGCCTCGATGGCAGCGGCAACGAAGAGGTCCGGATTCTTGGGCCAGATGGAACGATCGAGCGGGTGAGAGTGGTGACCGGTTTGACCGAGGGAGCCCTCGTCGAAATCACCGAAGGTTTGGATGGCTCCGAACAGGTGGTCGTAGAGGTTCGTTCGTGAATCAGGTCCTCCTGGAACTCGAAGCGGTGAGCCGGACCTATCCCGGAGCCGAACCTGTACACGCGGTTCGCTCGGTCAACCTGAGCGTTCGGGCCGGTGAGTTCGTTTCGATCACCGGCCCAAGCGGCAGCGGAAAGTCGACCCTGCTTGGACTCTTGGGCTTACTGGATCAGCCAACCGAGGGAACCATTGCCCTCACCGGGGTTGACGTCACCGGGGCAACGGACGCGAAGCGCACGGCAATGCGGGGTCAGGTTCTCGGTTTTGTTTTCCAACAATTCCACCTGATCCCGCACCTTAGCGCCACCGGCAACGTTGAGGTAGCCCTGCTCTATCGTCACCTCCGACCGATTGAACGTCGTCGTCTAGCCCACTCGGCACTGGAACGCATTGGCCTTGGTCACCGATTTGATCATCGCCCGACGGAGCTTTCCGGGGGGGAACAACAACGGGTAGCCATCGCCAGAGCCATTGTCACCGAACCGCGCATTGTGCTGGCCGACGAACCGACCGGAGCGCTCGATACCACCAACGCCGACAACATCATGGATGTTCTCAACGGGCTGGTTGATGACAAAACGGCGGTCATTATGGTGACCCATGATGGGGAGTTGGCCGACCGGGCCAGCCGCCGAATTCGAATGCGTGACGGCGCGATCGTTTCTGACGGAGCGGCCTCTGATCGGCCAAGTTCCGATGCGGCAACGTCGGTGGCTGAGAGGTCCTCGGTGGTTGAACCATGAGGTCGCTGCTTGATCTGTTGTGGACGGCATCGGCTGGGCTTTGGGCCAGACCATCGAGGACATTGCTGATCCTGCTTGGTCCGGTAATTGGGGTCGGCGCCATCGTTGCCGCCATCGGGTTGACCGAGTCAGCCAAGGGCGATGTTCGAGCAACCCTGGAAGAATTGGGAACCGACCTGGTGACTGTGCAGGCATCCTCGGGGTTCCAGGGGACCCAAGGTTTGCCGCGGCTTCCGCCCGAGGCCGACGAACGGCTCAAACGAATTCCCTTGCTGAGATCATCGACCGTGGTCACCGAGTTGCCCGGTCATCAGATTCTCCCATTCGAAAAGGCATCTGAGGCCTTTGAAGTCCTTCCCATCTCGTTACGGGCCGCCAACCCCGAACTCCCCAGTGTGCTTGAAGTCGACATGGCCTGGGGTCGCTGGCTAAATGAGTGGGATGACCGACCCGGCCATCGAACGGTGGTGCTTGGTTCCGACACTGCCGAACAGTTTGCGGTGCTCCCCGGCGAGACCCGGACCATCCTGATTGATGACCGTCCATACGGTATTGCTGGAGTGTTGGAAGAAGTTGTCCTGGTCCCCAGCTACAACCTGTCGGTCTTCATCAGCCAAACGGCCTCGGAGGACGACTTCGCCAACGACGGTGGCCCGACCGAGGCCATCTTGCGCATCGCCGATGGGGAGACATTGCAAGACAGCGATGCCGACTTCCTAAACACGGTCCTGACCTACGGCGGACCCGGGGGAATTGATCCACCGACGGTTCCCACCGACGAGCTTGAGGCCACCGCCTCAGTCGATGAGACCCTCCGTTCGGTCGTGTTGTTGATGGGAGCGTTGGCTTTGCTGGTTGGCGGTCTTGGGATAGCCAACGTCATGTCGATCTCGGTCCTGCAAAGGTCCGCTGAGATCGGAATTCGTCGAGCGGTCGGTCACACTCGAGCCCGCATTGCCGCTCAGTTCCTGAGCGAGGCCGCGGCAATTGGGTTCCTTGGCGGAATCATCGGAGCCCTGCTGGGAGCGGGGGTAGTCATTGTCGGTGCGGACTGGCGCAACTGGACCATGGTGTTGCCAACTCAGGCCCTTTTTGGCGCCGCGCTCTTGTCTGTCGTGGTTGCCGTTGTCGCTGGACTCATTCCTGCGATCAAGGCGGCCAGGCTGGAACCGCTGGAAACGCTTCGTCTTGGCTAACCCCGGGGTGACTAGGAAGCCTGAAGTCTGGGTCTTCCTAGCAGTGTCGGCCCGATGGCCGATCGGGGATGGATGGGTCAACCACCTCGATCTGGACATGACCCCACGATGGTTCACCGGTGAAGGCATCAATCTGTGAGCGGAAGGGGAACTTGGTTTGGGTTGGGGCAATGACCGTCACCCCCGCCTCGACCCGATCACCGGTTTGTACTTGTACTCCGTCGATATGAAGAACCTTGACCTCCCAGCCGGGTCGATCATCGGGCTCAATCACAACGAAGTCGTCCCGATACTTGCAGTACAGCACGTATCCTCCGGCCCGAATTACGGTGCCGGTGACGGGTGAGCGAATCTCAAACCCAGGGTGGACCGCGATGTCGGCCGCGGTCCGAGTGCCCGTTCCCCGGGCGCGGCTTTCCATGGTCATCATCGGTGTTGCATCGGATGGGACGGGGGTTAGTTGGCGGGCTCCCTCGTTGCCCGACTGGTGAAAGCCAATCTGTTCCACCGCAACCGAAGGTTGATACAGAGTGACCCCACCAACGGTGGCGAAGGCTTCATAGTTCTGGAATCGGAGTGAGCGCGGACCGGTCGGGCTGAGGAGACCAGAACACCCCCGGCTGGGAACTCCATCAGAGGGCAGGGGGTGGCTGGCAACAAACTCGGCCGAGTAGGCGAAGTGCAGCATTACCTCGGCTCGTGTCATACGCGAGTTGGCAAGCTCTGCTTGCCAGAACATTCGTCCCTCGGTTTCGGCTTTCCGATCTAGCACGTTGGCATAGACAAGATCGACAAAAGCCTCGTCGCTCAGATCGCCATAGGTGGCCTGGAATTCTGGCCCGTCAACAAAAAACTCCGCGATCGATTCGAGATTGAGGCAGCTATCCCAGCGGCCAACCCAATACAACGCTCCCGCAGCATCTGGCTCTCGGTCGAAGAACGCCCAGTACAGGCGGAACACTCTGGCGTGATCATCGGTCAGCTCATCTAGTGCCGCCACCTGCTCAAAAGTCACGGCTTCGGAGGTCACAGCCTCGGGGGTCTGGGCCGTAGCCATACGGGGTATTAGCGTTGCCAGTGTTAGCAGTAGGACAAATGTTCCGATGACTCGCGAAACCGGACGAGGCTTCTCACGATTTGGATCGGTGTTGTGCTGGTTGTGGTTGGTCATGGCACCGATCTTTCTTTTCAACTGCCACATCAAAATCTAACAACTGGCCAGGCTGTTTCTGCCACGATGGGTTGATGCACCCGGTTGAGACGATCACCCGTCTCTAGGGGAGAATCCCCTGGTTAGGTGCATATAACTGCTATCTTGTGCAGCCATGTATCCGGTCTGTGCACGGTTTAACTGTCAGGAACCCGGCGCCGCCAGCCTTCAATTCGATACAGAAGGTTCGCGGGTTCTCCTCGTCGACCTGACCGACACTATTGCGGGCATTCCGGTTTGTGCCCATCACGCCAGAACCCGCACTGCCCCAGTCGGTTGGGTCTTGGTTGACGATCGCACTCTTACCCGTCAGCTTGAGTTATGTCAAGACGACTCGGCCGGATCAGGCAATGCCCCAGGGAGTCGGCCATCGCGGCGCCGCCAAGAACCAAACGCCCCCTTTAGCTGGGATCGAAAGGCGCGCGAAGAGGCCAAGCTGTCCGCCGTAGCCGACGACCCCCACAGCCCCTTGCTTTCCCGAGCATTTCGTGCCCGCTAGGTTCGGGTTCGTTAGCTATAGGACTCAAGAGGAGGGCAGGAGCAGCTGAGGTGCCGGTCTCCCCAGGCGTTGTCCACCCGCCCGACTGGCGGAAAGAACTTGTCGGCTGACATTCCAGGCAGGGGGAACGCTGCGGTGGAGCGACTGTAGGGCCGGTCCCACTGGTCATCCATGAGTGCCTGGGCGGTATGAGGGGCATGGCGAAGCACACTGTCTTCGGCTGACACACTTCCGTTGGCAACCTGGTCGATCTCGGCCTTGATCACGATCATCGCCTCACAGAACCGGTCTAGTTCGGCCAGGCTTTCGCTTTCGGTCGGTTCGATCATCAAGGTGCCCGATACCGGGAAGGACATGGTCGGAGCGTGGAATCAGCAATCGGCCAAACGTTTCGCGATGTCGTCAACCCCGATCTGGGTGGACTCGGTTATTGGTCGGATGTCGATGATGCATTCGTGGGCAACCAGACCCTCGGGGCCCGTGTACAGCACCGGGTAATAGGGCTGAAGCCGGTGGGCGACATAGTTGGCGGCGAGAACCGCGGCCTCAGTAGCAGCACGCAGGCCCTTGGGGCCCATGAGCTTGAGGTACATCCAGGTGATGGGCAAAATGCTGGCCGACCCCCATGGTGCGCTGGCCACCGGTCCCTGTCCGATGGGTCCAGCATCGGGCATAACGGGGTGTCCAGGTAGGAATGGGGCCAGGTGCTGGCGAACCCCGATGGGTCCGACGCCGGGGCCGCCGCCGCCATGAGGGATGGCGAAGGTCTTGTGGAGGTTGAGGTGGCTTACATCAGATCCAAATTTGCCAGGCTTGGCCACCCCGACCAAGGCGTTGAGATTGGCTCCATCGGTATAGACCTGGCCACCGGCAGCGTGAACCATTTCGCATATCTCAACCACGGTGTCTTCATACACACCGTGGGTTGACGGGTAGGTGATCATCAGGGCGGCCAGATCATCGCTGTGGGTGGTGATCTTGTCCTTCAAGTCTTCAACGTCGACATCGCCCCGTTCGTCGCAAGCCACGACCACGACCCGCATGCCAGCCAAGACGGCGGAGGCGGCATTGGTGCCATGAGCTGAGGATGGGATAAGGCAGATCTGTCGGTGACCTTCGCCGATGCTAGACAAGTAGCCCCGGATGGCGAGCAGGCCAGCGTATTCGCCCTGGCTCCCGGCATTCGGTTGTAGCGATACCCGGTCATAGCCGGTGATCTCTACCAGAGTGTCCTCAAGGTCGGCGATGAGATTGCGGTATCCCTTGGTCTGGTCGGCGGGGGCATATGGGTGCATGTCAGCGAAACTTGCCCAAGTAAGTGGCTCCATCTCTGCTGCTGCATTGAGTTTCATGGTGCAAGAGCCAAGGGGGATCATTGTTCTATCCAGGGCCAGATCGCGGTCCGAGAGGCGTCGCAGCCAACGAAGCATCTCGTGTTCGGACCGGTAGCGATGGAACCTGCCGTCGGTGAGGAACTCGGTTGTGCGGAGCTGATCGGCTGGGATGGAGGCCTCGATGGGCGAAGTTGGCAGATCGCTGAGCCCGAAGGCGAGGGTTAGCTCATCGAGAGTCTCCTCCGTCGTTGCCTCGTCGAAAGACAGGCCAACATGGTCCTGGTCAACCAGGCGAAGGTTGATCTGGCGTTCTGCGGCCGAGGCCACGATCTCCGCCGCACGGCCAGCTACTTGCACCGTCAGGGTGTCGAAGAAGGTTTCGGTTGTGGTGAAGCCGGCGTTTACTAAGGCCTCACGAAATCGACTAGTGAAGCTATTGATCCTGGCAGCGATTGCCGTGAGCCCATCGGGGCCATGCCAACAAGCGTAGGAGGCCGCGATGTTGGCCAAGAGCGCCTGGGCGGTACAGATGTTGGAGGTGGCCTTCTCCCGACGAATATGTTGCTCTCTGGTCTGTAGAGCAAGGCGGTAGGCCGGATCGCCAGCCGAGTCGACCGAAACTCCGACCAGACGACCGGGCAGAGAACGGGCCATCTTCTGACGGGTGGCCATAAACCCTGCTGACGGACCGCCAAATCCCATTGGCACGCCAAAACGTTGGGCGGAGCCAACGACGACATCGACCCCCATCTCACCCGGAGGGGTGATGAGGGTGCAGGCCAACAAATCGGTCGTGACCGCAACCCCCGCCTTTGCCTGGTGACACGAAGCAATAAGGGGTTCAATGTCTCGAAGCTGGCCACTGGAGCCAGGGTGGGCCAGTAATACCCCATACACCTGGGCCAACACGTCACCTCCAGCACCCAACTCGGCCGTCGGATCGCCAACGATAAGTTCGATACCCAACGGTTTGGCCCGGGTCGCCACCACGGCCTTGGTTTGTGGATGGCAGTCCTCGTCGACGAAAAATGCGGTCCGCTTTGTCTTGTCCACTCGACGCAGCATGGTCATCGCCTCGGCCGCCGCTGTCGCCTCATCCAGCATGGAAGCATTGGCCAATTCGCAACCAGTGAGATCGGCGACCATCATCTGGAAAACCGTCAGCATCTCCAGCCGACCCTGGCTGATTTCGGGCTGGTAGGGGGTGTATGCGGTGTACCAGGCAGGATTTTCGATCATGTTCCGGCGAATGACCGCCGGGGTCAGGGTGTTGTTCCAACCCATGCCGATCAAGGAGGTATAGACCTTGTTCTGGTCGGCGAGGGACCGAAGTTGAGATAGGGCTTCGGTCTCGGTCAGGGCTGGGTCGAGCGCCAGAGCTTCGTGAATCTGGATGCTTTCGGGTACGGCCTTGGCCAGGAGTGCAGCCGGTGACTCATAGCCAAGCTCGGCTACCAGCTTGGCTTGTTCTTCGGCGGTTAAGGACACATGCCGGTCGGCGAAAGTACGGAAATCGTTGGTCATGGCAATGGTCCTAGCGGCGGTAGTTGTGGGGGACAAAGGGAAGTTCGACAACGCTCAGCGGTACGTCAGTGCCGCGGACATCGGCCAGCAGCTTCGTGCCGATCTCGGAGTGCTCGGTTGACACATAACCCATGGCGATGGGGTGCTCAACGGTTGGGCCATAGCCACCGGAGGACACAATGCCGACCGAAGATCCACCTGGCGATTTGAGGGTGGTGTGATCGCGCACTTGGCGTCGACCGTCGGTGGCCAGCCCAACCCGGATTCTTTTCGGGCCGTTTTCGTACTGATCCATGATGATCTCAGCCCCCGGAAAATCCATGGCTTCTCGCCTGCGTTTAGGCATGGTCCAACGGAGGTCTGCTTCGACCGGTGTGATTGTCTCGCTGAGATCGTTGCCATACAGGCAGAGGCTTGCTTCGAGTCGAAGGGTGTCTCGGGCGCCAAGCCCGGCCGGCTTCACTTCGTCGTTGGCCAGGATCCAGCGGGCCAATACCTCGGCTGCGAAGCCGGGAACTGTTATCTCCACACCATCCTCGCCGGTGTAACCCGAGCGGGAGATGGACAGGGATACCGCCTTGTCGACCCCGTCCAACTCAACGATGGCGCTGATGGCCTCCATGAAGGACATGTCGGCTACTGCCGGTACGAGCCGAGCGAAGACCTCAACCGCCTTGGGACCCTGCAACGCGAGGAGGGCCAGGTCGTCTCGTTCGACAATGTCGAGTTCGGGAAGGCTCCGACGCAGATGGGGGAGGTCAATCTCTCGACGGGCAGCATTTACCACGATCATGAGATGATCTCCGGTATTGGTGACCATGAGGTCATCAATGACTCCGCCAGCGTCGTTGGTAAACAAGGCGTAGCGAATCTTGCTCGGTTTGAGCGTTGTGAGGCCCGCTGGGGTCAAGCGTTCGAGGCTCTGGGCTGGGTCATCACCCCGAAGTTCGACCACACCCATATGACTGACATCGAAAAGAGCGGCCGAGCTGCGACACCAGGTGTGCTCAGCGATGACTCCCTCAAACTGGATGGGGAGTTCCCACCCGGCGAAGTCAACCAGTCGACCACCAAGCTCGGTGTGGAGCGAATGAAGAGGAGTAGTTTGTCGGCCAGTTTTCGGTGTCATTGGGTACCTCAAAACGTTGTTGGGTACCCCCTCTGTCACAAACCTGAGAGTTTCGTGCCGTGGGCACTTACACCTTCGGTGGCCGGGCACCCGCCTATGTGGGGCGGACCAGACGCTCTCCAGAGCGGTCAACGCCTTGCGGTACGGGTGCCTGAGAGTTTCCGGGGCGGTTGCTCCTTCGGCGGGCCGGCATGCCGACCGCTCTCCCACAAGATGGTAAGACCTCGTCGCAGGCTACCCGAGATGACTCAAACAACGGCCTGATTTGGCATTTATCTGTAGCCTCCACCTTGATGAACAACAAATGTGTTCCCGGTCTCAGGATCTTTCTCAACCGCCGAATCTCTGGCGATAGCAGGGTTCTCTCCGCACTCTTGGTCCTGGTCGTTCTGGTTGGACTCGGTACTCCAGCCCCGGTTGAGGCTTCGAGTCGACCAGACTCGGCCTCCCTTCAAGTCACACGCCTCTATCAGGCCTACTTTGATCGCTCCCCAGACCCGGCCGGGCTCAACTATTGGACTGGTCAGCGGTTGTCCGGAAACTCTCTTGCTTCTATCTCAGATCGTTTTTCTGAGAGCCCGGAGTTTGCTAGCACCTATGGTGCATTGAATAACCGGGCGTTCGTTGCTCGGATCTTCGCCAACGTTCTGGATCGTCCGGCTGAGGAGTCCGGGCTCGACTACTGGACGAGTGAGCTTGATGCTGGGCGCCGAACCCGGGGTGAAGTCATGGTTGGTTTTAGTGAGAGCCCCGAGTTTGTCCTTCGGATGCGACACCTCGATAGCGATCAGGTTCGTCGGCTGTACCGGGCGTTCTTCCTACGCGAGGCCGACGATGAAGGGCTGAGCTTTTGGTATGGCCAACAAATCTCCGGTCTTAGCCTTTCCGAGATCGCAGAACGCTTTGCGCGTGACGCCGAATTTGTCTCTCGCTACGGCTCATTAGCGAGTCGAGAATTTGTTTCGCTCGTCTATCAGAATGTCCTCGACCGTGAACCCGATCGCGGCGGGCTTAGCTACTGGACGAGTGAGCTTGATGCTGGCCGCCGGACTCGGGGTGAGGTGATGGTCGCCTTCAGTGAGGGGCCGGAATTCTCGGGGAACCCGGCCGAGCCGGCAGGCAGCACCATTGGTGGCTGCTCGCTGTTCCCCCGCAACTCGTTCTGGTATGCCTCAGTGGCTGATCTGCCGGTTCTGCCTCAGAGTGATGCGTACGTCAACCGCTTGGGGGCCAACACTAATGCCTTGCCCGACTTTGGAGCTGGGCTTTGGAAGGGAAATCGCATCGGGATTCCCTACACCGTGGTCGATGGGCCCGGACCTGCTACGGCCGTATCCTTCACCTACGGGAACGAGAGTGATCCAAGCCCCTATCCGATTCCCCGGGATGCGCCGATTGAGGCCGGTAGCGACCGGCACGTTCTGGTGGTCGAAACGGGCAGGTGCGTCCTCCACGAAGTTTTTGCCGTTGACTGGCAGCAGGACGGAACAATCGAGGCTGGTAGCGGTGCCCGCTGGGACCTTGCTTCCAATGCGATGCGGCCAGACACTTGGACCTCGGGTGACGCCGCGGGGCTGCCGATGCTTCCCGGACTTGTGCGCTATGAGGAGGTTGCTGGCGGCTCCATTGACCACGCCATCCGTTTCACTGCCTCGGTAACTGATGACTCCTATGTCTGGCCCGCATCCCACATGGCAGGCAGCAATGGTGCGGACCGTCCACCAATGGGAAGTTGGATTCGCCTGAAGTCCAGTGTCAATCCAGATGACTTCACCGGCCAGGCCCGCGTCATCGTGGTGGCGCTGCAAGAACACGGCGCGATCCTGGCCGACAATGGGTCATCCTGGGTTTTCAGCGGGGCACCGGATGAGCGGTGGGACAATCAGAACCTCCGTCAACTACGGAACTTGCAGGGCAACATGTTTGAGTTCATCGACGCCTCGTCCTTACAGGTTGCGGCGAATTCCTATGAGGCTCAGCCTTGAGCCCAATCCGCTTGAGGACTAGCCAAGTAGGGTCGCCAAGTTTTCGTTGATCGCACTAGCGTCGAGATCCAGGGCTGTGATTCGGCTGAGCCAAGTAAGGGAAATTTCGTTGTTCATGATGGCACTGGTGTCGGTACCTTCTGGATGATCCAAGGCGTCTCCGTACTCAAGGTTGACGTGATAGCTGCCAACGTGACCTTTCTTGGCTTCAAGGGTGGCCGTGGTCCAGGTGCGGGGCGGACGGTTGCCAATTTCGGTCCAGCGCCAGCGACCCAACTGAGCGGTTGGCAAGTTGGGGACATTGATGTTCAGAATGCTGGCATCCTCGTTTGGGCGCTCGATCATTGCGGTGACGGCGACCGCAGCAACCTCGGCTGCACTTTGCCAGGCCTGGTCCTTGATGGCTTCCTCCCAGCCCTGACCCTCGACCCCATAGGAGTCGACCGTCTGGCTGACGGCTACCCCACTGATACCACCGTTTCGACCGGTGAGGCAGGCGCCGACAGTACCGGAGTGGTAGACCGCTCGACCAACATTGGCCCCAGGGTTGATTCCGCTAACGATCAGATCTGGGGTGAAACCGAATGCTCCCATCCGGGCGAACATGACACATAATGCTGGCGGGCCAGATACTGACCAGGCATTCTCAAAGCCATCCAGCTTTACCTTGTGAACCTCTGGCTTAATCTCCCAAATGGCCCCGATGGCCGCGCCAGCTCCCGAATATTCCGAATCGGGGGCAACGATGGTTACCTCACCGACTTCCTGCATGGACCGGGCCAGAGTGTGGAGCCCGACAGAATCAATACCGTCGTCATTGGTCAAAAGGAGTTGGGGTCGTTTAGCCATTAGGCCGAACCCTATCGTTCGGTGGTGACCGCAGCATTATCCCCGTCGTCTGTTGTCGTCTCGCTACCCCTAAGGCGAGCTGAGGAGACACTGGCGAATTCTCGTGCCCGATCAATCGGCATCGGTTTGGCGTACAGGTAGCCCTGTCCGTGGGTGCACCCGATTCGAGTGAGCAATTCGGCTTGTGCTTCGGTCTCGACTCCTTCGGCCACGGTCTCAAGGTGCAAAGCCTTGGCCAGTTGAACAACTGCTTCGGCAATGGCAGCGCTCTCTTCAGACCCCGCCACCGAACCGAGACTGCTCACAAATGAGCGATCAATCTTTAGTCGGTCCAAGGGAAAAACCCGCAGGTAGGACAAGGACGAGTAGCCGGTCCCGAAATCGTCTAGTGCCACACGAACACCGATTTGGCGCAGGTTCTGCAGGATTCGGCGGGTCGAGTCGGTGTCTGCTATGAGGGTCGATTCGGTGACCTCTACCACCAGTCGGTGACTGGGTAGCCCGCTCTCCTCCAGCGCATCCCGGACGATTTGGAGAAGGTCGCATCCGGTGAATTGTCGACCTGAAACATTAACCGCCACACTCAGATGGGAAGGAAGCGACATGGCCTCCCGGCAAACCCTTCTTAGAATCCAGGTCCCGAGCGGGATGATGAGGCCGTTCTCTTCTGCCAAGGGTATGAACACATCCGGCCTGACCATGCCACGCTTGGGATGCTTCCATCGCACCAGTGCCTCGAAGCCAACGACCATGCCAGTCCTCATGTCGATCTGGGGTTGATAGTGGATGAGGAACTCAGACTGACGAAGGCCAATCTTTAGATCGGCCATGAGGTCGAGCTTTTCCTTAACCTTGGCATCCATTTGTGGGTCGAAGAAGCGAATCTGGTTTCGTCCAGAAGTCTTGGCGGCGTAGAGGGCCATGTCGCAGATCTGGAGTAGCTGCTCAGCACTCGTGGCGTCCTTGGGAGCGAAGCCAACACCGAGACTGACGTGAATGTCAATGTTGTGATCCTCAACGGACCAGGGTTGAGTGAGCCTGCGACGAATTCGGGTTGCGTAGCACTCCATCTGCTCGGTTGAGAGTTCTTCGGGGAGAAACACAACGAACTCGTCGCCTCCGAGCCTAGCTACCAGATCGTTGTCTCTTGCTTCGGAACTGAGCCTGCTGGCCACCTCAATAAGCAACTGGTCACCAATGGCGTGACCGAGTGAATCGTTGACGATCTTGAAGTCATCCAGGTCGAGAAGAAGCAGGGCACAGGGATGCACGCGGTCGGGACTCTGAGCGAAGTGCTCCTGGACATGGTTGTTGAATTGGTGACGGTTGGCGATCTTGGTGAGGCTGTCGATGTTGGCAAGTTTCGTCATCTCCAACTCTCGCTGGTGAAGTGCGGTGATGTCGGACCCAACTCCTCTCCAACCTTCGATTGCACCATCAGCATCCAGAAGTGGCCTGGCGGACAGTGACCACCAGATTGGTTGACCCCTGACCTCTACGCCAATCACAAGATCCGAGAATGCCTCCTGCGCGGCGAAACGATCGGCCAGCAAGTCCGCTTGTGTCGGCTTCATAGAAGCCTCCTGTTCACCAGGAGGCAGGAGGGATCGAATGAGTTCTAGACACGACACTCCATGTAACTCCGCAACATCACGTCCAAGTACCTGGGCCAGAGAGCCCGAGACGTGGCGTATTCGGCCAGCCGCATCGGTCTCCCAGAGCCAGTCGCTGGCGTTCTCCTCGAAATCGTGGAGCAACAGGCTGACGAGTTGGCGTTGGTGTTCGGAATCGGTTTCGGCGGTGAGGCCAGCCAGGAAGGTTCTGGAGGCCGCCAGAATGGCTCCAATAACGCTGACGGTATACAGCGCGAGGAGCACGACAAGAAGCGAGTGGCCGCCGGTGTATAGGACCAGTCCTGCCATTGACCCGCCGCACAGGGTCACCGACCAGACGATTCCGATGCGGGGAAGGGGCGAAAATTGCCAGCTACCGACACCAATAAAGGCCGACATGATTGCTGCAGTGACTGTCTGCCCTTCGGCGTCGGCGATGGTGAACAAGTAAGGGATTAGTGCGGCGTAGAGGGCAGCCCCAGCGAAAACCTCAAAGGTCAAGATCCAGATGGCGGTGTTCGACACCGGCGCGTCCCGGTCTGATGAGCCATTCCGAAACCATTCGAACCCGTAGCCAAGAGCAACCAGGAGCAAGGAGATGTACCAGAAGGTCAAGAAGTTCGAACTGGTTTGGCTTCGGTATCCGAAATACACCGTGGTGGCAGTAACCAAGTTCCCCATGCAACTAACCGGGAGTTGGCGAAGGACAGCGTGATACTGGAGCGCTCGGTACTTCTCGTTAACTTCTTCGGTCGCGTCCGGATCGCGCCAGGAGCGGGAGATTTCGTGGCAGAGACGGCACCACAACGGCGCGCCATATGCACGCGTTGTTGGTGAGGTTTCCACCCAAACAAGTATCGGACGATTTTGTCACGATGTGAGTGGCCTGGGTGAATCACCGGCCAGGAGAGCGAGCGCTTGTTCGGCGAGGGCCTCAACTTGATCTCGATAGGCGTCGGTATCGGCTTGATCTTCACCCATTACCCCTTGCAGGTAGCGAGCAAGGACCCCTTCGATAATGGCCCCAAGCCGCCAGTTTTGGAAAGCCCGGTAATAGTTGATGTTGTGAATCTCAAACCCTGTTTGTTTGACGTAGCGATCGATCATTTCGTCTCTGCTGGCAAATCCTCCGATGCTCGTCGGGTAGGCGGTTGCTCCCTCGATTGGGCCCTGGCCGGGTGGCTCCCAGTTGTTCAGCAAATAGCCAAGATCGGCAAGAACATCTCCCAGGGTGCAAAGTTCCCAGTCAAGAACCGCTTGGACGGCTCCGTTGTTTGGATCGATCAGGAGATTTCCGAGCCGGTAGTCACCGTGAACGACACCGGTATAGCGCTGCGCTGGTTTGGCTTCTACCAACAGTCGGTAGGCCTCATCCATAGCCGGTAGTTCGCGGGTTTTCGTCTTGTTCCACTGACCTTGCCAGCGTCGTAGTTGGCGGTCCAGGTAGGCATCCTTGCGCCCGAGATCTCCGAGTCCAATCTGGTCTGGGTCGGCTAAGTGCAGATTGGCTAGGACGTCAATGACGTTGTGGCTTAACTGTTGGCGGACCAAACCTTCTTCGAGGGCGGCGCTGGCAATCTCGTCATCGTGGAGCACCACACCTTCGACATAACTCATGACGTAGAAGGGTGCTTGGTTAACCGAGTCATCGTGACAGTGGCCAAGCGTCTTGGGAACGGGAACCGATGTTTTGTTGATGGCGGAGATGATCTTGAACTCGCGTCCCATGTCATGAGCAGTGGCGATGACCATGCCCAGAGGAGGTCGACGCAGAACCAGACGGATGTCGTTACTGGCGGTAACGAGATACGTGAGGTTGGAGTGGCCGCCGGTTATAAACGAGAACTCATACGGTCCACGAACGCCATCGATACTGGCGTCAAGCCACTCCGACACTGCCTGATGGTTGATGCCGCGAACCTCGGGAGTAGGAGGGAGGCCAGGTTGGGCTGTCACGCGTTGCTCCGCTCTGCCCGGAGTGCACCACGTCGAACCTTGCCAGCATCGTCTCGCAATGGCTTGTCGGTCCACTCAAATGACTGGGGCAATTTGTAACGAACGAGGCGTTCGGCCAGAAACCGGAGTAGGTCAGTCTCATCGAGAGTGTGCGGAGTTCCGCTTCCCGTTGTTGTAGAGGTTGGGGAGGCTTGGACAATGGCGTGAACCTTGTTGCCCTTGTCCGAGTCCGCAAGTCCGATTACAACACAGGAAAGAACCTCAGGATGGGCATTGATAGCGGCCTCGACCTCGGCTGGATAGATATTGGCTCCACCGACGAGAATCATGTCCTTGCGGCGATCGGCAAGGTAGAGATAACCATCGGCGTCCAGTGAACCGATGTCCCCGAGGCACTCCCAGCCGTCGCGGCTCTCGGCCTCGGCGCCAATGTAACGATAGGTTGGCGTGTCTCGTCCGACCCAGCGCATCCAGACTTCGCCGGTCTCACCCGGAGGGAGATCGTTACCGTCATCGTCGCAGATCTTGACTTCTCCCGAGATTGGGCGACCGACCGACCCACGATGTTCCAGCCACTCGGTTCCGCTGAGGAAGGTAAACATTTGACCTTCGGTTCCGCCGTAGAGTTCCCAAAGATTCTCGGCCCCTATCCAGTCGATCCAGGCCTCCTTGAGCCAAGGTGGGCAAGGCTCGGCTAGGTGGACCGCCCTGGTGAGACTGGAAAGGTCATAAGAGAACTTGTCCTCGTCGGGAAGCTTCCACATCCGTTGCATCATGGTTGGTACGAGATAGACGGCTTCGGCCTTGGTTTGTTCGATTAGTTCGAGTGTCGCCAGGGCGTCGAACCGCGGAAGGAGGGCGACATGACCACCAGCCAGCAAGGCCGAGCACGTCCAGATAAAGGGCCCGTTGTGGTACAGCGGTCCGGGCATGACCATGGTCTGGCCCGACACCGCTCCAATAAGCGACCCCAGTCCGGCGATACTGGCTGAAAACACCGACGGGTCACCGGAGACAATAAGCTTTGGTGTTCCGGTCGAGCCTCCAGATGTTGGAGCCTTCCATGCTGGAGAGACGCGATCTGGCAGGGGCGAGTCATCCAACGTTTCCGATGGAGTGAAGCCCTGTGGCAGGTATGCCCGGTCTGCGACCTCCACCCCAATCACCAATGATGGGTCGGCCAGTTCGACGATGGCGTCGAGTTCCATAGCTGGAAGCCGAGCAGAAACCGGTTGAGGGATTGCCCCGATCTTCCAGCATGCGATGGTGCTGGCTACAAACTCCACTCCGTTGGGTTCGGCGATGGTTACAAAATCTCCGATCTTGACACCGAGGGTGATGAAGTGCCGAGCCAAGCGATTAGTAAGTCGACCAAGTTGGTCGAAAGAGTAGGTTTGCGGCCCGAATGTAAGTGCCGGGTCGGAGCCGCACTCACTGGCCAGTTGGTAAAGTCGGGCGGCGAAACTCGGCTCCTTTGGGGATCCTTGGCCGCCCCTTCGAGTGGAGAGATCGTTGGTCACTGCTCCAAGCTAGATCCTCAAGACTGCTTAACAAAGACGACTCGCAAGAAAGCCGTGCCACGCTGCCGGGCGATTTCCAGCCGAAAGACCAATTGCTTGATCGCTGAGTTTGAGCCAGGTTGGAGCCCATGAGTGTGACATCTATGACACCGTCGACCACTGAGAGTCCCTCTGTAGCCGAACTCCGGCATCGGGCGGAGATCCCTATGTTGGTCATGGCCGGTCTCCTTTCGGCTGCTGGGGTTATTGGAGCGGTTGTTGCCCTGACTAAAGGGACTCCGCTTCCGAGTTGGGCCGAGGCCGCGCTCATTGGGCTAGTAGGCCCGATTGCTGCAGGGCTTGTCTTCATCCGGTTCTTTTACTGGAAACAGATCTCCAACAGTGTGGAGATAACTCCGAATCAACTACCTGAGGTTTATGATGCGTACCGGGCGATGGCGCGAAAAATGGGGATGGAGGAGGTTCCGCGCCTCTACCTATCCAACGGCAATGGAACCCTCAATGCCTTTGCATCGAAATGTCAGGTTCGCCGTACCTATGTGGTGATTTTCAGTGATCTCATCGACATCGCGTATGAGCACGGAGACTTCGACGGTGTCAACTTCGTTCTGGCCCATGAGCTTGGCCACATCAAATGTGGTCATGTGAATCTGTGGCGTCAGGGAATCATGGCCGTGCCTCGCCTTCTGTTTCTGGGGCGGAGCGTTGTTAGAGCACAGGAATACACCGCGGATCGCTGCGCTGCCTACTACGCCCCCGAGGGTGCCCTCTCGATGATGAGCCTGGTGGCGGGCAAGCGCATGTATCGCCATATCAATCTTGAGGCCTACCAGGCTTCAGTTCGGGACCATGACGATGGCTTCTGGTTGAAGTTCGTCAATTTCTGGTCTGATCATGCGGTCGGATTCCGTCGAATCCAACCTCTCGTTGACATTGAGAAAACAGGGTGGGACGTGCACGGTAAAATGTTGTAGCGGCGGGATCGGCGGGGCTGAGGGCCAATCCGTCCTGGTTGGGGACTAGGTTGCAAGGATGGTTCGCGCCCGACGACCCCACCTTCTTGGAGTTCTTGCCCTCTCCCTTGCCGCCGCTGCCTGTACCGGCGATTACAGTGCCACCACCAGCACAACCTCGACGCCACCGCCGGCCCCCCCACCCAACCCGCAACCGGTACCCCCCAATAGTCCGAGTCCGGGAGATTCCGACCTCGTTCTCGAACTTGGCGGAACGTTGGCGATAACGGTCGACAACTTGGTTGTTACCGCTAGTCCCGATGGAGAAACGGTTGAACTCGTTGCTGGTGGACGCGACGGTATTGCTTCTCAGCCGGTCTGGTCCCCGGATGGCTCACGGCTGGCCTGGGTGCACCTCGGCCCGGAAGGAGAATCCGTTGGCGTATTGTCCGAGGACGGTGAGGAGTTGAGCAGTACCGCAGAAGGGGCACCACCGTTTTATTTGCAGTGGAGTGCGGATGGCCGGCGTCTGGCCTACCTACGTTCCACACCCCGTTCTCGAACTAATGAGCAAGGCCCAGATGGGGTTGAGGTCCTGGGTGCGATCGAGGCTGGCTTGATCGATCCGGGTGGGCCTGCGCAACCCCTGACGACCGGCTCACCCTTTTACTTGTCGTGGGCTCCGGACCGTCTCGAACTGATTGCGCTTCGAAACGAGGACGAACTTCTTCACCTTTCAGAGCAGGGAGGAGTATTGACGTTGCCAGACGGGGGAGGGCCCTACACGGCTCCCGTTTGGTCAAGTCCGGAAACGGTGATTGTTAGCGACAGCGATTCAATCGATGAGTTAAATATTGAAACTGGTCAACGACGTGAGCTGGCCCAAGTTGCTGGCCGGGTGCGGTTTATCCTGAGCCCAAACAAGCAACGGCTTGCTTACAACCCAACATCGGACGGGGTATCGCCGAGCGAAACAGACACCCTTCGGATTCTCGATCTGAACACCGGCGAAGAAGAAGTTGTAAGCCAAGGGTTCATCTTGGCTTGGGAATGGAGCCCAGACAGTCAGTCTCTGGCCTACCTTGCCCCGCCATCCGTCGACGATGTCGAACTCGTTGCCATGCAGCGCTCCCGGTTTATTTGGTCGTTCTGGTCCGATGGTGACATCGAACGAGGTGCCCCCTATATTCCGTCCTTGGTCGACGCCAGAGAGTATCTTCCGTTCTTTGAACAGTTCGTGCAGAGCCACCGCCGCTGGTCTCCGACCTCGAACGCATTCGCTTTTGCTGGTTCAGTTGATGGTTTTGATGGCATCTGGATCCAGGTAGTTGGCCATGCCGACGAACCAGTGTTTGTTACTCCTGGGGATTCGGTTACCTGGGGTCCGGCGGATGTGTCCGGGGGCGGACAGAGCGTGCTTTAAGGACGGCTAGTCAAGTCTCACTCTGCCGGAGTGAGCAGAGCGTCGGGGTTTTCCCCAAGCCACTCCTCAACCGGGATTGGTTCGGGCTGGTAGTAGTCCGATGGCATGAGGATTAAACCGGCAGCGGACAAGAAATAGACTTGCCATGCGTGGTAACCGCGATAGGCCAATTCGTCCTCGGCCATCACTTCGGCATAGAAGGTGACGGCATCGACGTAGCGCTGGGAGTTGTTGTACCGGAATAGTGCTTTGGACAAGTCCTCGACACCACCAACGCGGGCCAAGTAAACCCCAGCGCCGATGATGGCGTCCCGGTCAACGGTCGGGTCGCCCTGACAGCATTCCGCCCAGGTCGAAGGTAGGAACTGCATCGGACCAGTTGCCCCAGCAGTCGAGAACCCCTCGATTCTTCCCATTCGTGTCTCGACAAGATTGATGGCAGCAAGGTAGTTCCAAGCGATTCCTGTCTCTGCCTCCGCCTGGCGGTAGTACCCCAAAAGTTCAGCGGCAGGCCGTGGCTCTCGGAGTTTCCAAGCCGGGAGAGTCTCGGCAAGGGGAGCCGAGCTAACCAAGGAGGTAAGAGCCAAACGGGCCGCCCAGTTGTTCTTGACCCCGAGGCGAGCGCTTTCGCTCACACCGGCGACGACCTGGGGTGCCCACTCCGGGTTATTGGCCAACACCCGGTAGAGCCGCTGTTGGAGCCTCCCCCATTCAGTTGCCTCTTGATCGGTGACATTGGGATCACGAATGGCCTCTTCTGCCTCGGTGAGAGCAACAATGAGTTGGGTCTCGTCGGTGGGAACTTCCCTGTTCGCTATGGGCTGGGTGGTTGAGGAGGCTGGAAGGAACTCGGTGGTGGGTGGTGACCTAACGGTGGCCGAAGAGCCTGTGGTGGTTGGCAAACTGGTTGGCTCCGAGTTCGCGGTGGTCTCGGCCGAACGTAAGTTTACCGAAGGGGAACAAGCCACCAGGGCCAAGGCCGAACCCATCAAAGCGGCCGAGACGTAGGTGTGTCTACTCACCACCTGAGTCTGGTCCAGTGGCAACTGGTCGTGAGGGATCACTCGACCACCCCGACCATGATCCGACATAGAGGCGTGGACGGCCAAGCCCAGCGGCCTCGACGGCGAGCAGGTTGTTGCAGGCGCTGACCCCGGATCCACAGTAGAAGATGGTGTCGCTATCAACGCGATGCTTGGTGAAGCGCTGAGCCAACTCCTCCACCGTTAGGAAGCGTCCGGATTCGGTCAAGTTTCCGGTGAATGGCAAGCTGATGGCGCCAGGTATGTGACCAGCCCTGCTATCGACTGTTTCGACGTCGCCCTTATAGCGGGCAAAGGCTCGACTATCGGCAACAACACCATCACGCTTGAGGTGGGAGACGACCTCATCAGCGCTCGCTACACGATTGGAGGGAAACTCCCTGACTGCACACGTTCGGGAGTCCCTGTGGCATCCGTTCTCCAGTGGAGTACCAACCTCCAGGGGTTCAGTGTCGGGGTGGTCGAGCCAGCTCTGGATTCCACCATCCAACAACCCCGCAGACTGACCGAGCGCCCGCAGCATCCAGACGAGCCGTCCGGCGATCATTCCTCCAGCGTCGTCATAAGCGACAACGGAAGTGGATTCGTCTATGCCGACGGCCCCAAGACCTGCGGCCAAGGTTGCGGGATCGGGTAGTGGGTGCCGTCCTTCGATGGCGGCTGGCGGGCCAGCGAAAACTGTGTCCATCTCGACGTACACGGAACCAGGAATATGACCGCTTAGATAGTTGGTGTATCCGTCCCGTTCATCGAGGTAGGCCCGAGCATCCACCAGGACCACCTCGGCGAGGTTGGCCAGTAGCCAGTCGATGCTCACAATGGGGTCGAGCCCCGCTTCGGTTGTGGTCAAGATCCTGATCCTTCCAGATACGCATCGGCTTGGGCTTGAACGGTTTGGTAGAACTCCTCCATACAAGACTTAATAATCTCAGTCACAGGGATGATTGACTCGATTCGCCCTTGGACCTGCCCCGTGAGGGCGATCGCTGCCTCCATGTCCCCACCGAAGTAGAGCTTCTGAGGGTCGCCAAAGTCGCCAAACACGTTGTGTTCGGCGAAGCGCAGGCCAATACTTCGTTTGGTTTTGAGGGCCCGCAATGCCGGGGAGTGTCGCTGATTGAGGAAGACCGTGTCGGTCTCACCTCCGTCGAGAATGGCCCGTTTCCAGTTTTCGTGTACCGGACTTTCCAGGGAGGACACCATTCGAGTGCCCATCTGGATTGCTTCGGCCCCGAGCGCGAAGGCCGCGGCCATGGTGGACCCGTCGAGCATTCCGCCTGCGGCAACGATTGGCACATCGACCTTGGATCGGATGAGGGGGAGGAGCACCATGAGGGCCACCGGGTCAGGGTTCTTGAATCCTCCCCCCTCGCCTCCTTCGACGATCAACCCGTCTACGCCAGCCTCGATGGCCTTGCGTGCCCCGCGCAGAGTGGGGACGACGTGGTAGACCGTCAGCCCGGCCTCCTTCAGGATGGCGGTGTAGGCCATGGGATTACCCGCCGAGGTGGTGACGAAGCGGATTCCTTGGTCGATCACGAATTGGACAATGTCGGGATCTCGTACGAAGGCTTGGGCGATGTTGACCCCAAAGGGCTTATCGGTCAGATCCGCCATCTTTCTGATCTCTTCTCGGATGTTGTCCAGCTCACCGGAGGACGTTTCGATAATGCCAAGCCCGCCGGCGTTAGATACCGCCGAGGCCAGGGTGCTTCGGGCGATCCAACCCATTGGGGCTTGAATGATCGGGTAGTCGATTCCGAGAGACTCAGTTATTCGATTCTCGATTGGTGCCGGGTTCTGTTCCACCTGCCGAAGCTAGCCGCTATCGAGCGATGTCTCGTGGTTGTGTGTCGCGTTTTCGACCCGTTAGTGGGTCGAAAACGCGACAACGAAACCGAGCGTGGGGCCAATATCACATGCAATAATTAGGTTGCAGATAACATTTGGGTGAGTGTCGCTTCGGTGTGGTGGTCCGCGTTTCCAGGAAGGGCACTGAGGTACTGAGCGGCCTCACCATGGTCCATGGACCAACTCTCGGCCAGCCCGTCGGCAATGATTGACAGGTAAGAGATGTGGGCGGGCCGTCGCTCGGCCAGCGGGTCAGGAGTAGCGAGGGTGATGACCGGTAACGAGTCAATCTGGCCCACTACCTCGACTCGGCCATACCAGCGCTTGGCCAGATCCAGTCGGGAATGATCGACAAGCCGTTCGAGGTCAATCTTGCGAACCGCGTCGAGGCCGTTCTCTTGCCGAAAGACGTCCTCGAACTGGCCGAGGGTGATGCGCCAGGCCCGGCCCAGGGTGGGAGTATCCGGCTTGGTATCAGCATCGAGGAAGGCGACGCCGCCACCACCCCAGCGGACAGACTGGCCAGCGAAGAACAGGGTTCGGTCGATGGCGAAGGGCTGATCGGCACTCGGTGGGGATTGGTCCCTGGCTGACTCCTGATGCTGGCCATTGGTGGTGCGAGGAATGGGCCCACCCTGGAGATAACGAAGGAATCGCTCACGAGCCACGTTGGATCCATAGGCGGCGTACCAGACCGGAGAATCGATCATTCGAACACCAGGCAGACCCAGCCGTCGCACTCAACTCGCTTGATCTCCTGGAGGGGAGCGAACATTTCGAGGACCTCGGCGCCCTGATCTGCCAGACATCCGCTCACCACAAGCTGGAGCTCAACTCGTTGCTGGATCAGGTGGGCCAGGGAGCGAAGGTTGACCACCAACATGTTGGCCACCACCAGGTCAAAACGCTCGGCTGGCAATAAGGACAGCGGAGTGTCGGCAATTTCGATCTGCACCCGGTTGGCTGAAGCGTTGCGGTGAGCAGCCAAAATGGCATCCGGGTTGATGTCCAAACCAAGCACTCGAGCCGCCCCCAGTTTTGCGGCCACAATGGCCAGCACCCCAGAGCCGGTGCCAACATCAAGAACTGATGACCCCGGCTTCACCATGGATGGGAGCTGGTCGAGAACGAGCTTGGTTGTTGGGTGTTGACCATGACCAAAAGAGTGGCCAGCATCGATGGTCACCTGGGTGGACTGATCAACCTTGATGATTGTCGATGGTGGTCCCCTCCAGTTCGACTGGATGAAGGGCTCCACGGTTGAGGTGGCATTTAAGACTGCGGCACGCCGAGCGGCTACCTCATCGGAGAAGCCAGCGATGATCTGGATGGACCCGTCCGTCTCATCGGGAACCTCGGCCACTCCGGTTGTTCCGGCATCCCAAAGGTAGCTCACAAGTTGTTCACCAACCGAGCCCTGCTCACCTTCTTGGAGGACAATCCGAACAAGCCATGACACCCCGATTAGGGTAGGCAGGTTGGAAGTTGGTTCGGGTTACCCAAGAATTGGGCCATGACCGGAGACCCTAAAGAACCGATCGAAGCTACTCCCTCGATCTATGCCGCCATCGATATTGGCACAAACTCGATGCATCTTGTCGTGGCTCGGGCCCGTCGAGACGGAAGCGACGCTACTGGCGGGTACGAGGTTCTCACCACCGAAAAGGAAATGGTTCGACTCGGTACGAGTGGTGGAGAAATGAAGGAGCTTGCTCCCGATGCCATTGATCGTGGTATCGCCGCCTTGAAGCGAATGGTCAGAGTAGCCGAGAGCTTTGGCAAACCCAATCTGGTTGCGGTGGCCACCAGTGCAGTCCGCGAAGCCACCAATCAACAAGAATTTCTCGACCGGGCACGAACCGAAGTTGGGGTGGAGGTCGAAGTTATTAGTGGGTTCGAGGAGGCTCGTCTGATCCATCTCGGGGTGTTGCAGGCCCTGCCAGTTTTCGACAAACGCCTTCTCTTGGCTGACATTGGAGGAGGGAGCACCGAACTGGTCATTGGCAAGGAAGGGGTGACGATTGAGGCTCGCAGCCTCAAGCTCGGAGCGATCCGCCTCACTCAACGGTTCTTTCCCGATCG
>JAJRXF010000097.1 GCA_024276425.1 Actinomycetes bacterium | reverse complement strand
TATCTGCGATGCAGGATTTGGTTCCGGAGTTGCCTGAGGTTGACACGTCGGTGATGGCGGAGTTGGTGACCTTGGGTCAGATTGTTGACTACATGAACGGTGAGATCGCACCTCAGCGAACAGAGGTTGCTCCGGGCCTGCCCGCTCAAGCGGAAATCGCACCAGCCAGTACGCTCGGTCGACACACTTTGGAGGCGATAGTCAAGGAACCAGACGGCACTAGATCCCAGGGACTGGACCAGGGGAAAGTTGTGGTGACCGATGAGGGAAAAGGAGTCGCCTCAACCCTGGTAACAATCCTGGTTGAGGCTGGAATCGAAGCAGAGTTAGCAACACAGGAAGAGTTCGCTCAAGTCGTCTCGGCGGGCAGCACTAGCGGGGTCATTTTCCTGGGCGGCTTGACCGAGTTTTCCACCATCGAGGATGCAGTGGCTGTGAATCGACAGGGCTTTGCTGTCGCCCGCACACTGGCCGAGCCCAGTTCCGCTGGTGGCCTCTTCGTCACCGTTCATGACAATGATGGAGCCTTCGGATGCCTTGGCTCGCGTGCCTGCCAACCCTGGGCCGCTGGCCTAACCGGCCTGGCAAGAACGGCTGCCATCGAGTGGCCGAGTACGACCGTTAAGGCCTTGGATATCGAAGTTGGGGGCCGGACTCCCGACGAGATTGCAGCCGTTATCGCTCAAGAGTTGCTGGCCGGTGGACCCGAGTTGGAGGTTGGTCTCGCAGCTGACGGCACCAGGCGAGTGCTTCAGAGCACTCCAGTTGACGTCGAGCCTGGAACAATGCCACTTGGCCCAAGTGATGTGGTTGTGGTCTCTGGTGGAGGACGCGGTGTAACCGCTGCAACCATGATCGAACTGGCGTCGGACAGCGGCGCCAGCTTTGTGCTTCTTGGTAGGTCGCAACTCATGGACGAGCCCGAATCGGCCAAAGGGGCCACCGATGACGCCTCGCTAAAGCGGGCCCTGCTCGACGCTGCCAAAGCCTCTGGTCAAAAGGTCACACCGGCCGAACTCGGCCAGCAGGTCGGATCGATCCTGGCCAACCGGGAGGTGCGGGCCACGCTGGCTGCGATCAGGGACGTTGGTGGGAGCGCCCGCTACATATCGGTCGACGTCACTGACCAGGTTGCGGTGTCGGCCGCGCTCAACATGGTCCGAGCCGAGTTGGGACCAATCACTGGCATCGTGCACGGTGCCGGTGTCCTGGCCGACAAGAGGATCGCGGAGAAAACTGACGACCAATTCGACCGGGTCTTCAATACCAAGGTCGAGGGTCTGCGAACCCTCTTAGCCACTACCTCGAAGGATCCCATCAAAGTCTTGTGCTTGTTTTCCTCGGTGGCGGCCCGCACTGGCAATAACGGTCAGGTCGACTACGCCATGGCCAATGAGATTCTCAACAAGGTAGCCCTGGTCGAACGCCAACGCCGTGGCCCCGAGGTCGTGGTGAAATCACTGGGTTGGGGTCCGTGGGCCGGAGGCATGGTTAGTCCTTCTTTGAAGAGTCACTTCAAGGCGCTGGGGGTTGAGCTCATTCCGCTCGAGGTTGGAGCCCGAATGCTGGTGGACGAAATAGCCAGCCCTCAGAGCGGGCAAGTCGAGTTGGTGCTGGGTGGTGGAGTCCTGCCGACCACGTTGGTTGCCTCGGGTGGCCGGGGCATGGCCCAGGGTGCCCCCGCGTGAGTCCCTTTGGGCCCATCGCCATTGTTGGTCGGGCCCTGATTGCACCCGGGGTCCTGTCTCCAGAAGAGCTTTGGAAGTCCGTGGCTGCTGGTCAGGATCTGATCTCCACCGTTCCCGCCGACCGGTGGGGTATGGATCCACGCGATGTGCTGTGCGCTGGCTCTGAGGACAGCGCCGATCGGACCTGGTCCGATCGTGGTGGCTATGTACATGGGTTCGAGGACATCTTCGATCCCGAGGGGTTTGGGGTTCCAGCGCAAGACATTGTTTCTCTCGACCCGGTGTTTCAGTGGACTTTTCACACTGCTCGCGAGGCCCTTCGCGACGCTGGCTATGGCGAGGCCGAGCCCAGCCGATTTGGTGCCGTTTTCGGTAACCTTTCGTTCCCTTCAGCGAGCATGGCCGCCTATACCCAAGCCACCTCTATTGCCTCGATTAGCGGATATGGAACCGAGTCTTTGGATGCGGCCGGTCTCTCGATACCGGCGTCCGCCAACCGGTTTAACTCCGGGTTGCCTGCCCTCCTTCTAGAACGAGCCCTGGGTTTAGGGTCGGGGGCCTTTGCCCTTGATGCAGCCTGCGCCAGCAGCCTGTACGCCATCAAGCTTGCCTGTGATCGGCTTTCTGACCGGAGCAGTGACCTCATGCTGGCCGGGGCGGTCAACTGTGCTGATGATTTGTGCATCCACCTGGGTTTCACGGCCCTACAAGCGCTGAGTCGCAGTGGCCAGTCTCGCCCCTTCAATCAGGATGCCGATGGGTTGGTTCCGGCCGAAGGATGTGGCTTTGTTGCCCTGCGCCGTCTGGAAGATGCCGTTCGCGACGGCGACACTATCCATGGAATTATTCGTGGGATTGGGCTCTCCAACGATGGCCGTGGCCGTGGCATGCTGGTTCCATCCAGCGATGGTCAGGCCAAGGCCATACGGCGGGCCTTTGAGGTCTCGGGCCTTGAGCCCCAAGACATTTCGTTACTGGAGTGCCACGCCACCGGCACCCAGGTTGGTGACGGGACCGAGATCAAGGCTTCTGCGGAGGTTTATGGCTCTGGAATCGAGACGGGTTCTGGCCTGGCCATTGGATCACTCAAGTCCAACACCGGGCATCTCATTACGGCTGCTGGTGTTGCTGGGCTGATCAAGGTGATTGAGGCCATGCGACACGAAACTCGACCTCCCACCTTGCACGCAAACAATCCGCTTGACGTTCTGGCCGACTCGCCGTTCCGGTTGTTACAACATGCCGAACCCTGGGACCGCGCAACCATCAAGGATGGGGTGCTCCGGGCTGGCGTATCGGCGTTCGGCTTTGGCGGGAACAACGCTCACCTCTTGGTGGAAGAACCAGCATCTGCGTCATCCCTGGTGTCAGACGGTGTGCGCGAACCGGTTGATCCTCCAGAACCAATCGCCATTGTTGGTGTTGGTGTTCGAGCCGCGTCTGCCGCTGGCTTCGATGCCTTTGGCCAGGCCCTCTTTAACGGCAAGTCTTGCCTGGACGATGATGGTCGGGGCACCATGGATGGCATCTCGCTAGGCCTTCAGGGGCTGAAGTTCCCGCCGAATGACTTGCGAGGAGCCCTTGGCCAGCAATTGGCAGTCCTTCAGGTTGGGGACGAGGCTCTTACCGACGCAGGCCCGTTGCCAGCAGAGACCACTGGTATCTATGTCGGTATGGGTACCGACATAGAGGCGGCTCGATTTGGAGTCCGTTGGCGGCTGGCGTCGACCGGCAAAAGTTGGGGGTGTTCACCCGAATGGATCGAGCACGCCCGTGGCCAAGTCGGGCCAGTACTGAATGCTGCTGGGGTGATGGGCACAATGCCTAACATCGTGGCCAATCGGTTGAACAGCCAGTTCGACATGCGGGGTCCTAGTTTCACGGTTAGTGCGGAGGAACGAAGCGGCCTGGTCGCCCTCGACCTCGCCGCCAGGGCCCTCCGAACAGGGGAGATTGATGCCGCCCTGGTTGGAGCGGTCGACCTTTCTTGTGAGCCAGTCCACCAGCGAGCCGCCGCCGAACAACTGCCCGCCGACCGCCAGGTTCCTGGTGATGCCGCTGTGGTCTTGGTTCTCAAACGCCTAGCTGATGCCACCGCCAACAACGACAAGGTGTATTGCGTTTTACCTGGTGGCCGATTCAACTCGGAATCAATTCGGATGGGGGATCGGCCTGATCTTGAGCTTGGGTTGGGTGGCCACACAAGCAATATTGCGGACTTGTTCGGTCACGCCCACGCGGCATCAGGTCTGTTGCATGTTGCCGCTGCGGTCGCATGCCTCCATGCTCGGGTGGAGCCGGGAGGTGCGCCCCTCTTGGCCTCTAATCCGGGTTCGGGAACCGGATTGGCTGAAGGTGCTGGCCCGAGAACTGCACTGGTCCAGGTCGAAGCGATGGATGGGCTGAAAGCGTGCTCGGTGTTCCTGGCAGAGGCATCGAAGCAACGGGCGCCCAGTAGGATCTCCGCGCCAACGTTGCACATCTGGCGCGGCCAGACCCCGGAAGAGGTTGTTGAACAACTCGACCAGGGGTTCGAGGCCGAGGCCGCGTTGGCTGGTCTAGCAGATTCTCCTGAGCTGGCGACCCTGGTCATTGTGGCTGGTAGTAACGAAGAGTTCACCGCCCGTGCCGCCAAGGCGCGTCGACACATTCTTGAAGGGCGGCCCCCAGGGCAAGGAGTGCACTTTCGCTCGGCCCCACTGCGTGGTGAGATGGCTTTCGTCTTTACCGCGGCCGGGGCCGCCTATGAAGGAATGGGCCGTGAGCTTTTGTTGGCTTTACCAGAATTGCTGGATTCGGTATCAAGCCGCTTCCCGTTGGGAGACGTAGCCGGATGGATCTACCAGGATGGTGACGATCGGCCTGAGCCGACACCCAATGACTATCTGTGGGGGACTTCGCTGCTCAGCCAAGCCCATGTCCGCTTGAGCCTCGACATACTCAACCTCAAACCAACAGCCGCAATCGGATACTCCTCTGGTGAGAGCAACAGCCTGTTCGCCTTTGATGTCTGGACCGACATGGACCAGATGCGGGTCGAGATTAATGCCAGCGGCATGATGGATCATGAACTCGGGGTTGACTTTGCTGCCATTGCTCGGGCTTGGGGTCTCGACTCCGCAACGTGGGCGGTGTGGAATGTTTTGGCCCCCCTAGCTGAGGTTCAAGACGTTGTCGCTCGCCACGATCGGGTTCATGTAGCAATCATCAACACCGCCAACGATGTGGTGATTGGCGGCGATACGGATGCCTGCAACGCCGTGGTGGATGAACTTGGTCCGCGGCGTTGTCTGTCTGTTGGCTACAACTTGGCCTGCCATGTGCCTGAGGTGGGGGAGACCTTCCGTCAGCCTTGGTTAGATATTCACACCCGCTCAGTGTCCGTGAACCCTGCGATCCGCTACTACTCCAACGGTGTCACCGGCTCCTATGAGGTAGCTACCGACACCTGTGCGAGGGCCATCACCAGCCAGGCGGTCAACACCCTGGACTTTCCCGCCACGATCGAGGCCGCCTATGCCGATGGGGTTCGTATCTTTGTCGAGCACGGACCGGCTGGAGCCTGCACCAATTTCATTGGGGAGATCCTGACCGGCCGGGACGTCTTGTGCATCCAACTTGATCGACGCGAGGCCAACCTGGCTCAAGTATTCGAGGTTGCGGCCGCTCTTATCGCGGCTGGTGTTCAGGTGGATGTTGAGGCTTTGACCGCTCGCTTGAGCCGCCCGTCAGCCGAGTTGCCCGGCATAACCGAGGCTCCAACCTTGGACTTCGCCAGCCACCCACCGCCATTTCATTTGCCTCCCCGGCCAAACCTCGACCCGGCTTTGCTTGATCGTTCTTTTCCCGACCCCACGATGCTGGACAGTTCGGGCCACCAGCACATGGTTCCTGCCCCTGAGCTTCCCCCGGTTGGCCTGTTGGACCTCGCCACTTTGGAGGAGATCCGGTCCCTGCCCACCGTCGGTCTGGTTCCCAGGCCCTCGAGTACCGCACCGGTCATGGATGTCGGGTCGACCGTTGGAATAGAAGGGGTGGTTCGGGAGCACTTCGCTGCTCTCGCATCGATGCATGAGGCCTTTGTTCATCAACAGTCCCAGGTGCATGGACAGTTCTTAGCCTTTCGAGCGAATCTGCTGGACTCATTGGCTGGCGGCACTAGCACCTCAGTTGCTAAGGCGCAGCCGACGCGGGTTACTAAGGCGCAGTCGACGCGGGTTACTAAGGCGCAGCCGACGCGGGTTACTAAGGTGCAGCCGACGCGGGTTACTAAGGCGCAGCCGACGTGGCCCATCCCGCAAGTGAGCGATCGTGTCACCTTTAGCCCAACCGGTCCGGTGTGGAACAAGGAACAGCTAAAGATCCACTCCTCGGGGAAGATTTCCGAGCTATTCGGCCCCCTATTTGAGCCCCAAGATCAGTTTGAGTTGCAGTGCCGAATGCCCGAGCCGCCTCTTCTCCTAGCCGACCGGGTCACAGGCTTGGAGGCCGAAGCCGGAGTGCTCGGCCAAGGCAAGATGTGGACCGAGACCGACATCAACGAAGGCGACTGGTATCTCAACGACGGCTACATGCCTGCCGGTTTCATGATTGAATCGGGCCAGGCTGACCTCATGCTCATCAGCTATATGGGCATCGACTTACTCAACCAAGGAGAGCGGGTTTACCGCCTCCTTGGTTGCACCCTCACCTATCACGGTGATCTGCCATCACCGGGCGAGACCCTGGAGTACGAGATCCGGATCAATGGCCACGCCAAGCATGGGGATGTCCGACTCTTTTTCTTCGAGTACGACTGCATCGTCAATGGTGAACGTCGACTGACGGTGCGCGATGCTCAGGCCGGGTTCTTCAGTCATGACGAGTTGGCCGATGCTCTTGGGGTTCTGTGGACTCCTGAAAAAGGGTTGGCCGATCTTGCCACTGACGCACGGCTTGATGCCCCGCTGGTGGTCTGCACCAAGTCCTCCTTCACCAGCGACGAGGTTGCGGCCTTCAGCAACGGACAACTCTTGGAGTGTTTTGGGCCGGGGTATGAATGGGCGCAAACCCACACCCGCTCGCCCAAGGTTCAATCCGGTGAGCAGCTGTTCATCGACTCCATTCCAATCTATGAGCCGACCGGAGGCCCCTGGGGTCGCGGGTTCATGCGCTGCGAAACTAAGGTGCAACCAGACGACTGGTTTTTCCAAGGACACTTCAAGAACGACCCCTGCATGCCGGGCAACTTCATGGTCGAGGCCTGCATCGAGGCTCTCTCGTTCTATCTCGCCGCCGCTGGCTACACCACCAAGCGAGATGGCTGGCGATTCCAGCCACTTCCCGATCAGGCTTTCGACTTGAAATGTCGAGGTGAAATCAATCCCCGCTCTGACCTGGTGGCCTATGAGATTCATGTCGAGGAGATCTGGGATGGCCCGCACCCAACCGTGATCGCCGATGTGGTTGGGTTCGTCGACGGCGAGGCTGCCTTCCACGCCCATCGCCTTGGAGTCGAGTTGGTACCTGGTTGGCCACTTACCACCATGCCCGAGGTTTATCGGGGTACTGTCGAACCAGTTTCGGTTGCCACTGATCACAATGGGTTCCCTTTCGACTGGAAGGCAATGATTTCGTGTGCGTGGGGCAGGCCATCCGAGGCGTTTGGTTCGATGTACAAGATGTTCGATGGGATTCGCCAATCCCCCCGTCTTCCGGGCGAGCCCTACCACTTCATTAGCCGGATCATCAGCATCGACGGTGAGCTTGATATCTGCCAGGCCGGAATGAAAGTTGTCTGCGAGTACGACATTCCCGATGATGTTTGGTACTTCAATGAGAATGGGGCAGAGACGATGCCCCATGCGGTCTTGTTAGAAGCGGCCCTCCAGCCCTGTGGCTGGGTGGCTTCCGCGGTTGGCTCGGTGACCAAGTTGGATGACGATTTGATGTTTCGGAACCTGGACGGAACTGGAACCGTTATGGCCGAACTCACCCGCACTGCGGGAGTCCTTCGAACCCACGTGACGATCACCGATGTGTCTGTGGCTGGCGGCATGGTGATCGAGAGCTTTGACGTCCAGTGTTTCCTTGGTGACACCAAGGTTTATGAGATGGAGACGGTCTTCGGGTTCTTCCCGCCGGAGGCCTTCGACAACCAGGTTGGGCTACCAATCAAAGACGAGCACCGACATCAGCTTGAGATCGGAAGACAGGCTCCAGCGCGCCCCCTAGTTGACCTCACCACTCGCCCAGACCGATTCTGTGGCGGTTCGGTTCGTTTGGCCGAACCGATGTTGTTGATGGTTGATCGTGCCGTCCACGTTCCTAAGGCCGGTGAGGCTGGTTTGGGAATCATTCGAGGAGAGAAGGATGTCGACGTCTCCGAATGGTTCTTTAAGGCTCACTTCTTTCAAGACCCGGTGCAGCCGGGATCGCTCGGGATTGAGGCCCTGATCCAGTTGCTTCAGTTTTATATGTTGGATAGCGGAATGGACAAGGGAATCGACGGTCCTGGCGCTCACTTTGAACCGCTCAAGCTTGGCGATCCGCTGACATGGAAGTATCGAGGCCAGGTCACTCCGAAGAATGCTCTAATCACTTCGACCATGGAAATCACCGAGGTCGGTGCCGACGATGTTGGGCCATATGTGATTGGCAAGGGCTCGTTGTGGGTTGATGGTCTACGGATTTATGAAGCATCCAACATGGGCATGCGTATCACCCAGTCACGACCCGAGTCTCCCGTGACCGTCCGGCCGATAGAGGTAGAGGGTGAAGCTTCGGTGGTTCTGAAACCTGGGCCTGAATTGTCCGGCATGGTTCGAGACTTCTGGAATCCGTTTCTGGGCACACCACATAGTTGGGCTGGTGAGGACATTGTTCTGGGTCTGCTCGATCAATACCTGAATCGGCTCATCGTCACCGAAGCGGCGACCCTTGATCGTCTCCGCGGGCAACCGGCGATTTATGTTGCCAATCACCAGGTTCAGATCGAATCGTTGATCATCACCCATCTGATTCCAGCTTTGACTGGTGTGCCAATGACCACTTTGGCTAATGCCAAACATCAGCAGCGCTGGATTGGCGAACTGATTGACACCTTGGAGTCCTACCCAGATTTCCGACCGTTCAAGCAAATCGCCTACTTCGACCAAGATAGGCCCGATTCGATGTTTCGAATCGTCGACGACCTTCGATCCGGGATGCGGTCTGGTACTCATTCCTTCTTGGTCCACAGCGAGGGCACTCGGGCCAGGAGTTGTCGAGAACAGGTCACCAGGTGCAGTTCGGTCTTTATTGATCTTGCTCTCGAATTGAATGTCCCAATTGTCCCCGTATCGTTCACCGGCGGTTTACCAGTTGAACCGGTTCGCGGGAAACTTGATCTGCCCGTTGGGCACGGGAGCCAGGACTACTGGATCGGCCCGCCCATCGAGCCCGCTGAACTAGGCCCCTTGACACTGCGGAATCGTGTAGGTCGTGTGGTCAGTGCCATCAACGAACTAGGCCCATCCCCGGCTACCGATGAGCCACTGCCGGGCAATGGTGAACTAGAATCCAGGGTTGAGGCCTGGCAAAAGCGGACCGGTTCCCACCAAGTGTTCGCCGCAATCTGGGAGCAGATCAAACAAGCCCCCGGTTTGAGTGAGGAAACAGCCATGCTGCGGTCCCTTGTGGCGTCTCGGGTGGCGAAGTCGGAGACTCAGAAATCACAATTGGAGTACAGGGGAAACAGGGTCGAGGTGGCCGCCAGCCAAGATCCGCTCCATCAATGGCTCGAAGAGCTAGCTGACCTTCTCCTAAGTCCAAGCTGGCAGGCTCCTGTCTCGGTGAGGAGCCGGGATGTTTGTATCGAGACGATTCCAATCGTGGTGAACAAGGCGACCCACCCACACCTTTACGATCATGCTGTCGATGGTTCGCCGGTTATACCTGTTGTCCTGGTCTTGGAATGGTTTGAGCGAGCAGCATTCAAGGTTGGTTTCGAACGGGGCCAACACGTTCAAGAACTTACCGAACTGCAAGTTCTTAAGGGGATAGTTCTCGACACATTTGATGATGGAGCTGACCTCAATGTCTTGGTCCGGGTTCGTGAGGCCGAAACAGGGGAGGGGCACCTCCTGCTGGATCTGGCATTGGCTGGCAACCCTCGGCTTCACTATCGGGCCAAGGCTGTTCTCGGCCCGCAAACTCCTAGTGCCCAAGGTATCGCGCCCACGCTTCTTGAGTTCGACCAGCCACTTTCAGCCCCGCCCTATGGTGGTGTGCTCTTTCATGGTCCAGCCTTCCAGGTATTGGATGCGATTGGCCAAAACGCCAAAGGGAACGGGCTGGTTGCGACCGTGCGCGGCGTTGTCGACGGGGGTTGGCCAGCCGAGGATTGGTTGAGTGACCCTGCGGCACTTGATGGACTTCTCCAATTGGCACTGCTCTGGACGGAGCAGGTAACGAGTGGTCCGTCATTGCCAACGAAAATTGGTCGAGTCCGGCTTTGGCAACGGCCGACAACCGGCGGCTATTCTGCCCGCCTCATTCATCGCGGTGGAGGCAAGCACCGGGCGATCTGCGATGCGGTTCTGTATGACAACGATGGCGAACGTGTCGCGGAGTTATTGGGCATCGAAACTCATGTGCTCCCCAATTTCTCCGAGGGCTAAGGTCGCCCGTAACCTCACGCGGCGAGTTGTTCGTGTGTCCTCTGAACTCGAAGATGTGACGGTTCGACGGACTTCTCGTCATATTGTCCGCGCAAATAGAAACACACGTTTGGATCCAAAACGTCGCTCCGATGACAACGGAGCAGTGGGGAGGAGCGGTTTGTTGACTGGCGTACTTTGTTGCATGGCCAAAAGATCAAGTCCTGAGAGATCCTCTGCGGTCAATCCTTCGCTAGGATGTTGGCCGCTCGTTTGTTGTGACGAGCGACACAGAATCCTAGGAGAGGTTTCAATATGCGAGAAAGCAAATGGCTACGTTTGTTAGCCGGCCTGTTTGCTCTGTCTTTGGTCGCTGCTGCCTGTACCAGCACTAGCGAATCCGATGGAGCGAACGGCACTGATGACACTGCTGCGAGTGATGATGCCGGTGACGCTGGCGACAGCGGTGACGCTGGAGATGCTGGTGATGCCGGCGATAGCGGTGATGCTGGTGATGATGACGGAACTGTCGATCTGACCCAGGCTGGTGGACGCCTTCAGGCTGTCCGTGACCGCGGAACTGTCATTTGCGGTGGTAACGAGACCCTCCCCGGTTTCGGAATCGTCGATAGTGCCGGTGGCTACAGTGGTTTCGACATCGACTACTGTCGAGTTGTTGCCGCTGGTGTGCTCGGCGATGCCGAGGCCTATGAGATTGTTGCCCTTTCGGCTGAGGCTCGCTTTACTGCCCTCCAGTCTGGCGAGGTTGACGTCCTGATCCGCAACACAACCTGGACGGCCACCCGTGACGGCCAAGAAGGCGCCAACTTCTTGTTCACCACGTTCTACGACGGCCAGGGCCTCATGGTTCCTGCCAGTACCGGGTTTACCGCGCTTGAAGACCTTGACGGGGCGAGCATTTGCGTTCTGTCCGGTACAACTACCGAGCTGAATCTCAACTCGGTCTTTAGTGCCCGTGGCATTGCCTTTAACCCGGTTGTCTTTGAAGACAACAACCAGCTCCGTCCGGCCTATGAAGAGGGTCAGTGTGAAGCCTGGACTTCCGACGCTTCCCAGCTGGCTGCCTTCAAGTCCGCTATCGAGGGCGAAGGTGGAGCCGAGCAGTCCATCATGGCTGAGGTCATCTCCAAGGAGCCGCTTGGCCCCGTGGTTGTTGATGGTGACACCGAGTGGGCCCAGGCCGTGAACTGGTCCGTGATGGCCACGGTTCAGGCGTGGGAGTTCGTACTTGATTCCGGCAGTATCGCCAGCTACTCCGGCGACAATCCCGGAATCCAGAACTTCATCGGCAACGATGGTTTCGATCCAGGACTCGGGCTTGCTCCCGACTTTGCTGTTCAGGTTGTGTCTCAGGTAGGAAACTACGAAGAGATTTACAACGCCAACATCGTGCCGATTGGCCTTTCGCTAACCGGCTCACCGAACGATCTTTGGACCAATGGTGGTCTGATGTACGTTCCCCCATACCGCTAGCAAGCGCCGTACGTCACTAGCTGTTTCGTGCTTATTGCCAAGTGGCAGGGCACGAAAACGAATTGGTTAGTTTCTGGGGCCAGCACCTAATCGTGCTGGCCCCAGCGCCGTCCAGGCAAGTTCGGTAAGGTCAGAAGACTTCAACAGGGGGAGCGTCAACGTTGGCCGCGTCAGTATCGACAAATAAGGGACAAGAACGACCGCCGCTATGGCGGGACGAGCGAGTCCTTCGTGTTGTGGGACAAGTGGTTGCCGTGGTGATTGTGTTTTTCACCCTTCGGTGGCTGATCGGAAACCTGCTCACCAACCTAGAAGCGGCGAACATCGACACCGGCTTTGGAGTTCTGAGGCAACCAACCAACTTCGCCATCCGCGATGATCCAGGGTTTGATCCCCGAAGCCCCATCTTCCCGAATCTGTTGTGGGTGGGCATTAAGAACACCGCGATCTCGGCCTTTGTCGGTATCACCATCGCGGTAACGCTGGGAACGTTAATTGGCATTGGCCGGCTGTCCTCCAACTGGATTGTTTCCAAGTTGTGTCAACTCTATGTGGAGACGTTCCGCAACATCCCACCGCTGGTCATCATTATCTTCTTCGCTTTCGCGGTCTTCACCTTCGGGCCGTTTCCGCTGTTTAACCCCAGCAATGCCCCCTGGGAAGGCAAGGTTCCTGGCACCGACAACACCTTCCTAATCTTGTCCAATGACCGGTGGGCCTTCCCGTCCTTTGCCACCACCGGAGCGGTTGGCTTGTTCTGGATCTTGATGGCTCTCGCTCTGGCCTTCGCCGTGGGCGTGTGGCGCTGGCGGACCCAGGTTTCGTTAAGGACCGGGCAACCCCATCATCGGGTCTTGTACTTTCTGGGGGCCTTCGTCCTTACCGGGATCCTCGCTTTCCTTATAAGCGGAAGTCCCTATCGCATGTCGTGGCCCGCAGTCTCGGAGAACGGCCGCAATGTCGATGGTGGCATCGCCACCAACGCGGGCTACATCTCCCTCACTATTGCTCTTGGTCTCTATACCGCCAGCCACGTCGGGGAGATCATCCGAGGTTCCATTCTGGCGGTGGCCAAGGGTCAGACCGAAGCGTCCAATGCGTTGGCTCTCTCGGGCTTTCAGCGTTATCGCTTTGTTGTTCTGCCTCAGGCCCTACGAATCGCCATGCCGCCCGCCATTAACCAGTTTCTGAATCTGACCAAGAACACTTCACTGGCTACCGCTGTGGCCTATCCCGAGATCACCGCACTTATCAAGACTGCCATTGGTAACGGCAAACCGGCGGTCCAACTTCTGGTGGTTCTGATGGCCATCTACCTGACGTTCTCGATCTTCTGGTCGGTCACGCTCAACTATGTCAATTCCAGACTGCAACTGGTGGGGAGGTGAGGTCATGACTATGGCTGACAGCAGCATGACCCCGGCGGTCGTTGACAACACGGCTCCACCCTCAGACAAGCTCACCGCAGCAGAGTGGGCCAAGCGAAACCTCTTCAACTCCGGTGGCAACACCTTCATCACCCTGTTGTTTACGCCGATTGCCCTATACCTGGCGTACCGTCTTGTGCGATTTATCTTCATTACCGGGCGTTGGGAGGCCGTAGACTCCAACCTCGAACTGTTCATGATTGGGCAGTACCCCCGGGAAGAGCGAAACCGTATCATCTATCAACTGCTGATCATGGCTGGCTCCATTGGCTTTGCTGTTGGTCTGATGCGTTCGGCCGCCCGGTCCGTGGCCATTGAGACCGGAGAGAAGTTCAAGCCCACCAACTGGAAAGAGTATTTCTCCAGCTTCTGGTCTCTTATTCTTTTCGCCCTCGTTCTGCTGCTGGCCTTTGTTGACACCATCGGGCCGTGGCTGCTGGCTGGGGGTTCACTGGTGCTTGCCATCGTAGGCTGGCTGCTTGGTTCCCAACTTAAGGGAGATCTGCGAACCGTTGGTTGGTCACTGGCTGGAGTGTTGGGTGCGGCCAGCTTCCAAATGTTGTCTGGTACCGGCGGTTGGGCCTGGGCCTTCACCACTGTGGCTCTCATTCCCGCCCTTGGTGTGTTGATGAGGGCCCTACCCAAATCGATGGGACTTCCGCTGGCCGCAATCGGAGCAATCATTGGAGTAGGCAACCTGATTATTCGTCCCGGGATTTGGGCCGTCATCATCTTAGGAATTGGCCTGTACGGACTCTGGCAAGCGGTGAAGGGGGACGTTCTGGATGGAGGCAGCACCGGCTTGTTGATGATTGCTGGAGCGATCACCGTTTCCCTCATGACGGCCATCAATCACTCCGGAATCGACTGGACGAAATGGGGAGGGTTTCACCTTAATATTGTGGTGACCATTGGGGCGACCTTGTTGTCCTTCCCCCTTGGAATCATGCTGGCCATGGGGCGACGTTCGTCGTTACCGATGGTCAAGTACATGTCGGTGGCCTATATCGAGTTCTTCCGAGGAGCTCCCCTCATTACCTTTCTACTCGCCGCCCAATTCTTCCTCGGGTTCTTTCTTAACTCAAGTGACCCCATTTCCCTGGTCACCAAGGTCATGGCCTCAATCACCCTGTTCTCGGCTGCCTACATCGCCGAGATTATTCGCGGTGGTCTCCAGGCCGTTCCCGGTGGACAGGTAGAGGCCGGTCAGGCCATGGGAATGTCCCAAGCCAAGATCATGCGCCTCATTGTATTGCCGCAGGCCCTGCGGGCTGTCATTCCGGCCATGGTTGGCCAGTTCATTTCCTTGTTCAAGGACACCACCCTGCTGGGAATTGTGTCCCTAAACGAATTGCTCGGTGTGCGTGACCTTGCCCACGCCCAAGAGCAGTTTCGCGGATTCGGCATTGCCGAGTCCTTGACCTTTGTGGCCTTCGGATTCTGGGCCGTCGCATATGCCATGTCCCGAGAGAGCCAGAGGCTCGAACGACGTCTAGGAGTTGGAACCCGATGAGTGATCAAACAATGATGGTAAACAACGACGCCACAGACATTGGCAATCGCGATGTCATGATTGAAGTCACCGACATGCACAAGTATTTCGGTGCGTTCCATGCGCTCAAACACATCAATCTCTTGGTGGGTAAGCAGGAAGTCGTTGTGGTCATCGGCCCATCCGGATCGGGCAAGTCGACGTTGATTCGTTGCATCAACCGGTTGGAGAAACACGACCGGGGCCAGATCGTTGTCGACGGGATCGAACTCTCAGAAGACGTACGAAACATTCAGGAGATTCGTCGAGAGACCGGCATGGTCTTCCAGAGTTTTAACCTGTTTCCCCACCTGACGGTGCTGGACAATATCACCTTGGCCCCTCGCCAGGTTCGACGTATCCCCAAGGACGATGCCGAAGCCAAAGCCATGGAACTGCTGGAACGGGTAAAGATCCCGGATCAAGCTCGGAAATTTCCTGGGCAGCTTTCTGGTGGCCAGCAACAGCGGGTGGCTATTGCCCGCTCACTGGCCATGAGCCCCAAGGTCATGCTTTTCGACGAGCCGACTTCGGCGCTCGATCCGGAAATGATTAAGGAGGTTCTGGACACCATGCAGGACCTGGCCGGTGAGGGAATGACCATGATCGTGGTAACCCACGAAATGAACTTCGCCCGTGAGGTGGCTGACCGGGTTGTCTTTATGGCCGACGGAGAGATTGTGGAAGTTGGCACGCCCGAGCACTTCTTCACCAATCCTCAAGAAGAGCGAACCAAGCTGTTCCTCAGCCAGATTCTCTAGCTGGTCAGGACCCGGGACTCGGAAGAACATAGGTGCCCTGGGCTGTTGCTGTTGGGCTGCCCTCGTCGTCATCCACCCAGAGTCGCACGGTACCGACGACACTTCTGCGTCCGCCCTTGTCGATAGTGGCCCTGGCCCAGAGGGTTTCACCAATGGCGGGTCGAAGAAAGCGGATGGACAGCTCCGAGGTTAGTGCCATCAGTTCGATACGGTCGACGGCGACAAAGGTCATGAACCAAAGGGCTGCATCGGCCAGGGCAAACTGGCTCGGCCCAGAGATGTACCCGCCGGGTCGCACCATGTCCGGGTTACATGTCGCCTTGGCGAGTGCCCAATTGGTTCCGATGGCGTGGCAGCTATTGGTAGCACCAGGAAAGGCCTTGTTTGCCGCCTTGGTGATCTCTGATGGCGACAAGGACTGTGGTGCTGACATGGCAACACGCTACCTAGGCGGAGTCGATGATTCATCGGTCTCTTCCGATGGTTGACATTTCGGGTTTGGTCAGGGGTCAATACGACATGGTTGTGGCCAGCTCTATAGGAGTTGTATCTGTTCTTTATACGTTTTTTATCTGTTATTTATCACCATTGCCAAGAAGTTCTTAATGTTGTATAGGCCCTTTGTTTGTTTAGTTTGCTTAGGTATGAGATCGTATCGTGCAGTCCATTATACCGATATTCAAGTTGGAGTATTCGAGTTGATACTTGACTGTTGGTGACATTTCGGGGTGCTACTAGGCAATGGTACAACCGCGGCGAAGGTGGTAGAAATGCGAACGATGGGGGACGCGACGGATGATCCTGCAGAGAGTGAACGGCTTCGGCTGATTGTCCTGGATGCGGTCCTTGAGTTGGTTCAGGAGGGAAGTGGCCCCATCGAGATCGATGACCTTGTTACCAGATCGGGCATCACCGAGCAACAGATTCGCGGACTGTTTGTTAATATCGGCGATATCCGAGAGCAGGTGGTTGAACGGTTCAAGGAACGCTTTCGACATCTCTATCTCATGGAGGGCCCAGCGGTCGGACCCCTGGCAGACAGACTGCGGGTTTTTGTCGATGCCAGAATCCGGCTTATGGGTGAGGTGGGCCCCGTCATCGCCTTTGCGCGGACCCGGGCGCGTGAGCATCAGATCCTCAATGATGGTCTCACCCGTATGAGGGTGCTTTTGCGCGAACAGGTTCACTACCAGTTTAGCCTTGAGCTCCATGACCTCACCGCGAGCAATAGTGAGGCACTGGTTTCGATCGTCGACACGTTCACCTCACCCGAAGCTTGGGAGGTCTTGCGCTTGGCTCATCAGCGGACTCAACGCCAGATTCGGTCGTCGTGGTTGGTGGGCTTACGAGCGATCTTCGAGGCCTGGCAGCCGAGCCGGCAGCCCTCGCTTAGTGACCTGCTGATGGCTAACCGACGCTCACCCAAGCCGCGGGATCTGTAGATCGCAAGCCTTGGCTTGGTAGGCCGATCATGTTCAGTCCGTCGATGCGTGACAAGATTGCTTTGCCATGAACCAACAAACCGATCAGCATCAAATGACAGAATCTAAGCCCGATGTGATCATCATCATGACCGATGAAGAGCGAGCCGCACCGCCCTATGAATCCTCAGAGATCACCGCATGGCGGGACGCTTCACTAGCGGGTGAACGGTGGTTTGCACGGCATGCGGTTACGTTCAAGCGGCACTACACCGGATCACTCGCGTGCGTTCCCAGCCGCCCGACACTATTCACTGGCCAGTATCCCGACCTTCATGGAGTCACCCAAACTGATGGCTTAGGCAAGATGGCAGATGACTCCCGGTTGCGTTGGCTTCGACCGGGTGAGGTTCCTACTCTTGGCAACTGGTTCCGAGCGGCTGGCTACGACACGCACTATGACGGAAAGTGGCACATATCCCATGCCCAACTAACCGATCCGGCCACCGGTGGCCCGCTTGCAACCAATGATGCCAAGGGAAAGGTTGATCGTGAGGCCGTTCGGGCCTACCTCGGTGCTGACCTGCTGAATCCCTACGGGTTCTCTGGTTGGGTGGGCCCCGAGCCTCACGGAGCCCCGCTAGCGAACAGCGGGTTCTGTCGCGACCCGTTGATTGCGGCCAGGGTTCGCGCTTGGTTGGAAGATCGCTATGACAGAAGACGGGCGGGAGACGAGACGGCGATACGTCCGTTCTTGCTTGTAGCGAGCTTCGTCAATCCCCACGACATTGTGCTCTGGCCGCTTTGGGCTCGACGTGGCCTGCCATTTCCAGCCGCTGATCTCCCTCCGGTTCCACCGGCGCCAACAGCGGAGGAAGACCTTGGTACCAAGCCAGCCGCCCAGCGGGCATACCGCGCCTCCTACCCAACGGCCTATGGTCCTGCACCGGTCATCAGCCGGGCCTATGACCGCCGAGCGGAGGAGTATCGTCAACTCTACTATCAGTTGCATGCCCAGGTTGATGCTCCGATCGACCAGATTCGTCGGACTGTCACCGAAAACGGGTCACTCAACGCCGTGATTGTTCGCACCTCGGATCATGGCGAATTGCTGGGAGCACACGGTGGTCTGCATCAGAAGTGGTTCAACCTCTATGACGAGGCAACCAGAGTTCCTTTCTCCATTGTTCGCTTGCGGGATGGTCGTTGCTCCAGGCCCAAGACCGTGACGGACCCAACCAGCCATGTCGATCTCGTCCCCACTCTTCTTGCCGCAGCCGAAATTGGTGAGTCTGAGACAGCCAGCCAGTTGGCCTCGGCTTTCTCTGAGGTGCACCCCCTCCCTGGTCAGAACCTCATGCCGGTGGTCGATGGGGATGACCCTGACCCATTCCGCGCCGTCTATCTCATGACCCGAGACAATATTCTTGAGGGTGACAGTGGTGCCTCGGCTGTGGCTAGACGACGGGGCCGAGTGGACAATCCCCCACTGCCGTTGAGAATTCGAGTTCCCGCCAACGTTGGTTCCAGCTTTGAAGGGATCGTTGTCCGATCAAGAACAGATGTAGCTGGCAGAGACTGGCATTTGTGGAAATTGGTCCGCACCTTTGATGATCCGACAACGTGGACCGAGCCGGAGGTGCGCCATCTGGACAGTACCGGAATGGGTGGATCGCGCTATCGGACCGCAACGCTGGCGGACCAGTGGGAACTCTATGATCTGACTCTTGACCCCACTGAGGCCGACAATCGTTGGGCTGACCCAATGTGCGCCCGGGTATTTTCCGAGCTACAAAGTCTGTTGATCGAAGAACGAAAGCGCTGCGTCCCGACTCGCAACTCGCCCTGGCCTTACGCCAATCGTCGAGGCTCGGCTGCTTCTGAGTCGGCATCTAAAACCCGGTCGCCCACCAGTTGGGTCAGCAAATCCGGGCCCACGGCGGAAGCTCCGACGAACCGATCCCCGTGGAAGCGTTTGACCGCGTTAGGTTGGCTCGGTGAACACTCGAAAACCCCGCATGATTCTTGATTGTGACCCCGGCCTGGATGATGCCGTGGCCATTGCCCTGGCGGTCCACCATGCAGATCTTGTTGGCATTACCGCAGTTGGGGGCAACGTTGGTCTCGAGCGAACGACTGCCAATGCCCTTTCACTTTGTGACATTCTTGGTGCTCCAGATATTGAGGTTCACGCCGGTCAGGATCTGCCGCTGAGTGGTTCACTCGAACATCGGGCGACGGAGTATCACGGCCCTTACGGCACGGGCTCGGTGCAACTTCGTGAGCCTTCACGGGAGGCAACCTCCAAGAAGGCTGTTGAGTGGATGATTGACACCATCCGGGCAGAAGCTGGAATCTGGTTGGTCGCCACCGGGCCCCTGACCAATGTGGCTCTTGCTCTCCAACGGGCTCCGGATTTGGGTGACCAACTGGCAGGAGTGAGTTGGATGGGTGGAGGCACCGTTGGTGGCAACACGACCGCCGGGGCGGAGTTTAACAGTTGGGTCGATCCTGAAGCGGCCAAAATTGTGTTTGAATCTGGCCTGTCGAACCTTGTTATGGTTGGCTTGAATGTTACTCACACCGTCTTGTTGGATCGTGATTGGATCGATCAGTTGGGAGCCGAACTCGGTGAGGATCCCGTAGCGGTCTTTGTTGATTTGTTGGACTACTACGAGTTACGTCAGCGCCGGATGACGACCCTTGCTGGAGCCGCAGTCCATGATGCACTGGCGGTGGCCTATGTGACCCACCCCCAACTGCTGGGCGGGGTCCGACGACCAGTTGAAATTGTTTGTGACATCGGGCCGACCCGGGGCATGACGCTGGTCGATCTGCGCCCTCGGCGCCATCCGGATCCGCCAACGGCGACGGTGGTCGAGTGGGCCGACGTTCATGCCCTCCAGCAGTTGATATTCGACACCTTGGTCGGCTTCGTTCAATCCTGAGCTGGCTGGGAGCTTTGGGTAACTATCACCCCGGCTTCTCTCATTTCGGACAGGGCCAGGGCGGTTGACTCAGGCGCAACGCCAGCGCACATGTCGGTCAATAGTCGAACTTCGTACCCGAGCTTGAGCGCATCCATCGCCGTCGCCCGATCGCAGTAGTCGGTGGCGAGTCCGACGATGTCAACCGCCTCAACTCCGGCTGACTGAAGGAATGACTGCAATGAGTCACCCTCGGGCGTTGTTCCCTCAAAGCCACTATATGCGGCCGCATATTGGCCCTTGGACACCACAATATCGACGGCCTCAGAAAAGTCGGCAAACTTGTCGACATTGGGGTGAAAGTCGGCCCCGGAACTGTCGGCCACACAGTGGGGGGGCCAGCAATCTACAAAGTCGGGTTCCTCCGCGAAGTGATCACCGGGGTCAATGTGCCAATCGCGAGTGGCCACGATGACACCATAATTCTTGGTCTTGTCCAGAAGATAGGCGGAGACCCGGCGTGCAATCTCGCCTCCCCCATATATCGCCAGCGAACCTCCTTCGCAGAAATCGTTCTGCACGTCAACGATGATCAACGCTCGTCTCATTGGGTCTTGTAAGGCCAACATGGGGTTCCCGTTTGGCTAGTCGGTGCTCGGACGTTTCTTAGACCAGAATCATAGCGAAGGTGACATCAGCAGGCCTTGCGGTGGCTGGGAGCACTGGCTAAGTTCGGTTTGCTTGCCGGCCCAGTGGTGCCGCGGAGCCGAGCGCAGGAGATCAACATGAGCGAGATTAAGGTTCTTCGGACATATATCCAGGTCGACGAACGACATGTGGAGGTCGGGCAAGAACTTGATCGACCGATTCGTCGGGTTGTGGTGGCCGCGGTGCTTTCGAACCCATCGGCTGGGCGATACGTCGAGGACCTTGAGGTGTTCATCGAGGCCAGCAAAGTTCTGTCCAAACAGTTGTCGGAGCGAGCGGTTGGTCTGTTGGACGGTGCGGAGGTACACAGCTATGGCAAGGGTGTCATTGTTGGCATGTCCGGCGAGTTGGAGCACGCCGCCGCCCTCTTGCACCCTGCCCTGGGAGCTCCCCTTCGCCGGGCCTGTGGCGGAGGCAAGTCGATCATTCCTTCGGCCAAGAAGCGAGGTGGTCCGGGCAGTACGCTGGATATTCCCCTTCACCATCGCAATGCCGCCTTTGTACGGAGCCACTTTGATGCCGTCGAGCTTCGAGTCCCCGACGGTCCGGGCGCGGATGAGTTGGTGCTCGCTGTTGCGGTGACCGATGGCGGACGTCCCCTACCTCGCGTTGGCGGTCTGACAGTCGAGGAAATCGTTGGCGAAGATGGACTTCGTTAGGTCGAGATTTTCGCCAGTAGGCGGTGAAGCGTTGCTATCTCACTCTGCGATAGTGAGCTGACTGTTTCTTTGGTGATCTCGATGGCAACCGGAAGCAGTCGATCAATTCGTTCTTGTCCCTGTTTGGTTAGGCTGATAACTCGCAGTCTGGCATCAGAGGCAGATCGTTCACTGGTGACACAGCCAGCCTGGACAAGTCGGTTGATGACGCCCTGGATCGTGGCCGAGTCAAGGGCAATTAGACGGCCGAGTTGATTCTGCGAGACCGGACCGAGTTCGTGGAGTTTGGCCAGAGCGGAGAACTGTGCCGGGGCGATCGAATTGTCCATGTGTCCGTTGAAGATCGCCCGATGACGCTGGTTGGCCTTCCGGAGCAAGAAGCCGATCTGTTCTTCCAGTACATAACCTTCAGCCATTGGAGTGACATTTAGAGCGGGAAGACGGAGCAGCATTGAGAGTGATGTTGGGTGTGGTGGCGACCCTTCGTCCACCAAGATGGATTGATGCGGCGGCAATGGTCTGGCGCGAAGCGAGTTGGTTGGCTACTCGGAGACCTCGGGCGAGAGCCTGGTCAGTCTCGTCTTTGTCAAGCCGTTCAACCGACACCACGACTGCGAGCTCGCCAAGGTCGCTCTCGGAGTCGACTTCGTTGGCTGGTTGGCGCTGAATCTTCATGTTGCCGGGGAGGTCGACGCAGTTGGCGATGATGGTTGCGGCCGCGTCGGCAACGGCGGCGGAGCGGGCGAGCACCGTCACCGAATCGGCGATTCCAAGCGAAAGGCTTCGACCGTGGCGGCCGCTGGTGGCGATCCCGCCAACCCCGCTTTGGGCCGAGATCTGGAATGAGCCAGCGAGGTCAGAAGTTGGAAACTCCGTTGTTGGTTGGCAGAGCGCGAGGCCCACCTGAAAGGTCTGCCCGGGGGCTAACCCGATAGCGATGTCGCCACCGTTGTTGACCATCCAGCGACGAATCTGGCTGGTGTGTCCCGCCGGGAGGGTTTCGGACTCGGCAATGGCTTGGCCGATTTCGTCGGCAACGGCTCCCGCGACCGCAGCCATGGGGGTGATATAGCGTTCTTTACTGTGGGGGAGTATGGCTCGCGTCATCCGTTTGGCTACGGGCCCCAATGGCTCAGACTTACTACCCGAGCTGTCATCGAAGGGTCGGCGCAGAATATCTAGTTCCTCGACAAGCTGCTCGAGCAGCCCATCGAATCGTTCGATGGCCCCACGATGAGCCTTTGCCCGGACCTCCTCGGGAGCATCGACGATGATGATCAGATCAATAGGTCCAAAGTGCAGGTGGAGTCTCTTTTCCGCCCGATCCAACATGATCTGGGGTGAGGTCGCCATCAGGGGCCAACCCCGACGTTGGGAGGCCAGGGGTTCTGGCCATCGGCCCTCAGAATCTGTGCCGGGACGTCGGACAACGCGTCGTTCATACTCAGTATGGAACCGGCGTGGCCGCCAAGTTCCAGGTAGCGCTCGCGAGGCATCGTGAACTCCAGTGGTGCCACGAGGGCGGGCGTAGGAACGTAGCCAAAGGAGTTCATTGGTGTTCGGGTCACATCGACGCTGAAGGTGATTCCTCCCCCTGGCCAAACATAGGTTGGGGCCCCACCACAGGTAACCGTTGTCTCCTCTGCCCGCACCGATTGGGTGAGGCGTACGGGGTCAGCAGTGACGCCCGAGCGCAGAGAACCTCCGGCTCCGGCCATGAATAGCACGGAGGTCATTGTCGGTTCGCAGTTGCTGCGAACTCGATCGACGGACTCCTGAAGAATGGGAGGAAGGGGAGCGGGCTGGGGGGTGAGGTCCTCGTCCAGGATGAAGTAGGCATAGTCAGTTCCGGTAGTGGAGACCATCAGCAGGGTTAAACCTGGTGTCGCGTACTTGGGTTTGAACTCCTCGATAATCTCGATCGGATCCTCAATGTCGGTGCCACCCCACCCCGATCCCGGATTGGCGATTTCGAAGTAGCGGCCCGGGGTTGAGCGTCTTCCACGAAGCTTGATTCCGCTGGGCTTGATCCCAAGAACTACACCGGCCTGGTGTTCGCTCATGACGCCGGTAATGTGGTCGTCCACGACGACGACCTCGTCCACATTGGGCGCCCACTGGCTAGCGAACATGCCAATGGCGGCGGACCCACACCCAACCCGCATACGTTCGTCGATGACCCCGTCGATGACTGGCGCTACTCCGGCTTGAAGACCGAGCCTTGCTCCCCCTTCGACATTGACCTCAATGGACTCCCCGGCACACAGTTGGACCAGTGCCCGCATGGTGGCCAGGCCAGCCTTGCGGCCCAACCCGGTTAGGTGGTGGACACCGCCCAGTGACAACATCTGCGACCCGTATTCGGCCGTGGTCACATGGCCGATCTCCTCGCCCTCGGAATAGACCAGGGCACGCTCGGATCCGACATGGCGGTCGGTGTCGATCTTCACCTTGGCGCCACAGTAGGAGAATATCCCTTCGGTCACCACGGTAACCATGTCGATGCCGTCGATTTCCTGGGAGACAATGAAGGGGGCAGGCTTGTAGTCGGGGTAGGTGGTTCCGGAACCGGTCCCAGTGACGAAGTAGTCACCTTGGCGTATAAGTTCGCCGGACCAAGCTTCGCTTACTAGCGAAAAGGGAACGACACGTTTGCCGGTTTCGGTTGCTCGCTGAAGAATGGTGACCGGGTCCATTCGGGTCAGAACTCCGTCCACATTGCCGTAGCGGTCACAGGAACCGGTTTGACCTGGTTTGATGAAGCAGCGGATCGGGCAGGCGTCGCAGCGGACCTTGTCGTCTGTGGGTTCAAGATGTCCGGCTGGCACCGGCGGACCGCCCATCCGGGTTGGGGTATGGTCTCTGGGGGTTTCGTCCGGGTGCTTGTTCACGATTGGGCCCCGGCCTGGATTATTGCCAAGAGCCGATCGGGGGTCGCCGGGAGTTGGCGAACCGGCTTGCCAATGGCATTGCGAAGTGCGTTGAGAACGGCTGGTGGTGTGGGGATCAGGGAGTGTTCCCCTACCCCTTTTGCGCCGTATGGCCCGAGTGGATCACCAGATTCGACCAGGGTGATGTGGATTTCCGGGACGTCTCCGATGGTGGGAATGAGGTAGTCGTGGAGGTTATTTGTTTGACCTGGGATGAACTCTTCCAGCAAGGCCATTCCAAGACCCTGGGCGATACCGCCATAGATTTGTCCCTCCACCAAAGCTGGGTTAATGGCGCGCCCAACGTCATAGGCGGCATCAATGGAGTGAAGGCGGACTACCCCGGTAGTCAAATCAACGTTGAGTTCCACCACTTGAGCTCCGAAGCCGAAGACTGCATAGGGGTCGCCTTGACCGTTGCTGTCTAGGGCCTTGGTTGGTGGATCATAGGTGCCGATTCCGATGGCCACATAACCTTCAGAGTCTCGATCCAAGTTGGTGAGATCAACATCGAAGTGTTTGCCGGCTTGGTGGATGTTCAAGGTGGAGCCATCCAGTTGAATGCGGGAACGCTCATCCATGGGTTGGCCAGCCAAAGCGATCAGTTCGGTTCGAAGAGCCTGGGCGGCCAGAAAAGTGGCATTGCCAGTAACGTAGGTTTGCCTTGAGGCCGAGGTCTTCCCGGCGTCTGGGGTGTGGTCGGTATCGGCCGAAACCAACTGGATTTTGCTGACGGGTAGTCCGAGCCCGTCAGCGCAAATCTGGCTCATCACCGTATTGGAACCTTGACCAATGTCGACGGCTCCCTGGTGCAGTCGGACATGTCCCGAGGCATCAAGCCCAATCTTGATGGTTGATGGATTGGGCAGGGCCGTGTTCCCACATCCGTACCATGCACCAGCGATTCCAATTCCGGCTCGCCGAGATCCGCTAGCCGCAGACTCCGTCCGGTTGAAGATGGCTGCCCGCTTCTTGGCCTGTTCGTAGGGTTCCCGAAGAGCCTCAAGACAGTCGACGTAGCCAACCCCAGAACGAAACGTTTGCCCAGTCACCGTCGGCTGGCCGGCGGTAAGAGCGTTCTGCAGCCGGATTTCCAGTGGGTCTATTCCCAACTGGTCTGCTACCTCATCGAGCAGAGTTTCCTGGGCAATGGCCGATTGTGGTACGCCGAATCCTCGAAATGCGCCCGAGGGCGGACCATTGGTATGAACCGCCGTTGACCGAGCCCGGTACGCCTCATAGACGTAGGGTCCACCGGCGTGAATTGGCACCCGGTTGGCCACCGTTGGTCCCCACGAAGCGTAAGCACCCGTGTTGAAGGTTCCGCTAAAGTTCAGTCCAGCGAGGGACCCGTCCTGATTGGCACCCAGAGTTGCGCGAATGGTGGCCGGGTGACGTTT
>JAJRXF010000096.1 GCA_024276425.1 Actinomycetes bacterium | reverse complement strand
GTGTTTGGGTTTGTTGTGCTTTGGAACGAGCATCACACTAGACACCCGTTACGCCCCCAGAATCGGGGATTCCCCCAATCCCCCCAACGACAATAGGGGAACAGCGGTAGCCGGCGCTCAACCAACACAAAACTCCTGGCCGCGAACGTGACCAGGAGCTCTGAAAGGGAACTAACAGGGATGGAAAGGCCTACGCGTCATGGCTGCCTGCCTGACGAATCGTGGCCAACATCTCCGCACGACTGTTTGCTCCGAGCTTCTGTTTCACACGAGCCACGTGGTGCTCGACGGTTTTGGGCGAGATGAATAGTTGCGCACCGACCTCTTTGTGAGTCCGGCCCTCCGAAACCAATCTTGCCACCTCGGCCTCGCGCTCGGACAGTCCAAGTGCCATCAATCCATCCCCGGTGTCATCAATCGGTTCGGAAGACTTGGCCCGCGCCAACTCCAGCATTCGACGAGCCGCCGTCGGATTTCGTAGATCCAGAGCAGCCTGACCCAACAGTCGTGACGCTTCCCAGTCGTCTCCAACCGCGCTCAGTCGGTCGCTCACCGCCACAACTACATCCTCATCGACTTCGCGATCCATCAACGTAGACCAAACTTCTGCCGCCTCAATCCGAGCTTTCGCTCGAGGATCATCCGGTAGATGGTTGGCCATCGATTCAAACGCGGCCTGAACCCCCACTCGGTCCTCGCGAGCTAAACCAAGTTGAAGCTCCAACCAGTGAGCATTGGTGGGACCCGGGCCGCTAGCGGGTAGGGCGAGGCCCTGTTCGATCAACGACTCGGCCACTGGTTGTACCCGTCGACTATCACCGACCCTGGCGCCTGCGGCCAACAGTTCAACAAACAAGTCGCTCAGAAGCCAGCTTCCGCTCTGACGGACCAGAACCGGCTCGGCCCGAGCCCACGCGTCACGTAGGCGAGCAGTATCACCAGACCTCCGAGCCAAGGCGGCATCAAGTACCGCCAAGAGAAAGCGATCTCGGTGAGGCCAGTGGGCTTCCTCACCCTCTCGAACCGCAGTCAATGAATCCGCATAGTCTCCGCCGAGCAGCCTGGCATAAGCCCGCAATAGCCTGTGGGTCGTAGCCTCTCCTTGGCCACCACTATCGGCTTCGACAGCTAGAGACAGCAACACATCAGCCCCAACAACATCACCCAACAACATCGCCGCGGTGCCACCAACCGCATGAGGTGTTACCCCAACTGGAGCATCCGGTTGGACCCGATCGAAATCGTCTGCGGCCAATACGAATAGGGTGAGCGCATCAGCGGTCAATCCGTTGACGACCATGCTCAGCCCCTCCCCCATGCGGGCAAACAGTTGCCGCTGGGGTGACGGCGTCACGGCTGAGGTTTCGGAGAATGGCTCGGCCACCAGAATCCTGGCCAGATTGAGAAGTGGTTCGGCTAGCTCGCCAACCAAGGGCCGTCCAGCGGCCTGAGCAAACCGAAGATCTCGTTGATCGATACCAAAGCTCAACATGGCTGCCTGCCCCGATGAAGGATCCGATACGTCATCGAGGTGTCGCAGGGAGTCAGAGAAGCCGAGAGAGAAACTTGCCCGGGCTCGAATGAGGGCCAGATCGCCAGCAGGAACACCCGCAAGTTCTGCTTGATCACAAAGGGCCAAGGCTTGGACAGGATCAGAGACTTGGCGTTGGCTGGCAGCCTCAACCAAGGTTTGGGCGGTACCGGCCACCGTTCCTGACCCTGAAAGCAGGTGAACAAGTGCCTGGTCTGGCTGTTGGCGGTTGAGTGACTGGGCCAAGCGATCATGAATGGAGGACCGTTCGTCAGTAGTCAAGTCAGCCAAGACCGCAACCCGAAGAGCCGGAATCAGCAGACCATCCCGGTCCACCAGGCCACCAGCCCGAATACCCCGTTCCGCCGCACCTCGATCCAGCGACTCCTCTAAGGCATCGATTGCCGTACTCGAATCCAGTCTGGGATCGACCGCCAAGATTTTTGCCAACGCGCAGGACTCAAGGCCAGAGCGTTCCATCCTCCGAGCAAAGCCGTCAACGAGTTCTTCCGGAACCGAATCAAGATCGCCAAACCAGTTTGCGGCAATGGCATCGGCTGCCAGACCAATCAGCCCAGAAGTCGCGTCGAAGAGGGTTTGCAGACGGTCGTTGCTCGTCGCCTTGCCGATCATCGAACTGACCGCTGAAGCAAAGTCGTCAAAACTCATAAGACCAACCCGCTCGGCCGAGTTCTCCTCGGTCAGGAGGTCATCGAGAAGTCGCAACGAACCGTTGGATGGCCACGGTCGACGACTGGCCCACAAGGTGACCTTGCTTGCTAGATCGATGAGTTCGTCAATGGCCGCGGGAGTAAACCACTGAAGATCATCAACGACTAGAACCTCGGGCTGGTCGGCGGCGGCGTCGGCCACCCCTTGTTCATCCAATTGCCGTGCGTGGCTAGCAGAAAGTCTTTTCACCACGACCGATTGGTCCAGGTCCGCCTCCCAGGCGCGTAGTCGATGAGTCCGCCCGGCCCCTCCTGGCCCGATAACGAGGCGGTGCCCTGCTGTCACTGGATGCTTCTCACTGTTGTCTGCCACCCGTATTGGTCACCGCCATATCTTGCCACTTGCCCGAGCGTCGATCACTCCTGAGCAAAATCTTCAGTCAAAACCCACAGCCTCGGCAATGGGTTCGATCGCATCTGCTTGGTCAAAACCGAATACCTGAGCGTAGAACCAGAGTTCGGCCTCCAGGGATCGCACAATGCTCGTTGCCTTACGGAACCCATGCTGTTCACCCTCAAACAACAAATATGCGTGGGGTAGGCCCTTAGCTGCCACCGCGGCAACGATGGCCTCGGACTGGGCCGGAGGCACCACCTCATCTTCCGAACCTTGCATGACGAGCAAGGGGCAGGACAAGTCCCCAGTGTGGTTAATTGGCGACCGTTCGTTGTAGATGGCCTTGTCTTGGGGGTAGCGGCCGATCAACCCATCGAGGTAACGAGATTCGAACTTGTGGGTGTCGCTTGCTAGTGCTCCAAGGTCGGCGACTCCATACAGGCTGGTCCCGGCCGAAAAGGCATCAGACACTTCAAGAGCCCGCAACACCGTGAACCCTCCAGCAGAGCCGCCACGAATCGCCATGCGCTTGGAATCGACCCGGCCAGCCTCGGCCAAACGTTGCGCAGCCGCCACACAATCCTCAACGTCTACCAACCCCCAAGAGTCGTTGAGTAGTCGCCGGTAGGTCCGTCCATAACCGGTCGATCCGGCATAGTTGACGTCGACAACGGCCACGCCACGACTCGTCCAATACTGAATCTTGAGGCGAAGATCGGGGGTGCTGTGCGATGTCGGACCGCCATGACCCATTACCACCAGTGGTGGAAGTTCGCCGGCTGAGCCATGCATCCCCAGACCTGTTGGCGGGTAGAAGAAGGCATGGCTTTGGCGACCGTCAGTCGAGTCGAAGTCGAAGATTTCGGGCTGGGAGAGCCAACCCAAATCAATAGCCACATTTTCGGCTGGGCGAAGTTCGGTGAAGTCGATCAGGTCGCCGTTGGCGTCGTCGAACCTAACCTCGACAATTCGCGGCAAAGTTCCGGTCGAGCCAACCACCGCACACAGATTGCCATCTCCGGTTGCCGACAATGACGAGACCGACACAAAGGGGAGGTCGAGTGGTTGGGGTTGAGCAGGCAAGGCGCCCCTCAAATCAAGCAGCGCCAATGAATCAGTCGCAGCACGGGTGATGGCAAGGGCCAGCGTGGCGTCCCCAAGCTCGACCCAGCGTTGGATTCCAAAGACCCAGGCTGGGCCACCAATTTCAGCATCATCCAGGGCGGTGATGGTGTCTTGTTCGCCGGACTGGGGGGACCATCGATACAGATTCCAGTAACCCGAACGATCGCTGGAGAACATCAACTCACCCGTGCTTAGCCAGTCCGAGCCATGAATGGCTTCCTCGGCGCCAGAGGCTGAGCTGCCAGCCACACTTAGCTCGTTGGTAACGGAGATGGCGCCATCAGTAGTGCTTGCCAGTGTGCCAACACACAGCTCGGTGCCATCCCATGGCATGTTGGGGTGGTTCCACTGATACCAGCTCAGGCGTAGACCATCGGGGGAGACTCTGGGAGCCGCCACAAAGTCTGGGCCCGATACTAAGACGACAACTTTCTCGGAGCCATTGGTTGGCACAGCCACGATCTCGTTTACGCACTCGGCTGCCTCATCGGCGATCACGGTGTGGTCCTCCCGGACACAGATCAGCCAGCGTCCATCCGGAGTCTCCCGGGTATCGGCGAATCGGTAGCCATGGTGGGTGGCCGGCTCAGGGGTGAGCGCCAAGGGAGGGGTGCCATCCCCCATCAATCGGTAGAGACGCTGGTCGTCCCAGTTACTGAAATACACCGCCTCTGCTCCCAATGACCAAGCTCCCCCACCGTACTCGTGCACCCTGGTTCGGGCCGACCAGGGTACCGGGAGCACATCGGCTGGTTCCCCGCTGCTGAAATTGTCCAGGCCCAAGCGAACAAGGTTGGTCCTGCCTCCCTCCGAGGGACGAAGTTCGGACCACCAGCGCTCTTGACCCCGAGCAACGACGCCACCGAATCCAATGCCGCCCGCTGCCACCATTTCCGCCGAAATTGGAGAAGGCCACGATCCAAAGGGCTGGCTGATCGGGCTAGTCTCGGTCATCGGCCTAGCCCTCACTCAACAGATCAGCAATTCGGGAGAGACCGTCGCCCAGGTCGTCATCGCCGAGGGCGAAGGAGAATCGGGCATAGCCGGGACTACCGAAGGCCTCGCCGGGAACGAAGGCAACTTTGACCTCCTCCAGTACGACATCGGCCAGGTCGAGCGTGGTTTCGATCTTGCGACCCCGAATGGTCTGACCAAGCACCCTCTCAAAGCTCGGGAAGGCGTAAAAGGCACCCTCGGGCTTGAGGACTTCGACGCCGGGCATGGCCTTGAGCATCTGGTACATGCTGAGTCGACGACGATCGAAAGCCTCTCGCATCATGAGCACCGCATCGAGATTTCCTTGCACCGCAGCTTGGGCTGCCACCTGGGAGACCATGGCCACATTGGAGGTCTGATGGGATTGCAGGCTGGTGAGGGCCTTGGCCATATCGACCGGCGCGATCAGCCAGCCAACTCGCCAGCCAGTCATGGCGTAGGTTTTGGCCACGCCGTTTAGCACGATGCACCGATCAGCAATCTCGGGAACCAGCATCGGCATCGAATGGAACTCGGCGTCGTCGTAGGTGAGATGCTCATAAATCTCATCGGTCAGCACCCAGATCTGGTGCTCGGCCGCCCACTTTCCAATTTCAATGATCTGTTCCTTGCCGTAAACGGCGCCAGACGGATTGGAGGGGCTCACAAAAATCAGGGCCTTGGTCCGCTCGGTCCTGGCGGCCTCAAGCTGATCAACCGTGGCCTTAAATCCGGCTTTGATTGTGGTCTTGACCGAAACCGGGACCCCGCCCGCAAGCTTAACTGGCTCCGGGTAAGTGGTCCAATACGGGGTCGGGATCAACACTTCGTCGCCCGGATCGACTACCCCAGCAAGCGCGTTGTACACCGCGTGCTTTCCGCCGTTTGTTACCACGATCTGGGCTGGGTCGACCACATAGCCGGAGTCCCGTTCGGTTTTGGCCGCAATGGCAGCCTTTAGTTCGAGGGTTCCCCCGGCCAATCCGTAGCGGTGGTTCTTTGGGTCGTGACATGCCGAGGCAGCGGCCTCAACGATGTAGTCCGGAGTCGGAAAGTCTGGTTCGCCTGCGCCAAAGCCAACTACCGACTCACCCGCGGCCTTTAAAGCCTTGGCCTTGTTCGTAACAGCCAGGGTGGCAGAGGGTGCGATCGATCCGACACGTTGGGAGATCCGGCCAAGGGACATGAAAAGGCTCCATGATGTTGAGTTAGTGGATTTTAGGTACGAAGAAAAGTGCGGTAATTGGGCACAAGTGGTTCCAACACGGAGCCACAGATGCAATCATCTCATCCCGTGAGCCAAGAACCTCTCAATATTCAAATCCCATCCAACCTTCTGCCCGCCGATGGCCGTTTCGCCTCAGGCCCATCCAAGGTTCGGCCCGAAGCTGTGGCCGGGCTGGCCGAGATAGCCGACGGCTACCTGGGAACCTCGCACCGCAAGCCCGGGGTTAAGGACATCGTTGGTCGGCTCCGATCCGGCATGACCAGCCTGTTCGAACTACCCGACGGCTGGGAAGTCGTTCTCGGAAACGGTGGCACTACCTTATTCTGGGACGCGGCCGCCTTCGGATTGATCGAGCAACAGACCCAACACCTGAGCTTTGGAGAGTTCTCGGGAAAGTTCGCCTCGGGAGTGGCCAAGGTTCCCTTCCTCAACGACCCCCAAATTATCTCCTCGGACTATGGCAGCCATCCCAACCCGGTAGCTGAAGCTTCCGTTGATATGTACTGCCTGACCCACAACGAGACCACGACCGGGGTGACGATGCCGTTGGTCCGTCCTGCGGGCGCAGACCCCGATTCCCTGGTGGCCGTTGACGCTACCTCAGCCGCTGGCGCCATTGCCTGGGACCCAAGCCAGGTCGACTGCTATTACTTTGCCCCTCAGAAGGTCCTGGCCTCTGACGGAGGCCTTTGGTTTGCTTTATGCTCTCCGGCGGCGTTGGAACGAATCGAACGCATCGATGCCAGCGACCGTTGGATTCCACCAGGTCTGTCGCTTCAAACAGCGGTCAACAACTCGGTGAAAAACCAGACCTACAACACTCCCGCCTTGGCCACCATCTATCTCACCCTCCATCAGGTCGAATGGATCAACTCCGGCGGTGGCCTCGATTTCGCTGCCGGTCGTTCTCAGGCAATGTCGGACCATATCTATACCTGGGCACAAGCATCCGGCTTTGCTACGCCATTTGTTGAGGACCCATCCATGCGCAGCCCAGTGGTGGCCACTGTCGACTTCGATGACTCGGTCAACGCGGACGAAATTGCCAACGCGCTTCGGGCAAATGGCGTCCTCGACACCGATGGGTATCGCAAGCTTGGCCGCAACCAGTTGCGTATTGCCTGCTTCCCTGCGATTGAGCTCGCTGACATACAGGCCCTGACCGCCTGTATCGACTATGTGGTTGAGGCCCTCACCACCTAAAGGTCCCCTCGCCACCCAAAGGTTGAAGGGCGATCGATCCCTACTGCGGCTCCGGGGCCAGCCTCATCGAGGCGGAGTTCATGCAATAGCGCAGACCGGTGTCCGTTGGTCCATCATTGAACACGTGACCGAGGTGGGCGCCGCAATCGGTGCAAACTATTTCGGTTCGCATCATGCCTAAGGAAACGTCGGGGTGTTCGGTCACCGCTTCGATCGAGATGGCCTGATCGAAACTCGGCCAACCACAACCAGCATCAAACTTGTTCCCGGATTCAAAAAGCTCGGCATCGCAGACCACGCAGTGATAGGTGCCGTCCTCCCACGTGTCCCAATACTGGCCGGTGAAGGGACGTTCTGTCCCGGCGTGTTGGGTTACCTGGATCTGCTGAGGGCTTAGCCTCGCCTCAAGGTCTTGGGCCCTAAAGATTTTCTTGGTCATGATGGTATTCAACCGTACCTGTCCTGGCGGAGTTCCCTGTTCACCAAAACTTCAGACCCGTCTACCATCTTCCACGAGGTTGATCTCATAAAGAACCTGGTCCAAGCGATCGCCGGCTTCAATGGGGGCGAACCGCTGAGGGTGATCGTCGGTGATACAGCTACCAACGGGGTTCAGAATGGTCCACGGTGTTGGGTGACAAAACTGCACGACCGAGTACCGGTCTCCGGATTGATCCGGATCGGCAACGACTCGATGCCAGCCGCCTGGGATAATTCCGTTGGTGATATGTTCCAGCATGATGCCGGTGTTCATAATCATTGCATTGGCTGGAGGCACAGCGTCGACCCAAGACCCATCTTCCATCCGGACCTGGAGGCCCTTGGCCGTCGCACGAGGCAGGGCAGTAATCAGATTGATGTCGTCGTGTTCGGCGGCCCAGACATGTTCCTGGCCGGGGGAAAGCTCCATAGCCGGGTAGTGGATGGCCCGGGTCAGTGTTGTCCCATCGGTGGTCATGGTGTCAAAGAACGACTCGTGGCAACCGATTCCGACGGCAATTATCCCCAAGAAGCGACGCTGAATGTCCAGAACGCGGTCATAAAACTCCAAGAGCACATCGGAAATACCGGGCACCAGATCGTCTGGTAGTTGGGGGCCCTTGTAGCGGGCTGGATACTTCTTCTTGAGAGGGTGACCGTCTGGAACCGAGACACCCCAGTTGAGCATCTCCTTCCAGTCCGGACTGTCGCTAGCGGCTGCGGTCTCGACTAAGAGTCCTGTGTAGCCCGCCTGGCCATTGCTTCCCGGAACGCTCGCCGTCTGCTTCGCCTCGGGAGAAAGAGTGAAAAACTGCTCCAACATGCCATAGGTCGTGTCCAACAAGTCTTCACTGAGATCGTGCTGGGTGAAGACGAACCCAGTTCGCAGGCTCCGCATCGTCCCATCGACAACGGCACGCCGTTGAGACGACGTGCCGTCTTCGAACGCCAAAAGATCAACGTCAAGAATGTCACTCATGGAGTGAATCTAGTCGTCGATCTCCGTGATTGTGACCGATTCGATGACCAAGGGAGTCTGGGGCCGATCCTGCATACCAGTCGGAACCTTCTCCATTTCGGACAGCACATCAAGGCCCTTCACAACCTTACCAAAGAGCGAGTAATCCGGGGGTAGACCAACGCCGTTTGCGCCGGAGACGATGAAAAATTGGGAGCCATTGGTGTTGGGACCGGAGTTGGCCATAGCCAGCGAGCCAATCTCGTAGCGTCCAGGCTGGGGAAGTTCATCGGCGAAACGGTAGCCGGGGTTGCCTCGTCCGCTCCCCTCCGGGCACCCACCCTGACACATGAAACCAGGGATAATCCGATGGAAGGTAAGCCCGTCATAGTAGTGGTAGCGGGCCAAGTTTACGAAGTTGTTGACCGTGTGAGGGGCTGCTTTTGGATCGAGCTCGATGATGAGGGTTCCCATCGAGGTGACCATCTCGGCGCTGTACCGCTTGGCTGGATCGATGGCCATGTCAAACGAAGCGTCAAAGGACGTCTGACGTTCGCTAGATCCGTCTGCGGATGGGAGCTCTGGCACGATGATTCCTCTTCAATAGTTCGAGTTATATGGCTCGAAAGTTATGTGGCGCGAGCCGTATTTAGCTCGACGGGTTACTCGAACACTCTAGAGCGCGGCTGCCGCGAAGCCTTTGTCTAGATCCTCGATGATGTCACTCACGGTTTCCAGACCGACACTGAGTCGGACAAGCGATGGGGTTACGCCCGCAGCCGCCTGCTCGGATTCATTTAGTTGGCTATGAGTGGTCGAACCCGGATGGATCACCAGTGACCGAACATCTCCGATGTTGGCAACATGGCTGTGTAGTTCGAGACCCTCGACAAACTTCCTTCCAGCTTCAAGACCACCCTTGATATGGAAGGATGGAACCGATCCAAACCCCTTGCCTTTGGTGTATAACTTGGCCTTGTCATGCCAGGGAGAGCGTTCCAACCCCGCGTAGTTGACCGATTCAACTTGAGGATGAGCCTCTAACCATTCGGCCACTGTTTGAGCGTTCTGCACATGGCGTTCCATTCGCAGGGACAAGGTCTCAAGCCCCTGAAGAATCTGGAAGGCATTGAACGGGCTGATGGCCGGACCGAGATCTCGAAGGAGCTGAACTCGGGCCTTGGCGATGAAAGCCCCATGCCCCAACATTGGCCAATAGGTCAGGCCGTGATAACTGGGGTCGGGCAGATTGTAGTTGGGGTACTTGTCCTGGTCACCAAAGTCAAAGGAGCCACCATCAACGACGATCCCGGCAATCGAAGTTCCGTGACCGCCGATGAACTTGGTGGCCGAATGAACCACGATGTCCGCCCCATGGTCCAAGGGATTGATGAGATAGGGGCTCGCCACGGTGTTGTCAATCACGAGCGGTACCCCGACGTCCTTGGCCACCGACGCCACCCCCGCAATATCAAAGACATTGTTCTGCGGATTGCCAATGGACTCGCCGTAAAACAATTTGGTGGTTGGCCGGACCGCCGCCCGCCACGCCTCAAGGTCATCGGCATCTTCAACAAAGGTGGTCTCGATGCCGTACTTGGGAAGGGTGTAGTGGAGGAGGTTGTAGGTCCCTCCATAGAGCGCAGCTCCGGCAACGACGTGCCCACCAGCCTCGGCGATATTCATGATGGTCAACGTCTCTGCAGCCTGGCCAGAGGAAACTGCAAGCGCTCCAGGAACACCCGCCGCTGTCTCGCTAAGCCCGTTCTCCAGGGCTGCCAGTCGTGTCTCTAGTACCCCTTGGGTTGGATTCATGATCCGGGTGTAGATGTTTCCCGGCTCGCCCAGGGCGAACAGATTGGCTGCGTGAGCCGAATCTCGAAACTGATAGGCCGTTGTCTGGTAAATGGGCGTCGCCCTCGAGCCGGTCTCGCTGTCTGGCACCTGACCGGCGTGAATCTGTCTGGTCTCGAATCCCCATGTATCTGTCATGGAAGGTGAGGCTATCTTAATTCCCGACAATGTCTATCGGAATTACCGAGAATCAGCTTCTTCGTTCAAACCTTTCGACTAGACCGGCCCGGTGAAGGCGGCAATATAGGGAAGGTTCCGATACCGCTGACCCACATCGAGCCCGTAGCCGACGACGAAGGCTGGCGGGATCTCAAAGCCAACGTAGTCAAGTTTGTAGTCTGGCACCTGTTGTCCCTGTCGCACAAGGAGCGAACAAGTCTTGAGTGAGGCGGGCCGTTGACCGGCGATGTGATCAACCAGATAGGCCATGGTCAGCCCGGAGTCAATGATGTCCTCGATGAGGATCACATCTCGCCCAACCACCGAAGAGTCGAGATCCTTGACGATCCTGACAATTCCGGAGGATTGGGTGGCATCTCCATAGGAAGACACCGCCATAAAGTCGATCTCGACCGGTCCCGATATGGCGCGCATCAGGTCGGCCGCAAAGATCACGCTTCCCTTGAGGATGGCTATCAACAGCGGCGTTCGCCCGTCGCAGTCAGCGGCGATCTGTGCTCCCAGCGCCCGAACCCGCTCCTGGATTTCGGCTTCCGAAACGAAAATCTCACCGATCTCATCTCCAGGCGGGTACGCCCGAGGCCCAATCACTGGCCAGAGAATTCTGCTTTGCCCGGACCATGTTGAAGAAAACTCTTGATTCCCGTCACGGCATCCTCGGT
>JAJRXF010000095.1 GCA_024276425.1 Actinomycetes bacterium | reverse complement strand
TGCCCGTCTGGCCATGACACCAACGGCATGCCTGCGGTACCGGTCGCTTGCCCGCAGATCAGATATTGGTGTCGCCTGCTCGGAAGCGAGTTGGGCCACACCAGTCAGGCTTCCATGGTCGAGCCCCCTGCCAACAACAACACCAGCCAGGCCCTCGAGTGCCACGATGGTGGGTCCCACCGCAGACATGGCGACCGCGGCGTGTTTTACGGAACCGTCATTGTCTAGCGCCACCATTGCCCCGGCTCCAACAACCGCAATCTCCATGGCTCGGCGATACTCCAGCCGTACGTAAGCGCTGGCCACGCCGGGGCTGTGTTCGGGAATCAGAATGGCGATACAAACTTCGTTTGGGCGAGCCGATGTTTGCCCTGGTCCCGTCCATAGCTCGGCCAGCCCGATCGTGCGACTCCCATCGCTTGAGGCGAGAACGACCTTGGCTCCCATAGCCAGCAGTGGAGCCCCGGTATCCATAGCCGGGGAAGCATTCATGACGTTGCCTCCAAGGGTGCCAACGTTTCTCGTCGCCGGTGACCCGACCAGGGCACTAGCGTCGGCCAACCCGCTGTAGTCGCGAGCTATGACTTCATTAGCCATGAGTTCCGCGTGACTAACCGTGGCACCAATCCGCAACCAGGTGCCATCATCGGATGGTGGATCCCCACCGACAACCTCGATGGTTGTGATTGTGGACAGTTCCGGTATCCGGTCTATGGCAACCAGTTGGTCAGGAAGGGATGATTTGCCCGACCGTGCTCCGACGACCAGATCGGTCCCGCCTGCGATCGGCCGCGCTCCCTGGTCCATGGCGGCAAAAACTTCGGTCAACGTGGTGGCGATGGTGATACTCATTGCGACATGGCCTCCCATACTCGCTCCGCTGTCATTGGCAACTGGCGAAGTGGTCGGCCAATGAGCTTGGCAAGTGCGTTGGCGATGGCCGCCGCGGTTGCGATATTGGGTGCTTCGGCCAATCCCTTGGCTCCATTTGGACCGGCGTTGCTGGTGAATATCTCAACGAACTGGGTATTGATCTCGGGTGCGTCGGCCGAGGTCTGCAGCTTGTACTCCAACAAAGCGGTGTTCATCTGTTTGCCGTCCTCGTCATAGCGGGTTCCCTCGGTTAGTGCTTGGCCGATACCCATCACAACTGCACCCTCCACCTGACCGTGGGCCCCCATGGGGTTGATAATGGTGCCCGAGTCGTGGGCGGCATTGACCTTGAGGACACGAACCACTCCAGTGTCTCGATCCAACCGGATTCGCACCGCATGGCAGGAAAACTGAGGCCCAACCCATGCCGCCATTCCTTGGTCTCCCACGCAGTTCGCTCCCACAATGGGTGGGGCCTCCGGTGGCTCACCGGATCCGACCCCCAAAAGCAGTTCGCCGCCAGCGGCGATACCAGCGAGTTCGGTGAGTGAAACCGATGGAGTGCTCGATCCTGCGACGTTGGCATGGCCGTTGGCCAGCACAATGTCGGCAGGGGAGGCTTCCAGTTGTTGAGCCGCCAACTCTCGGAGTTGGTCGGCAATCTGGCGGGAGGCATTGACCACCGCTCGGCCGTTGTTGAGCAGGGTTTGGGATCCGGTGGCACCCATGTCGTAGGGGCCAGTGCTGGTGTCCTGATAGATGAGTTCAAAGTCCTCTGGGTGCATGCCTAACTCGTCAGCCGCCAATTGGCGCAGGGTCATGACCGCGCCGGTGCCGCATTCTTGAGCACCGGTGATGATTTGGCCCGCACCGTCATCATCGAGTTTCACATAGGCCCCCGAAGGGGACGAGAAGCTAGGCCACCAACCAATGGCGACCCCGACGGCCTCATCCGGTCCAAGTTCGTCCTGATCGCCCGCACCCTTGCTGGCCAGGGTGATGCAGCGCCGTAGACCAATTTCGTCATAGGTCTGGCCCATCGGTCCGACCATGCCGGTTTCGACCGCGTTCTTGAGTCGAAAATCAACCGGATTCATCCCAATGGCGGCCGCGATCTCATCGGTATGTGATTCTAATGCCCAGCATACTTGGGGGGCGGTGGGGGCTCGGACCGAACCGGAGGGCTGATGGTTGGTGTAAACGAGGTGAGATTCGATTTTGAGATTGGGTACAAGGTAGGGCCCAGCGAGGTGCATGGCGGCTAGTTGGGGAAAGAAGGCGGTATCGGCGATATAGGCCCCGCAGTCGATAACGACCTTGCCCGTTCTGGCCACGATCGAGCCCTCAGCATCGACACCAGTTGCCACCTCGACGACAATTCCTTCGCGTCGACGGTCAGGAGCGACGAACTCTTCGTGACGGGAGAATACGAGGCGCACCGGTCGCCTGGCCGCTCGGGCCAAGGCAGCGACGTGGGCCTCGAAGTGGAATCCGCACTTGCCACCAAAGCCGCCACCAAGGTGGGGAACAATGATGCGTACCCGATTGGTTGGGATTTGGAGTGTCTCACACACGCCAGCCCTGGCATCGAAGGGGACCTGGGTCGAACTCCAGATCGTAACCTTGTTGCCCTGCCACTGAGCCAAAACTGCCCGTGGCTCGATGGGAACGGCATGGCTGGCATCGGCCACATAGCGGCTGTGAATCACCCGGTCGGCCAGCGCCATGGCGGCGTCACTGTCGCCCCTCTCCAACGAGGAGAACGAGGCGGTATTACCCGACCGCACCACGATCCCGTTGCTGGAGTAGCTCTCCCAATCTTGGTGGACAAGGGCATCAGAGTCGGCGAGAGCGGCCTCGGGGTCGGTGATTGGTGGGAGCATTTCGTACTCGACGGTGATAGCGGCGATTGCCGCCTCGGCAATCTCGGGAGTTAGCGCTGCGACGGCGGCCACGACTTCTCCTTCAAAACGAACCGTGTCTCGGGCGAACAGCGTTCGGTCTTGGACTTGAGAGCTGTAACGCACCTCGGGGACATCAGCATCGGTGAGCACAGCGAAGACGCCCGGGATTGCCCGAGCCTGCTCGACGTCAAGCTTGGTGATTCGGCCGTGAGAGATCTCGGCGAACTTGAGCTTTGCTGCCAGCATTCCGGTCAGGTTCATGTCCGCTGTGTAACGGCCCGTGCCCGTGACCTTATCTGGCCCGTCGGCTCGGACGAATTTGGGTACCTCGGTCAACACCATCTTCTATCTGTCCGTTTCTATATTGTTTCCTGCTCAAAGGGTTGGGTGCAGAGTTGCGCAGATGCGGTGGCATTCTCCCAGATTCCTGAGACCTATGCCCAAACCATTGGGTACGGATTTGCTAGAACTGCAGCCATGTCCAACCTTCCGCTTGAGATGTCTAGCGATCAGAGAAGAACGCTCGGCGATCAAGCCTTGGAGTTTCTCGATCAGTTTCTCATCAACTTGCCCAGCGCCCCGGTAGTGGGGCCGGTCTCCGACGCTTCTGTTCTGGAGACTCTTCGTCAGCCTCCGGCGGAGGTTGGTGGGGCAATGGAGGACTTGCTCGAGGTCATCCTGAGCTCCAATCAAGTCGGTGTCGACACTGCTTCGGGCTCCCACCTTGGCTACATCCCAAACGGGGGAGTGTTTAGCGGTGCGGTGGGCGAATTCTTGGCTGCGGGACTAAACCGATACACCGGCGGAAACAACGCCAGCACCGGAGCGGTGGCGATCGAGCAAGGAGTCATCGACTGGATGATCCAACTCTTCTCCATGGGATCGCGGGCGGCCGGAGTGCTTTTGTCTGGTGGCTCCATAGCTAACCTCACCGCGGTGGTGACCGCGCGCTCTCGTTTCAGCCGCGACTCGACCGACGGCGACTTTCGCCAAGGAGTTGTCTATGTTTCGGTCCAGGCCCACCACTCGATAACCAAGGCAGCAAGGCTGGCCGGCATCGCCCCAGATCGGGTCCGAACCATCGATGCGGATGCCTCGCTTCGGATCGACACCGCTCAACTCCAGGCAACCATTGATCAAGACTTGCGCTTGGGCCTGCGGCCGATGCTCGTGGTTGCTTCGGCCGGAACGACCGACTCCGGAACAATCGACCCGCTGGCAGATGTGGCTGGGACCGCGGCAAAGTACGGCGCCTGGAGTCATGTTGATGCGGCCTATGGTGGCTTCTTTCAGCTCACCGAACGAGGCTCGAAACGCCTCTCTGGTATTGATCAGTTTGACTCGGTCACCCTTGATGCCCACAAGAGTCTTTTCATGCCCTTTGGAATTGGTGGACTCTTGGTTCGCGACGGTGATGCGCTGGTGGAGGCGCATGCTGGTTCGGGTTCTTACCTACGAGACACCGTGGATATTGAGGGCCTGCCGCACTTCTATTCCCTTGGCCCAGAACTAACTCGGCCCTTTCGAGGACTGCCGGTCTGGCTCGGCCTGCACCTCCACGGTGTGGCTGCTTTCAGAGGTGAACTGGACCGCATGTTGGACTTGGCCGAACGAGCCCGCACCGAGCTTGATCAGATCGCCCGCGTCGTGGTAGTTGGCAGTCCGGACCTTAGCGTGGTTGTCTTCCGGTCAGTTCACGGGGATGTGGACACCGAAGTATTACTTGACCACATCAACAAGGACGGTGAGGTCCTGTTGACCTCAACTCAAATACACGGCAGGCTCATTATCCGCTTGGCCTTCCTGAACCCCAGGACCCACGACGGCGATCTGGATCGAGTACTGGAACTCATCGAGACGGCCCCGGCTCGAACGAAGGATCAGCCCAATGGTCATTGGTTTCACCCTAACCCCTGAACGTGAACAGATTCGGTCCCGAGTCCGGACCTTCATCTCCGAGGTCGTGGCGCCCGAAGAAGCGCGACTCGAGCAGGACCGAGTTTCTGAGACCGACCGCGGGGCCTACATCAAGGCCCTCATTGCCCTTCGCAAGCTGGCCTTTGCCGATGGTCTCTGGTTGCCTCACATGCCGACCGAGTGGGGCGGAATGGGACTCGGTCATGTTGAATTGGCTATGGTCCAGGCCGAGGCAGCCAAGAGTCGAATCGGGCCCTGGGTCCTCAACTGTCAGGCCCCCGATGAGGGAAATATGCACACCCTTCTTCATTGGGCCACCGACGAGCAGAAGGAGGCCTATCTCCGTCCGCTTTGTGAGGGAACGACTTGGTCATGTTTCGCCATGACCGAACCCGAAGTTGCTGGCTCAGACCCGACCCTGATTCGCACCTCGGCATATCAGGACGGAGAGGAATGGGTTATCAATGGCCACAAGTGGTTCATCTCCAATGCTAACCGAGCCAAGTTTGCCATCTTGATATGTCGGACCGAGGACGACCCGGACCTTCCTCAGGCCGCCAACACCGCGTTCATCATTGATTTGCCGAGCGAGGGCTGGAATGAGATTCGCGAGATCGAAACGATGCATGGGGGTACCGGCCACAGCGAGATCATGATCGAGGATCTGCGGGTTCACGGGCGCCAGATGCTTGGTGGCCGTGGGCAAGGACACCTGCTTGGCCAGTATCGGCTCGGACCAGCAAGACTTGCCCACTACATGCGCTGGATCGCTCAGGCCGAGACTGCTTTGGACATGATGGTGGCCCGTTCGCTCGATCGTTACAGTCACGGTTCGATTCTGGCTGAGAAGCAGGGTATCCAATGGATGATTGCCGACTCGACCATGGAGCTCTATCAGTCGAAGCTGATGGTTCTACACGCTGCCTCCAAAATCGATGCGGGAGAGGACTTCAAGTCGGAGGTTTCGATGGCCAAACACTTTGTCGCCAATGCCCTTGGACGAATAGTTGACCGTTCCATCCAGGTGCACGGTGCTCTTGGCTATTCGACTGACACACCGCTGGCCAACATGTATCAACACGCCCGCTGGGCTCGATTCGCTGATGGTGCCGACGAGGTCCATCAGATGAGGATTGCCCAACGAACGATTGCCGCGTACAAGGACTTCGGCTCGACCGCTCCGGCGACCGGAAACTTGCCGATCTGAGTGGGCTAAAGCTCTGGACGAGATGTGTGGCCTAGGTGCACAACCCGCCGGAAACTCCTCGCTGGCACAAGATGGTGCGCTCGACGCCTTCGAGCACGAAGAATTCAACGACGGGGTCGTCGCCTTCGCCGAGGGCGGCGGCGGCCTCGAGTCGTAGCCGTTCGCCTTTCAGCGCGTCATCTCCATAGTCAAGGACATCAATGGTGATGATGCCGCCGGTCTCAAATACCAGTGGCTCTCCGACCACGACAACTCGAGGTTCGGGTCCACCGGTCTCTCTCGTGGCGGCCACGGCGTCAGCCATATCCTGCAATGTCTCGAACTTGAGGATCCCAAGCTGGGCCGCGACCTCATCAAACACGCTGTCTTGGAGACCCGGTGCAGCGAGGTATCGCTGGCTGGCCCAGGCCTCGGTGCCATCGACACTGACTTTCCACCAAATTGAATTTTCCAACTGCCAAGCCTGCCCAAGGCCGACAATGGTGTGTTCGTTGGTCAACGAAACGACGTTGGCTAGCACATCGTTGCTGGTTCCTGGGCCAGATCGGAAGTTGAGATCGTCGTCCCAACGCACCCCAACAACGGTGAACTCCGTTCCGATTGGTGGGTAGAAGTCCAGTGCGCTACCGGGGTTGGTTGTCGTGGTTTCCGATGTTGATGTTGTGGTTTCTTCGGGATCAGCCTTGGTGGATGAGGTTGCGGGCTGGGTGGTCGGAGGCCGTTCGGTTACAACGGGTGACTCTGGCTCCACCAAGGCGGCCGGTGGCTCACTTGAGGTGGTGGGGCTCGTCGCCCCAGAGTCGCTGCTACCACAGGCCGATGCCAACAAAGCGGTGGACACCAGGACTGGTATCAGTACGGTTGGACGATGAACTTTCACGGCTTCCCTCTCTCGTTCTTACCTGGTCCATATCGGTTTCGGTAGGCCGGATATGAACTGCTGCAAGTTCTTAGACGCCTTGGGGTTCCGAGTGGTTCCAATCAACCCGGGGGATCGAAGGAGATGACGGTGAATGTCCCGGTGGCGCTGGCTACTAGTCGAGCGTCGGGGCCAGTGATGTGGCCCTCAAGGTGAAGGATACTTCGCCCCCGCTTGACAACGTTGGCCACGGCCGTGAGCTGGCCCTCCGATGCGGGCCGGATAAAGCGCAACTGGACCTCGACTGAGGCGCAGAATTGACCATCGTCGAGCACGCTCATGGAGGCTTTTCCCATGGCAGTGTCGATCATCGTGAACAGGACCCCACCGTGTATGACCCCGTTTGGGTTGAGGTGCTCGGTTCCGATCTGAATTGTTGTTGATCCCGAACCGCTTGACGATTCCTGGACCGACATTCTCAAGAAATCCTTGAGGGCGAAGCTTCCATAGGTATTGGTCATTGTCGGGCTCCGTCTATTCCGGTGATTTGTCGAGTGCTCGTCGGACCGATTTGGCCAGGTTCTCCAAGGTAAAGGGCTTTGGTAGAAAGTGTCCGTTGACCAGTTCATCGGCCAGGGACTCTCGGCTGTGCCCACTGAAGTACAGAACAGCAAGTGAGGGTTGGCGGGTTTGGAGTTCCTGGGCCAAGGTATAACCAGACATTCCTGGGAGGGTGATATCGGTAATCAGCAGGTCGATTGTCTCGTCTCTCTGAGCCAACTTCTCGACCACGGTCAAGGCCTCCTCGGGATGGTGAGCGCTATGTAGCCGGTAGCCAAGATGGGATAGGGCCTGGACGCTGGCTTGGCGAACATCCTGCTCGTCCTCAACCAGCAAGACGGTTTCTGCTCCATTGGTTGCACCTCCACCGGAGTCTGTTGGGAATGGTTGGTGTGGAGCATCCTTGGCACCGGAAACGGCGCCTGATGGCAACTGTGCGGTGAGAAAGGCGGCTTGGTTAACCGCATCGGTGATTGCTTTGACATATTCCTGGCCTGGGTCATCGGTTGGCAACCCTTGGCCAAGCAGGGTGGCTGAGCTTCTGATGATGGTCAGAAGGTTGTTCAGTTCGTGCGTCAACTCGGCACTCATCGCTAGAACTCTACTCGGGTAGAGGTCACGGACGGGAAGAGCAGTGATGGAAAGTGGTACTCCTTTCATCACATGGACTAATGAAATTGGATTTGATAGATTAATCGGGATCACTATTTAACGGTCTTGGCACCCACGGTGAGGCGCCCTTCAGGAGGTTCACAATGAGCGAAGCGAAGGGTCCGAGGCTGGATGGCAAGGTTGCCATCGTCACCGGTGCTGGCCGGGGCATCGGCCGAGCGATTGCCGAAAGGTATGCGGCAGAAGGAGCCAGCGTGGTCATCAACGATCTCGATGGCGCCACGGCGGAGGCCGTAGCTACAACGCTGGTCTCCCTGGGTTATACAGCAAAGTCGGCTCAGGCCGACGTTTCTATCAGAACCGAAGTTGATTCCGTATTCGATCTGACTCTGGCGGAGTACGGTCAGGTCGACATCCTGGTGAACAATGCTGGAATTGTTTCACCCATGCTTCATTTTCTTGAGGCGGACGAGGCGTGGTGGCGTCGCATTATCGATGTCAATCTGACCGGGGCCTTCCTGACCTGTAAGCGAGCGGCTCACATCATGGTCGAGGCGGGTGCAGGCTCGATCATCAACATGTCGTCGGGGGGTGCAACACGAGCTCACCGATCCTTCACCTCTTATGACGCTTCAAAGGGGGGAATCGAGGCGTTCACCCGAGCACTCGCTCTTGACCTTGGCCCCTATGGCGTTCGGGTTAATGCTCTGACACCAGGTTCGATTGATACCACTGATCTTGATCAGAATGAGCGAGTCTACCGAGGGCAGAACGTTCCTCTTGGACGGATTGGGGAGCCCGCGGACATGACTGGCCCAGCCGTCTTCTTGGCCAGTGACGATGCCGACTATGTCACTGGTGAAGTGCTTCGGGTCGATGGTGGGATGTTGGCTCAGCAGCGCTCGGCCACAGTTGACATCATGCCTCCGTCTGGCTTCCCGAAGCTCGGGAGGCTTGAGTGACCAGATCTGCTCACTACGACACCATCGTCATTGGTGGAGCCGTGATGGGAAGCTCTCTGGCCTACTTTCTTTCTGAGCGAGCCCGGAGGGAAAATGTGGACCATTCGGTCTTGGTCATTGAAGCCGACCCGACCTATGAGAAGGCCTCCACTCCCTTGTCAGGTGGCAGTATTCGACAGCAGTTCTCCACCCCGCTCAATGTGCTGGTCTCCCAGTTTGGTCTGGAGGTCATCGAGAACTGGCACGAGTGGGTTGAGGTGGATGGCCAATCGCCAGAACTTGGTTTTGTCGACACCGGCTACCTCTTTCTTATCGACGAAGATCGACTTGAAGGGTTCCGCCAGAGTCATGCGGTGCAACGCTCTTGTGGTGCGAGTGTCGAACTTCTCGAGATCGATGAACTGGCCGGACGTTTTCCGTACCTCAACCTCGATGGTCTTGTAGCAGCCAGCTTGGGGTCGAGAGAAGGAACGTTTGACCCTTGGGCATTCATGAGTGGGTTCAAGCAGCGGGCACGGGCCAATGGAGTTACCTATGGGACTGATCGGGTGATCGGGATCGGGCTAACCCAAGGTTCGATATCGTCGGTAAGTTTGGCTTCGGGAGCTGTCTTGCCTTGTTCTCAAGTTGTAAATTGTGCGGGCGTCCGGGCCAACCAGGTAGCTCAAATGGTTGGACTTCAGATTCCAGTCGAGGCTCGCATCAGAACGAGTTTCGTGTTCGAATGCCGTACGTCGATCGACCAGATCTTTCCCCTGACCATCGATACCAGCGGAGTCCACGTCCGGCGTGAGGGCAAACAGTTTCTCAGCGGAACTGAGCCCCAGTCTGACGTTGCCGTCGACCCAGAGGACACCCGCGCCCGCAACGAAGAGTTTGAAGACAAGATCTGGCCCGCGCTAGCCAAGCGGATTCCGCAGTTCGATGAGATCCGTGTGACGTCATCATGGGGAGGCCACTACGCCTACAACACCCTCGATCACAATATGGTGGTTGGATCCAGCCCAATCAATGGTTTCTTCTTCTGCAATGGCTTCAGTGGTCATGGACTCCAGCAGGCTCCGGCGGTTGGTCGTGGCCTGAGCGAACTGATTTTCGATGGCTCATACCAGACGCTTGATCTGTCTCCACTCGGATACGAACGGATTCTCCTTGGCGAACCTGTTGTTGAGACGAACATTATCTAGTTCATGAACTTCGAGCGGCTCCGAACTCTTTGGTTAGTTTCTCAAGTCGGCACGCTGGCGGCGGCCGCACAGCGACTGGGAGTCACCCCCTCGGCAGTTTCTCAGCAACTCGGAGTGCTCGAGGGAGCCGTTGGAGCTGATCTTCTTCAAGCCGAGGGGCGAGGGGTTGTGCTGACCGACCTTGGGTTCCGGCTAGCCCAGCTAGGAGGTGAGCTTGTCGCCACCCTTGAGGCGGCCAAAGCGGTAGCTGAGGAGGCCGGAGCCGACACGACTGGGCGGTTCCGTATCTCCTCGATTCCAACCGCAGCCCTATCTCTGGTTCGCCATGCCATTCTTGCGCTCCAGAATGAACATCCAAAGCTTGAGCTTTCTGTTATTGACCAGGACCCGCTCACAAGCCTTCGCCAACTCCAGAGTCATGCGGTCGACCTAGCAGTGATCGAGGTATTCGACGGACAGCCTTGGACCATTCCGGACGGGCTGCAAGCCACCTCGCTCGGGCGTGACGCAATGCAGCTTTTTGTACCCTCAACCATGAAGTTGCCTGCCGGACCAGTCGAACTTGGCGAGTTGGCCGACGCCAACTGGATTAGCTCGCCTGCTTTTACTTCCTATGCAGGGGCGGTCAGGGCGGCTTGCACTACGGCGGGTTTCGAGCCCCGAGTCCGCTGGGAAACCGATGACATCTTCCTGATGCAGCGTTATGTGGCTGATGGTTTCGGAGTCGCATTGCATCCCCCATTCTCCGCTGACCCTCCACCCGAAGGGGTGGTGATCCGCGAGGTGGCTGGCGAACCAATTTGTCGCGAGATTCTGGTTATTGCCCGCTCTTCTTCGACTGCCCGACCGGTACACAAGGTGGTGATGCGGGCACTGACGAGCAACACTGACGAGCAACACTAGTGAGCAGGGAACGTTGATGACTATCCAAGGATGCCCGTTGTGACGCCGGCGGACATACGCGAAGTTCGTATCGGGGTTGATATTGGCGGAACCTTCACCGACGTTGCCCTTGAACAGGGTCGCGGACCAGGGCGGACAACAACGGTCACCAAGACTCTCACGACGCATGATGCACCCGATCGCGGCGTTGTTCTTGGCGTCGCTGAGGTCCTTCGATCGGCCGGAATTGAGCCGACTCAGGTCACCACCCTGGTGTATGGAACCACCCTGGCTACGAACCTATTGATCGAGCGGAAGGGGGCCCCGGTTGGTCTGGTGACGACGGAGGGCTTTCGCGACACTTTGGCCATTCGCAATGAGAGCCGATATGAGCAGTACGACCTCAACATCGATCTTCCCGAACCACTCGTTCCTCGACGGCTGCGGATCCCGATCCCCGAGAGAATCAACGTGAAGGGGGAGGTTCTCGTTGAGCTAGATGAGGGTGCGCTTCGTCGTGCAGCTGACATTTTTCGTCAGGCCGAGGTTCAGAGTGTGGCCATCGGATTCCTGCATAGTTACATCAACAACGACCATGAGTGTCGTGCCCGTGAGATCCTTGCCCCCCTACTTGCTGAGGTAGAGATCTCGATATCGAGTGAAGTCTCACCCGAAATGCGAGAGTACGAGCGGATCTCAACCACCTGTGCGAATGCCTACGTACAGCCGCTCATCTCTCGACATCTCACTCGGCTGGAGGCCGAACTTCGCCGGATCGGCTTGGCGTGTCCCTTGTTTTTGATGCTCTCTGGTGGCGGCATAACCACGTTGGATACCGCACGCCGTTTTCCGGTCCGGTTGGTCGAGTCTGGTCCCGCTGGTGGGGCGATCTTCGCTGGTCACATTGCTCGTCAACTCGATCTGAGTGAGGTTGTGTCCTATGACATGGGTGGCACGACAGCGAAACTTTGTCTGATTGATGATGGAATGCCTCAGACTTCCCGTAGTTTTGAAGTAGCCCGGATTTATCGGTTCATGAAGGGCAGCGGCCTGCCGCTGCGGATTCCCGTTATTGAGATGGTCGAGATCGGGGCGGGTGGAGGTTCGATCGCCAGCGTCGATGCGCTAGGTCGCATAGCTGTTGGTCCTCACAGTGCCGGATCTGACCCTGGCCCAGCGGCCTATGGTCGGGGCGGTCGGGAGCCGACCGTGACTGATGCCGATGTCGTGTTGGGCCGAATTGATCCGCAGAATTTTGCCGGGGGCTCGATGACCTTAGATCAAGCGGCGGCTGAGGTTGCTCTGGTTGGTGCGGTCGGAAGCCATCTTGACCTTGACGCCAGTGCCTCGGCGTTGGGAGTGTCGGAGATGGTTGATGAGAACATGGCCAACGCGGCTCGAGTTCATGCCATTGAGTCCGGAGAGACTATTGAGGCTAGGACCCTCATTGCCTTTGGCGGTGCCGCGCCGCTTCATGCCGCCCGCATTGGCGAGAAGCTAAACATGGACCGAGTGATCATTCCTCCCGGTGCCGGTGTTGGCTCGGCCCTTGGTTTTTTGCGAGCGCCGGTGGCCTATGAGGTAACCCGAAGTTACTATCAGCGTCTGAGTGATCTTAATGCACTGGCCTGCAATGAGTTGCTGGAGGAGATGCGGCGAGAGGCCCACATCGTGGTCGAGCCCGGAGCGGTTGGTCGCCCGCTGGTGGAGACCCGGTTGGCGTATATGCGCTACGTTGGCCAAGGTCATGAGGTTGGGGTTGAACTTCCGGTCAAAATCGAAGCCACTAGGTTGGATGATTCCACTCCTGGCGTGCTTCGTGAGGCTTTCCTCGACAGCTACAACCGACTGTATGAGCGGTCTATCCCCGATCTGGACGTCGAGATATTGAGCTGGGTATTGGTCATAAGCACCGAACCCGATGCGGTGGAGGGAGACGACAGCGGTGTCGGGCTGAACGAGCTAGATCTTGGATCTTTAAGTTCGGGTGTCCCCGCCCCAACGGCCAGCAGGCTCTTGGTTGATTCGGCCAGCGGCGAAACGGTCTCGGCTCCGGTCTATGACCGTGCTGAGCTTGAGAGCGGTGCGGTGCTCCAAGGCCCCTGTGTTGTTGTTGAGACCGATACCGCCACGGTCATCACGTCTCGTTACTCCGCTACCGTGCACCCACTTGGCCACCTAGTCCTCGAGAGTTCCCAATGAGTGATAGTAACCCGAGCATGGGGAACGCACTGGCGACGATTCACCGTCACATCATGTGGAATCGTCTTATCGCCGTGGTGGAAGAGCAGGCGCAAACCCTGATTCGAACCGCCTTTTCCACCAGCGTCCGAGAGGCTGGAGACTTGGCGGCTGCGGTCTTTGACGGGCAGGGTCGCATGTTGGCCCAGGCCGTCACTGGCACTCCGGGCCACATCAACTCACTGGCGGCCTGCCTGGTACATTTCATCGAAAAGTTCCCTATGGCCGAGATGGCGCCGGGTGATGTGTTCATCACCAACGATCCCTGGTTAGCTTCGGGGCATCAGCACGACATCACTGTGGCAACGCCGGTGTTTATTGAGGAGAAAGCGGTGGCCATGGTGGCAAACACCTGCCACGTTGTTGATATTGGAGGGCGCGGCTTCACCCCCGATGGCCGCCAGGTGTATGAAGAGGGCCTCAACATTCCGATCCTTCGGCTTTTTGAGCGGGGACACGTCAACGACACGTTGATGGAGATTGTGCGGATGAACGTGAGGGAAGCCAACCAGGTCATTGGTGACATCTATTCGTTTGCCGCGGCCAACGACATTGCCGCGGCCCGCTTGATTGCAATGATGGAGGAGTTCGCCATCACGGAACTGGATGATCTGGCGGATTTCATCGTCGACAGTTCTCGCCAGGCGACCATGAAACGAATCAGCGCGCTTGCACCAGGAACGTATCGGAATGAGCTCACAATGGATGGTTATGACCAGCCGGTACATCTCGTGGCGGCCATGACCATTGGTAAGGACAGCATTCACGTTGACTATGAGGGAACCTCGCCCGCTTCGAGCTATGGCATCAATGTTGTCCTGAACTACACCAAGGCCTACACCACCTATGGCATGAAGGCGGTTGTCGCCCCGGAAATACCGAACAACCACGGCTCGATCGAGCCCTTCACTTTCAGTGCTCCGCTTGGCTGCATTCTCAATGCGCCGCGACCCTACGCCGTGGCGGCGAGACACATCATTGGGCACCTCTTACCCGACACCATTCTTGGGTGCCTGGATCAGGTGATCGAAGGGGGAGTGCAGGCCGAGGGATCGTCTTCGTTGTGGAACATTCAACTGCGAAGTGGACCTTCGGTGTCGACTGAGTCGTCTTTTGCGGGCGAGATCCCGGAGTTTGAGATGACCCATTTCAACAGTGGAGGGGCCGGGGCCCGCCCCACGAAGGATGGGCTGAGTGCCACCGGGTTCCCCAGCGGCGTCCGCGGGGTACCAGTTGAGGCCACCGAGTCCATTGTCCCCATGATTTTTTGGCGAAAGGAACTGCGGGAGGATTCGGGCGGAGCAGGAAAGTACCGAGGTGGTTTGGGTCAGATCATCGAGTTGGCTGGCGATGGGGGTGCACCTTTTGATGTGCTCGCCATGTTCGAACGAGTGCAAACGGCGCCACGGGGCCGCCACGGTGGCCATGATGGGCAACGTGGCCAAGTTTCCTTGGGGTCTGGGGCCATCATGCAAGCCAAGGGTCAACAGTCAATTCCGGCTAATGATCGACTGATTCTGGAGATGCCCGGCGGGGGTGGCCTCGGTCACCCTCATGATCGGCCAGCAGGCCGTGTGGCCCAGGATCTTGCCGATGAACTCGTCTCGGTCGAATCGGCCCGAGACGACTATGGGGTGGTTGTCAATCCAGATGGGTCACTTGACACGTCAGGGCGTCAGGAATAAGTCACATCATCCCAGCAATGAACAGGGCAGAATCTAGCCAGGGTAGTTAGTCACCGAGACTGTACCGATGAGTGTCTCTTCGGCATCGTCTTGGGTCAAAAAGAGCGTGAGCAAGATTCCCGAATCAAGCTCGTAGCCAACAATGGCCACTCGCTGCCCATCGGAATTGGTGGTTGTCTCCGAGGCAGGTTGGCCACCACCCGCCATAGACTTAAAGTCTTCCAAAATGGAATCAAAGCTCTTGTCGGCTTCGAAGGTGGCGGTGTATGCGACCCTGTCGCCCTCCACGAAACGGCCGCTTTGGACGATGGTCAACCCGCCAGGAATCGGGAATTCCGATGGCCAATCATCCACCAACTCGGAGCCGCTGGTAAAGAGTTCACCGTCTTCGCCCGTGATAACGACGGACCCGTCGTCTTCATTGGCGTTGTACTCGATGGTTTTGCCTTCCGCATCGGTGATTTCCAGGGTGGCGCCATCTTCATCAGTGTTGAGTTCGATTTTCTCGCCGTCCTCACCGGTGATGGTAAAGGAGCCGTCATCGGTATTGATGTCAACGTCGCCACCGGTTTGAGACTCAATGACCTTTTCGGTCACTCGCTCGGTTCCAGCTTCGATAATTTTGCCACAGCCAGATACCAGTACGACAAATCCGGCAACACTAGCGATCACTATTCTGCTCATTTTGGTTCCCTCCAACCAGTTCGGGTTACGTCTGGGTCGGCGGCTCATGGCCTGGCGTGAGCCCTTCCAGACGCTACTGTCCCGCTTGCCAGTAACCGGCAATAGAGATTGTACCGCGCGAACCGCCGTCCGTTTCCTCAACTGTAATGGTTAACAATCGGCTGGGCGAATCCCTGAACACCCGTACCAGGCTGCGTTGTCCTTGATCACTAGTCAGTTCGTCGGTTTCGGGATAGATACCGTCGGTAACGACGGCAAAGTGGCCGACAGTCTCCTCAAAGGACAACGAGCCGACAAAGCTGGCGGAGAAGTCGATTTCGCCGTTGTTGTCGGTTCGCGAACTCAGGGTAATCTCGACGCCACTGGGCAGCGGATACTCCTGTGGCCAGCCCTCAACCAAACCAGTTGTCGAGATCGACTGGGTCGTTGGCTGGCTCTGCTCTTCCGCCGTTTGAGTACTACCAAGAGTGGTTGGTTCTGGTGAGATTTCCTCGATCGAAGCTTGGTTCTGAACGTCCTCGATCAAATTCAATCCACGCACCTCGTCGGTTGATCCTGAGTTCGTGATTTCGGCACAGGCAGACAGTGCCACGCTGGCCAAGACAAGGAGTGTTCCGCCCAAGATTGGCCGAAGCTGACGAGACGCTGGCAGGCCAAGTTGTCCGCTCGTACAGGGCTGATACATCGAGGTTTCCTTCGTCCTGATGACGTCGCCCGTCCAGATCTTGTTCTGGCCGAGGAAGACCTTAGTCTCCCGCCCTGCTGGACAACGCGCGCCGGTCGGAGAATTTTAGATCAGGACCCCAGAAGTAAACGGGCGAGTTCTTTGGCGGCGCTCGCCGGAGAATCCTGCAGTTTCCGAAGTCGCTCAAGGACCCGCCCACCCTCTTGGGAGTCAAGAACCTGTTGCACACTTTGATGAACAATCTGTTCAATCCGGGCTTCGACTTCGGCTCGTTGCCGGAGATGTCGACGCCGTTCTCGTTCTGAGCCGATGCCAAGGAACTCGATATGCGTTTGTATCTCGTTCCAGAGTTCACCGAAGCCAGTTCCTTCCAAACTTTTGAGCATCACGACGGGAGGTCGTCGACCCCAATGATCTTCGCGACCGGTCATGTGACTGAGGTCGAGCATGATTTGGAGGTCGCCACGGACCTCGTTTGCTCCCGGGCGGTCGGCCTTGTTCACCACGAAAATGTCGGCCACTTCAAGAAGTCCGGCCTTGTTGGCCTGCACGGCGTCACCAGTACCTGGATTCATGACGACCACCGTGGTGTCTGCCGCTGCGGTGATATCGACCTCGACCTGACCAACACCAACGGTTTCGATAATGATGGGGCCAAAGCCGCAGGCATCAAAGACCCGAACCACACCGGGTACCGCGAGGGCAAGTCCCCCGGAGTGACCTCGGGTCGCGATCGAGCGGATAAAACAATCTGATTCGGGATCATCCATCCGAATCCGGTCACCGAGGATGGCCCCCCCACTCAGTGGCGATGATGGGTCGACGGCGAGAACAGCCGGTCGAGCACCATGGCGCACGGCCTCCTTGATTAGTTGGCCCACCAAGGTTGACTTGCCTGCTCCTGGAGGACCCGTGATGCCGATGACGTGGGCCCCCTTTGCCATTGGATGGGTGAGGGATGCAACCTCGTCTGCTCCTTCCCCACCGCGTTCGATCAAGGTGAGTAGCCTCCCGGTTGCGTGACGGTCGCCCTCGAGGGCGCGGGCCAGAACCTGGGCGGGGCTAAGCCCACGTAGGCTCACCGGTTGGAGGCGAGAATGGCGTCACGCATCGCCCGTACCACCTCATCGGACGAGGCCCCCGGAGTGAGTATTGCAGCAACGCCACCATCGAGCAGTTGGGGAATATCCTCATCGGGGATAATGCCACCCACAACCACCGGTATGTCCAACTCGGCCTCTCGTAGGGCCTCGACCATTCGAGGTGCCAATGTCATGTGGCCAGCATTGTGGAGAGAAAGCCCAACCGCATCTGCATCTTCTTGCTGGGCGGCTGAGACGATGTCCGAAGTTGTTTGGCGGAGGCCAAGGTAGATGACTTCAAAGCCAGCGTCTCTGAGAGTTCTTGCCACGATCTTCACACCGCGGTCGTGGCCGTCGTAACCGACCTTGGCCAGAATCACCCGCATTGGGCCGTAGGCGGCCGCCTCGGCAATGGCCTGTTCTTCTTTTGGATCTCGGTCGCTCATCCTACATGGTCGCCTTCTCGACGTAGGTGCCAAAGACGCCGCGCAGGGCCTCGACAATTTCGCCTTCGGTCGCCATGGACTGCACTGCCTTAATGGTCGCGGGCATGGTGTTGAGGGTGGAGTCCTGCGCGACCTCAACAAGTTCGTCCAAAGCGGATCGGACGGCACTGTTGTCCCTGTCGTGCTTGACATTGGATAGTCGTTTGAGTTGGTTTTCCTCCACGGTGCGATCGATTCGAAGCAGATCCCGTTGTTCGGAATCTCCCTCGGTGAAGTCGTTCACGCCAACAATGATTCGTCTCCCCGCATTAACTTTCTGTTCGAATCGGTAGGCAGCATTGGCGATCTCGCTTGTGAAGTAGTTGTTGTCAATGCCAGCGAAGACGCCCTCCAGGATGGAGCCTCCGCCCAGTTCATCAAGGTGAGCAAAGATAGCCTCGGCTCTTCGTTCCATTTCGTCGGTCATCCATTCGACATAGTGGGAGCCCCCTAGGGGGTCGGCCACCGATGCGACTCCCGTTTCGTGGGCCACTATTTGTTGGGTCCTAAGCGCGATTCGGGCCGCATCCTCAGTGGGGAGCGCCATGGCCTCATCGAAGGCGTCGGTGTGCAGGCTTTGGGTTCCGCCGAGCACCCCAGCCATTGCCTGAATGGCGACCCGGGCAATGTTGATTTCGGGTTGCTGGGCCGTTAGAGACACTCCTGCGGTCTGGGTGTGAAATCGGCATAGCAGGGAGCGTTCGTCCTTGGCCCCGTACCGTTCGCGCATCCACGTCGCCCAGATTCGTCTGGCCGCTCTGAACTTGCCGATCTCTTCAAAGAAGTCGCTGTGGCTGTTGAAAAAGAAGCTCAGTCGCGGGGCAAAGTCATCGACGTCGATGCCGGCAGCGACGGCAGCTTCGACGTAGGCAAAGCCGTTGGCCAGGGTGTAAGCCAATTCTTGAGCGGCGGTGCTACCAGCTTCACGAATGTGGTAACCCGATACCGACACCGGATGCCACCGAGGCATCTCGGTTGAGGTGAACCGGATCAGGTCGGTAACCAGGCGCATGGAGGGACGAGGAGGAAAGATGTACTCCTTCTGCGCTTGATACTCCTTGAGTAGATCGTTTTGGATTGTGCCCGCCAGCCTGCTTCGCTCGGTTCCTGTTTCCTCGGCGTTGGCGATGTACATGGCCATGATGATGTTGGCCGGTCCATTGATTGTCATCGAGGTTGACACGCCACCAAGATTGATGTCGGCGAAGAGGTCCCGCATATCAGCCAAGGTGTCCACGGCGACGCCGCACTTGCCTACCTCACCAATGGACCACTCGTGATCGGAGTCATGTCCCATGAGAGTCGGCATGTCGAAGGCGGTCGAGAGCCCACCGCCTCCGTTGCGCAGGATGTCCTTGAAGCGAAGGTTGGTGTCAACTGCAGTCCCAAACCCGGCGAACATGCGCATTGTCCAGAGTCGGGATCGGTACATGGAGGCATAAACGCCGCGGGTGTAGGGATACTGGCCCGGGTAGGGAGCGTTCCCGTAGATCGGCTCGACGGGCACCCCAGACATGGTTTCCCAGTCGGCATCACGGAGCTTGGCCCGATCGTATTCGGTCTGCCACCTCTTCCTGGACTGTGCCCTGGACTGTTCCTGGTCCACGAGAGACTCCTCTAACTCATTTGATGCCAGATAGTTGGACATCCTACTATTGACGAGAACTAAGATAGCGGCGATGGAGCATCCTGTCGATCTCATAACGGAAGCGAAACGGAATTGGGATCGGCGCGGTTGGGGAGAGGCTGATGCCATGGCTGCCGCAACCTCAATCACTCGCGCCCATCAGATTGTACTCGGTCGCATAAATCAGGCTTTGCTGCCCTTTGATCTCACCTTCTCCCGCTACGAGGCGCTGGCATTGATCAGCTTCTCTCGGTCGGGTGCCCTGCCGCTAGGCAAAATGGGAGAGCGGCTCCAGGTACATCCCACCAGCGTGACCAACACCATTGATCGGCTCGAAGCCGATGGGTTGGTGCGACGAGTTGCCCACCCAACGGACCGACGGGCCACACTGGCAAAAATAACGGCCCAGGGTCGACTCCGCCTAGAAAAGGCCACCCAGTCAATGGTCGAGATCCGATTTGGGCTCGGAGAAGTTCCGGAGGAGCCGACCGTCCAAATCGCCAACACCCTGGCCGAAGTTCGCCGATCGGCCGGGGATATCTCGTGATCATCTCTTGATTGCCAGCCGAACCGGGACGCCACGATTGGCGGTCTCCGCAGCATCGGTGGGTCGCGACGTCATCGTGGTCTTGCTCGGTCTGTTTGCGGTTTCCTATGGGACCAACGTGTCGACGCCTTTTCTAGTTCTCTACCGGGAGCGTCTCGGGCTGTCACCCAGTCAGACAATGGCCATCTTTGTTGTCTATGTAGCGGGCATCTTTGCCACACTTTTTGTGGCAGGACCGATCTCGGATCATGTTGGACGTCGCCGAGTTGTGGTGCCGTTCGTGATCCTTTCTGCCGTTGCCTCCATTCTTCTTTTGTTTGGACGCAACCAATTTTGGCTTCTCTTGGTTGGCCGGTTGTTGCTGGGCATGGTGAGCGGTTGTGTGCTCGGAGTTGGGGCGGCTTGGACCCAGGAACTCATCGGCAAAGGAGGGGAGCAGCGGGCTGCTGTCTTGCTCACTGTGGTGACCTACCTCGGGTTTGGCTTTGGGCCAATCAGCTCAGCCCTTCTGGCCGAGGCTTTACCGGCGCCGCTGGTGACCCCCTATGTCATTCATGCGCTCGCAACCCTGATTCTGGTGCCAGGTTTAGTGCGTACTCGGGAGACGGTCCCGCCTCGCGAAGGACCGCTATCAATTCGAGTCACGTTCGGGGTTCCCCAGGAGCATCGCCAAACCTTCCTCTTCACCATTGTTCCTGCTGCTATCTGGGTGTTCGCCTTTGCCTCGGTCTCCTTTGCTCTCCTTCCTGTACTTCTGAGTGGTTCACTGGAGCAAACGGGTTCTGATGTGATGATCGCTGGAGTAGCGGGAACCCTGACAGCAACGAGTGGCGTTTTGGCCCGCCCGCTGGTGAATCGCATGGGTGCTCGTCGATCCTTGCCTATCGGAGTTTGGCTGGGTTCTTTCGGTTACTTGATTGGGACGCTGGCCTATTTCACCGAGTCTTGGCCCTTGCTCATCCCGGCCGCGGTCATCTTGGGAACATCGTCGGGCACGCTCACCGCGGGCTGCCTCACTCGATTGGGGGAGATGTCTGACGCGAAGACCCGGGGAGCATCCGTTTCAACGTTCTATCTTCTGGCCTATCCGGGGATGGCGATGCCCCTAGCGGTGACGGCAGTAGCCCGTCTCACCTCCATGGACACGGCTCTGCTTGGCATGAGCGGGTTGGGCCTGTTCGCCGCTGGAACGATCCAGTTTCTGGGCGCCAGGGTTCGCTCGTGATGCCCAGCCGGACCTAGTAGCTTCGCGGCAGTCCGAGCCCCTTCGTCGCGATATAGTTCAATGTCATCTCCTGGCTGATCGGCGCCAATCGCTGGATCCTGGCTTCCCGCCAGTAGCGCTCGACGTGGTACTCCACCGCGTAGCCCAGGCCACCATGGGTTTGCATGGCCTGGTCTGCCGCAAAGTAGCTCGCTTCCGCCGCCAGGTATTTGGCTGTGTTGGCCAGCTGGCCGATCGAGTCGTCGCCTTTGGTGGTGCGCTTGTTCCCCAGGTTTTGCTGGTCGTTGGTTTGCTGGTCGTAGGTCCAAGCGGCCCGCATGGCCATTGTCCAAGCAGCCTCGAGCTCCATATGGGCCTTGGCCAGGGGGTGAGAAATGGCCTGATTCGCGCCGATGGGTCGGCCGAAGACCTCACGTTCCTTAGCGTAGGCGACGGCCCGTCGAAGCGCCGCTTCACCAATGCCACACGCCATGGCAGCTAAGAGGATTCGCTCAGGGTTCAGGCCGTGAAGAATGTGGCGAAAACCCTGCCCTTGTTCGCCCACCATTCGCCAGGCCTCGACTGGGAGTTCGTCGTAGAACACTTCACAGGAGGCAACGGCGTTGCGGCCGGCCTTTGAGATCGGTGCAATGTCGCAGTAGCGCTTGTCGAGGTCAACCAGAAAGAGAGTGAGGCCATCAAAGCTGCCGGGATGTCCACCAGTTCGAACCAGCAGCAGACAGACCTCGGACTCCAGTGCCTTCGAGGTCCAAATCTTTCGTCCGCTGATGACCCAGTCCCCGGTTGAGGTCTTGGTTCCCCGGGTAGAAATCCGACTGGTGTCAGTCCCGGCATCGGGTTCGGTCACCCCGAAAGCGACGTGGAGATCTCCCTTTGCTGCCCGGGGCAAGAAGGCTTCTTTGAGCCGTTCATTACCGAACCGAACGACCGGATTCAAACCGAATAGGGTCAGATGAAGGGCCGTTGAGCCGTTCATGGCGGCGCCAGAGGCAGCCACCCGATTCAGGACTAGGGCGCCCTCGGTAATACCTTGGCCCCCTCCGCCGTATTGCTCCGGGATGCAGATGCCAACCCATCCACCCTCTGCCATGGCCCGATAGAAGTCCCAGGGAAAGGTGTGGTTCTGATCGCATTGTGACCAGTAGGTATCGTCGAAACCTGAGCACACCAGATCGACACCCTCGACGATGAGTTGATGGTTGGGATTGATGGCGAAGTCCATCGGGGTTCTCAGCCCGTGGTTTCGCCGGCTATGCCCGGTCCGAGCGCGGCTCGAATCGCCGCCAGTTCGTCGTTGAGAACTCGGAACCAGGCCCACTTCCCGCGCTGCTCACGTTCCAGGATCCCGGCCGCGACCAGCAAACTGAGATGGTGGCTGACCGTGGGTTGGGACTTTCCGAGGAGTGCGGGAAAGTCGCATGCGCAAGCCTCACCGGAAGCTCCAATGATGCTCACCAGGCGAAGCCGTACCGGATCGGCCAGAGCCTTGAGCGACTTGGCTAACTGGACCGCCTCCTCCGCAGACAGGACGGATTCTAGGATCGGAGCGCAACAGGCCGCGCCGAGCGCTTCTTCGGTTTGTGAGAGGACGGGAATCTTGGCAGCCATAAATTCCAGTTTGCCAGAGGTTGGCTGCTATGCATAGAAACCATGAAGGCGATCGTGGTAACTAAAACCGAAGAAGACTATTCAGCCGAGGTGACCGAGGTCGAGGAATCTGAGTTGCCAGAGGGCGAGGTCTCGGTTGACATCGACTACTCAACCCTCAACTTCAAGGACTCGATGGCCATCACGGGCTCTTCGCCGATCGTGCGTGAGTTCCCAATGGTGCCTGGAATTGACTTTGCCGGCACGGTAAGCAGCAGCACCAACGATGAGTTCGCCGTTGGTGACAAGGTGGTTCTCAATGGCTGGGGGGTAGGTGAGCGTCATTGGGGTGGCTATGCCCAAAAGGCCAGGGTCAAGGCGGACTGGCTCGTTGCCCTGCCGGAGGCGTTGACCACTCGTGAGGCAATGACTATCGGAACTGCGGGCTACACCGCCATGCTGTGCGTCCTGAATCTGGAGAAAAACGGGGTTACGCCGGACCAGGGAGAGGTCCTGGTTACCGGGGCCGCTGGGGGAGTTGGGAGCGTTGCCATCTCCGTCTTGGCCAAGCTTGGCTACACCGTCATCGCCTCCACCGGTCGACCCGAGGAGGCAGACTATCTCACCGAACTTGGAGTGGCCGGAACCATCGATCGAAGCGAACTATCCGAACCGGGCCGTCCCCTTGGCAAGGAACGGTGGGCCGGTGCGGTCGATTCTGTTGGCAGCCACACGCTGGCCAACGTGTGTGCCTCGCTGAAGTATGGGGGCACCGTGGCCGCCTGTGGATTGGCCCAAGGCTTTGATTTGCCAGCGACGGTGATGCCGTTCATTCTTCGAAGCGTCACCCTGGCCGGGACCGACAGTGTGAACTGTCCCAAGCCCAGGCGGATTGAGGCATGGAACCGTTTGGCCACGGATTTGGATGCGGACAAGCTTTCGCTGATGGCCAGCGAGGTCAGCCTTGACGAAGTGATCCCCCTCGCATCGGAGCAGCTGGCGGGCAAGGTCCGCGGTCGTGTTGTCATCGACGTCTCGGCCTGACCGCCAGGCCTCACAACGCCAATGCAGAGGGCGCCGATGTCAGAATAGCTCAGTTCCGCTGGTCTGTCGTTCCTCTTGTCGCCTGTCCCCGCTTGACAACCTTTCGGGGGGGGGTAATCTGCCTCAGAGACCAAGGAGGCGGACAAGGCAATCGACTTCGTAGCAGGGGCGGCTCTCGATTCCTCAGAACGACTGTTCGAGCTTTAACTGTCGTGATTGTTTTTACGTTGGGCTTGCCTGCAGGTGCAGCGACTCAAAGCTACTTCAGTGGCCAGCTGGCTCCATGGGCCAAGAAGTGGTCATGGAGCTATGACTCACTAGGCGGTCAGATGAGCAAGACTTCTCTCGTCACCGGACGGATATGCCAGTACCGGGCGAGCCCCTACTTTAAGCAATGCAAGACAGGCAACGGATGGGTTGTAAACCTCGATTCATATGCCGTGTCGGTTAACAACTATTGCTACTACTGGGAAAGGTCTTGGCATGTCTCTGGAACCATTGCCGTGACTTGTTACAAGGAGTTTTAGGATGAGACATAACCTCGCGAGAGCAGTTCTGTTCGCGGCGTTATCCGGCGCTCTGTTCGGCTGTGCCCCAACCCAGCCCCAAGAGATCTCGGCTGGCGCAAACAGCGCTGAACAGGTCGCAGAGACCCGGGCTAGTACGGTCATACCCGAGGGCGTGCGAACCCTGTCCGGCCTGACAAAGTCTGAAGCTAACGATGCCGAGATCGTCGTCTCGGATCCCAGGTTCTCGGTGTGGAGGGTCCACTCCGGACGCAACATCTGCATGCTTACCGCAGCCAGCACTTCCATTGAGCTCGATCTGGATGGTGCAATCGCTGATTCCGAAGAATGGAGGATGAGCTTCGAGGCAGCTCAAGCGAAAGGTGAAGAGTTGCCAAAGGAGTTGTTGTCAGGTTCGGCGCTGATTGCGGGATCTGATTGTAGCCCGGCTGACGATCAGTCGTATTGGGATGAGATTCAGTGGGGATCCTTTGATTCAATTGTGGAAGGCAGGGAACCCTATGCTCTTCTCAACGTGTACCTGCCCGAAACGTACGCTTCTAAGAAGCTGAGAGTATCCGTATCTCCGGCGTGGGGGCGGGTCGTGCTTGGTGAGGGTGGGCTCGTGGTGGAGTTTGTTGGTCAAGCCCTCCCGAGTGACTACAGCATCACTGTTGAGTGCGATGGATGTACTCCATGGTCAGAGACTATCCCCGCTGGCTAGTGGCAGGGTCAGAACCTTCGCACTCGTGGAGGTGAACATGAGATCGACCTCATCATGGAGCGTGCTGACGGACGTGTGCTCGCCCTCGAAGTGAAGCTGGCAGCGGTCGTCCACAACGAGGACACTCGACATCTTAACAGCATGAGCCGCTCCGACTTGGCGTCTCGTCAAGCACCAAAACCCCTTTACAATGCGCCGCCATGAGTGTGTTCAAACGGTGATACGGGTGGGCTTGCTCAGATAGGTTGGAGATCCCTCGGTTTGTTTGACTAGGAGCCTTTGATGACACAAGAGTTTGCCCATCCCATTAGCCGGTTCCCCGTCCCAGACATCAACGACCTTCCCGACGACATCAAGGAGAAGGTTCTGGCCATCCAGGAACGGTCGGGGTTCGTCCCGAACGTTTTCCTCGCCCTGGCCCATCGCCCCGATGAGATGCGGGCCTTCTTCGACTATCACGATGCCCTCTTGAACCGGGAAGGAAACCTGACCAAGGCCGACAAGGAGATGATTGTCGTCGCCACCTCTACGGACAACGGTTGTCTGTACTGCGTCGTTGCCCACGGTGCCATCCTGCGTATCCGCGCCAAGGATCCACTGGTGGCCGATCAGGTGGCGACCAACTACCGCAAAGCCGACATTAATGACCGTCAGAAGGCCATGCTGGCCTTCGCCCTCAAGGTCTCCAACGATGCCCGGTCCATCAACGACGAGGACTTTGTCACTCTTCGGGGTTATGGCTTTGATGACGAAGACATCTGGGATATTGCCGGAATCACTGCTTTCTTCGGGCTGAGCAACCGGATGGCCAACTTCACCTCGATGCGCCCTAATGACGAGTTCTACACCCTCGGGCGCTGACTGCAGTGCCGCGAACGATCAGATGCGTTCGAAGTAGCGGGCCATTTCCCAGTCGGTTACCGAGCGCTGGTAGGCGACGACTTCCTGGCGAAGGAAGTGACTGTAGTGATCGACAACCACGTCACCCATGAGTCTGCGAGCATCTGAACTGTTGGCGAACCGCTCGACGGCCGCCTCGAGGGTTGAGGGCACCTTCTCGACCTCGTCCGCGTCATACACATTGCCATCAAACTCGGGGGGTGGTTCGATTTTGTTAGCAATGCCGTCCAAACCGCTGGCTAGGGCGGCGGCGAAGGCCAGGTAGGGATTGGCGTCGGCTCCCGGGATGCGATTCTCGATCCGCAGACTTGGCCCCGAGCCGACAATGCGAAAACCGGCGGTCCGATTGTCGGTTGACCAGGCGATCCGGGTCGGAGCCCACGACTCATCCTGGTAACGCTTGTAGGAATTCACCGTTGGGGCATAGAAGGGCATGAGGTCTCGGAGATGCTTCATCCAACCACCGAGGAACCAACCGAAGAGATCGCTTCGACCCTTTTCGCTGGTCTCATCGGCGAACACGTTCTTGCCGTCCGCCCACAGACTGAGGTGCATGTGGCAGCTATTGCCGGGCTGGTCCCCATCGGGTTTGGCCATGAAGCACACACTGACACCGAGTGAATCGGCCAATTCCTTCATGCCCTGCTTCATGATGACGTGACGGTCAGCCATGGTCATGGCATCGGCGTAGCGGATGTTGAGTTCGTGTTGACCAATAGCGGCCTCACCCTTGGAGTTCTCAACCGGAATACCCGATGCCTTGAGGGCCCGCCGCGCCGCTCCGACATAGTCCTCGACCCGGGCCCCCTGGAGCAGGTGATAGTCCTCGACGTACCAACCAGCCGCCTCAAGGTTGCGGTACCCCTTGGCGTTGGCCTGGCGGTAACTGTCGCGAAATAGGAAGAACTCGAGTTCGGAGGCGCCAGCAATCTCATATCCCGTCGCGGCGGCCGCATCGACTTGGATTTGGAGGATCGAGCGTGGGGCAATGGGCGCCAGCCGTTCGTTCCCCTTCGTGTCGTGATCGTGCACATGGCTCAAGACAAAAGCCACACCCTCGGTCCAGCCAGCGATGCGCAGGGTGTCCAGATCAGGAACCAGGTGAACGTCGCCATAACCCTGATCCCAGTTGGCCGAGGCAAAGCCGGGAACAGGTTCCATTTCCATATCGACGGTGAACAGATAGTTGCACACGTGGGTTCCGTCATCGAGTGAGTCGAGGAAGAAGTCGGCGTCAAAACGCTTACCCATGGTTCGTCCGTAGTGGTCGGTAAAGCCAACGACGACAGTGTCGATGTCGCCACTAGCCACCAGTCTGGTGAGTTCATCGAGTTGGAGGGGAGCTTTGGTCACGAGTTGTTTCTCCTTCTAGGCGTTGGCCACTTGCAGGATGGCACCCAGTAGCACCGATGCCCCTCTGGCTGCTTGTTCAGACGTGATCAGTTCGGCTTCGTTGTGAGAAAGCCCACCCTCACACGGTACAAAGATCATGGAAGTCGGATTGTGAAGGGCTACGTAGCAGGCATCGTGGCCAGCACCCGAAATCATTTTGTTGTAGCTGTACCCGAGGGCCTTGGCGGAGGCTTCGACCGCATCGATGCAGTTGTCGGCAAAGGCAACGGGTGGGGAATCGTTGTCGACCGTGACGGTGTGGCCAACGCCAAGGGCCTCGCATTCTGAGGCCACAATGGCCCGCATCTTGGACTCCATGGCATCCAGGGACCTCAACTCGGGGTGGCGGATATCCAGGGAACAGTGCAGACGTTCTGGCACCGTGTTTGGGGATACGGGATGGGATCCGAACATGGCGAAGGTTGCTCGACCCCAGGGGGCGAACTCGGCCGCCATCTCATAGACCTTGGTAATGATTGCGCCGATGGCCTTTGCCGGATCTTGGCGTCCTTCCATCGGGGTAGGACCGGCGTGAACGGGGTGGCCAGCCAGATCAATGGTGTACCAGCGGAACCCCTGCACGCCGGTAACTACTCCGATCTCAAGCTCCTCCGCCTCCAGGATTGGTCCCTGTTCGATATGCAGTTCAAAGGCTGCGCTGTAGTCGCTGGGATTCGCTGGGCGTTCGCCCTTCCAGCCAAGTCGATCCAGTTCCTCGGCAACGGAGACACCGTCGATGTCGACCAAGGCACGGCCGGTGTCAAGATCCAAATGGTTGGCCCACACGCCCGATCCCATCATCGAGTACTGGAATCGAGAACCTTCCTCGTTGGTCCAGACACAGAGTTCGATCGGCCGGGTGGTCGTGACATTCTGGTCGTTGAGCGATTCGATGACCTCAAGCCCTCCCAATACGCCATAGACCCCATCAAAGCGGCCCCCGGTTGGCTGGGTGTCAAGGTGGGACCCCATGAGTACCGGGGATGCTTCAGGGTCGCTTCCCTCGCGACGGACGAAGAGGTTGCCGATTTCGTCGAACTCGTGGCTGCACCAGGCTGCCGTGGCCCAGGACAAGAAGAGTTCGCGCCCGTCGCGGTCCTCATCGGACAGGGCCTGGCGGTTGGAACCTCCGGCAACACCAGGACCGACTTTGGCCATGTCCATAAGGCGGGACCACAACCGTTCGCCATTTACCTTGGGGGCGCTGTTCACTTGGGCTTCCTAACGTTGATCCTGGTTGGAGTTCGGGTTGTGGACCCTAGCCCGAATGGATCCCCCCTTGCGTCTCATCTTGCCAAGGTGCTCACAACCAGGGATGCTGTGGCCATGAGTTCTCTTCTTCTTCAAGGGGGGCTGGTCTTTGACGGGACCGGAAGCCCCGCAACTGTGGCCGATGTTGTGTTCGTCGATGGCCGGGTGAGTGCGGCCGGGCCGAACTTGGACAGCGCTGCTTTTGGGCCAGACCAGATCGTCGATTGTGTTGGAAAGACAGTGATCCCAGGCCTGATTGATTGTCATGTCCACTTCATGGTTGACGGCAACTTCAGTGCCGCCGCTCACGGACAAACACCCTTTTCCTACAACTTCTATGCCGCAGCCGAGCGGATGAAGAGGACACTAGATGTTGGCATCACCACGGTCCGCGAGGCCGGAGGTTCCGACTTGGGTGTCAAAGAAGCCCAGGAGCGAGGGCTGATCGCCGGACCGCGAATGCAGATCGCCATCACCATCCTTTCTCAAACGGGTGGTCATGGCGACAGCTGGGAGGTTTGCGGTGCCCACATGCCGGGTCTGTTGGACTGCCACCCCGGTCGTCCCTCCAACATCGTTGATGGTCCAGAGGAGATGCGTAAGAAGGTCCGACAGCTCGTTCGGGCGGGCGCCGACGTCATCAAGGTGTGCACCTCCGGTGGGGTGATCTCACCTCGAGATGATCCCCGCCACGCCCACTTTCGGGACGAGGAGCTTGAGGTTCTAGTGGCCGAAGCATCGGCCGCCCACCTCTTTGTGATGTCTCATGCTCAGGCCAACGAGGGAATCAAGTCGGCCATTCGCACCGGGATCCGCTCGATCGAGCACGGCATCTATCTGGATGACCTTGCCATCCAGATGATGCTGGACAATGGCACCTATCTTGTTCCGACCTTGGTTGCGCCCCAGGGAGTCCTCGACGCAGCCGATGCTGGGATAGACGTTCCCGCCTATGCCATCGAGAAGACTAAGCAGGTCATCGATGTCCATCGGGAATCCATCACCAAGGCAATAAAGGCTGGGGTCAAGATTGCCATGGGGACCGATGCCGGAGTCGTTCCCCACGGAACCAATCTCCGTGAACTTGCCCTCATGGCCGAGTTGGGCATGACCGATGCCGAGGTGTTGCGGTCGGCCACCGGGTTGGCGGCCGAACTCATGGGTCTCGAAGAAGACCTTGGATCTCTGACCGTTGGCCGCCGAGCCGACGCGGTCGTTCTTGAGGGTGAGTCACTAGATGTGAGTGATCTTCGCTCACGCCTGCGGGGGGTCTACCAGGACGGCGTTCCGGTTTCCCCTACCAATCCGTACCCGAACTAGGGCATGCCCCGATTCGAGGAGCAGGTCGACCCCATATCTTGATCTCTGCCGGTCCTGCTGGAGGGAGCGGGATCAGCGGAGGGTAGGCGGAACGGTGGGGCTCGCTTGAGGGAGCGGGCCCCATCAAATAGGTTGTGGTCATGTTTGAGGTAACCCTGGCCGAGCTTGAGGACGACCCCTATCCCATCCTGGCCAAGATGCGAGCCAACGAGCCGGTTTGTTGGGTACCGGCCCTGCAAATGTTCTTCGTGACCCGCTGGGATGACGTAGCCACGGTCGAAGACAACCCGGAGTTGTTTACCGCTGCCACCGAACCGTCCTTCCTGGCCCGCACCCTTGGCGTCAATATGTTGACCCTCGATCCACCGAAGCTGGACCGGCTTCGCTCGATGATGCTGCCGCCGTTCAAGGCTGGAGGCCGCAGCGGAGAGTTTGCCAAACACGAACTCAAAGACATGGCCGATGAACTCCTTGATCAGGTCGAGTTCAACCGAGAAGCCGGATCGGGAGCGAGCTTCGACCTGATCTCTTCTTATGCCCAGCTCCTGTCTGCGGGATCATTGGCTCGGGTACTCGGCCTTGACCACCATGGCTTTGCCCAGATGTGGGACTGGTGCACCGGCCTGGTCACCGACCTTGCCAACTTTGAAGACGACCCCGAGTTGGCCGCCATCGGAACCAAGACCAAGGAAGAACTTGGTGCCGCGTTGGACGAGGCGATCAAGCAGAGTCGGACAAATCCTGGTAATTCGGCCATCGATGCCTTCCTCGCCAACGGAGCGACCCCCGAAGAGGTCCTCAACAATGTCCGGCTGATGATCTCAGGTGGAATCAACGAACCCTGTGAGGCCATCGGCCTGGTGACCTGGACCCTGCTCACCCGGCCTGACTTGCGCCAACGAGTGGCCAAAGAACCCAACAAGATGGCGCGCCTGGTCGAGGAAGTACTGCGAGTGCACTGTCCGGTCGGCACGGTCACCAGACAAGCCACCGAAGATACTGAGCTTGGTGGCGTTGCCATTCCAAAGGGGGCGCTTGTATCTGGGATCCTGCGCTCCATCAACCGAGACGAAAGCCATTGGGACAACCCAGATGAGATCGATCTTGACCGGCGGCAGGGACCTCATGCCGCCTTTGCCCTTGGTGCCCATCGGTGCCTGGGGGAGTGGTTGGGGCGCCAGGTTGTGCGCCAGGGTGTCGAGCGGCTCTTCGCCCGGTTCCCCGATCTGATGCTGGATCCGAGCCACGAGGTCACCAACACGGGTTTTGAGTTTCGTGGCCCGCCGGAGTTGTGGGTTACCCCCTAGATTCAGCCAAGCGTCTGGGCGAAGGCAACGACGGCTTGGGATGCCCCACCTTCGATTGGTTCGCCGTGCCCAAACACCACGGTCTCAAAGTTTCGCTCGGCCAATCGCAGCACCGAGGCGTTGCCTGCGGTCATGTCGCTGGTGAACTCGGGATTTGGTCCGAGCACCATGCCGCCGCTTTCGTTGATGGCATCCCCGGCAACCAGGAAGCCAGCCTTGGGGTCGAGTACCGAGATGTGTCCTGGCGTGTGCCCCGGTGTTCCAATGATCTGCAAGCCAAAGATCTCATCACCATCTTTGACAGTTTCGGCATCGCGTCCGACGAGATCGGCCTCGCCGATATAGACGGTGGCCTCGGTGGCAACATTGGCAATTGCTGGCAGACCACCAATGTGGTCACCGTGGGCATGGGTCATGATGACCCGACCAACGTCTCCCCAGCTTGCCCCAATGGTGGTGAGGGCTTCGTCAAAGACCGAGAGGTTACCCTGGGTCCCGGTGTCGACAATGGTGATCTCGTTGCCTCTGGCCAAGAGGTAGGCCGAGACAAATCCCATTTGTACCCGTTCCCAGCGGAACTCAGATCCGTCGCCATCAACGGCTGGGGTTGTCGCTTCTTGGTCGGCTTCACTGGCCCCTGTCGAGGTCGCCGAGGTGGTCGACTCGCCATCGTCGCCGGGTTGGCTCGTGGCAGAGGCGATGGTTCCATCACTTGCGCAGGCGGCAAGAAAGCCGGGTCCGAGAATGGCGACAGCCATCGCGCCCGTGCTGTAGCGGGAAAGAAAGGCTCTTCTCTGCATGCGGTATACCGGAACATTGGGCTGGGTTTGAGACATGCCTAGCGAACCTAGCGGTGGCGCCCTGTATTCCTACCGAGCCGTATTCCTGCTGAGCTGTATTCCCGCTGGAGTTAGGAGTTGATGAGTACGACGGTTCCCACCAGAAGAAGCCCGAGGATCCCGTTGACCAACGCAGCTGCGAGGTTAGGAACGGTCATGGTTTCCCCCTTGATGGTGCCTAGTCATCAGGATGAACTCTCTCTCTCTCTCTCTGTTAACTGATAGTCATGGTCGTGTTCGGACCTACGCAGTGGCTCGGAGTCCGGCCAGCAAGAGATCGAGGACCTCATTGGCTGCCGCGGTCGGGTTGGACCGGATGACGGGAATCATGTCCGGTTGGGCAAAGGATCTACCTAGTCCGGCCACCACATGGGCAGTAGCGGCGACATCGACATCGCCAATGTCGCCCCGCTCGGCCGCCAGTTCCAGCAGAGCGGCGGTCATGGCTACCAAGTAGCCGTTGTGGCTGGCCCCGAGCCCAGACCATTCGGCCATGGCTGCGGTATCGGTAGCGAAGGCCTCGGTGGTGTTTTCCACTGCCCGGTTGGCCGCCTCAAGGTAGGAGCGTAACGCGACCAGTGGTTCCATGTCGGGCCCAATGGCGGCCATGGCCACCCGTCCGGCGGCCCAGAGGTTTCGATCGACCACTACCATCACCAGTTCATCGCGGCTTGGGGCCAGGCCGTACAGCGTGCGGAGGGAGCAGCCCAGCTTGGCGGCGAGGTCGGCCATGGTCAGCGAAGCGAAACCGCTTTGGAAGATTTCTCCCAGTTGGTCCAGGATCTCCCGTTGGCGTTCGGTCAGCGCCTCTTCGGCCTCGCGGCTCAAAACCGGCTTTGGCCGAGGTACTTCCCCGAGCCGTTCTTCTAACTCACTCATAACTCCAGCTCACTCACGAACGGCGCGTCTCGGACCAGCTGAGGCCTTGCTCCAGGTTTGGCTCACGGTTTAGGCCCAAGACCATTTCACCAATGATGTTGCGCTGGACGGCGAATGTGCCGCCGCCCAGGGTCAGGGCGGGAGCAAACAAGAACCCGTAGTGCCAAATCGGGTCGACATCGGGATACAGGTCGCCGCTTGGATTCACCTCGGTGGCCCCCAACCGACCAACCGGTGGCAGCTCGCCGCTGGGCCCGGATCCGGCAAGCATCCCATTGGTTCCAGCAACTGCCTTAGCCAACTCCATCACCTGTTGGCCATGTTCATCAGCCATGATCTTCTGTACCGAGGCTTCGGGCCCCGGGGTCTTGCCCGCCAGCCGCGCGCTCAAGGTGCGCAGTCGGTTAAGGCGAAGAACCTCGCCGTCGATGTAAGCGGCTGCCGCCTGCTGGCGAAGCAAGGGATCGGCAATCCCCCCACTCTCCCGGATGCAGTTCAGCAGCATTTCCGTGCTCGGCCCGTGGCCCCACAGTGAGCCTGCGGACGACAGGCTCACCCGTTCGTTGGCCAGTGTCACCTTGGTGAGGCGCCAGCCGTCGCCCTCTTCCCCAACCAACATGGAGGCAGGAAGGCGGACGTTGTCGAAGAACACCTGGTTGAAGGAGTGGGCTGTCGTCATGTCGATGATGGGTGACATGGTGAGGCCCGGCAAGTCGGTCGGACAGATGAAATAGCTGATGCCCTTGTGTTTGGAAACATCGGGATTGGTTCGAGCGATCAGGATCCCGAATTGGGAACGGTGTACGCCACTCGTCCAGATCTTGGAGCCATTGATGACGTATTCATCCCCATCGCGAACTGCCCGCGTGGCCAGATTGGCCAGATCGGAACCGGCATCGGGTTCGGAAAACATCTGGCACCAGATCTCCTCACCGCTGAAAATCTTCGGCAGGTAGCGAGCCTTTTGCTCCTCGGTTCCAGCCAGGGCAATGGTTGGGGCAGCCCAGCCGATACCGATGTCGTTCTTGGGCGGCTGAATGCTGGCATTGCCTAGCTCCTCAGCAATGATGAGTTGTTCCATTGGGTCGGCATCCAGACCGTAGGGGGCTGGCCAGTGGGGCACCACGTAGCCAGCCTCGGCCAGTTCCTTCCCGGTCGGGTCTGGGTTGGCGGCGATCCAGTCCCGAACCTTGGTTCGGCGGGGGTCATCGTCGTCCGGGAAGTCGAAGTCCACGGCTAAACCTCCAGCTGTTTGGCCAACGAACTGGTGGCCTCGATGAACTCTTCGATCATGTCGTACACGACCTGGGCCGCGGGTTTCGACTTGTTCATGTCGCCAACGATCTGACCAACAAAATAGTTGGCCAACGACTCTGCCCCCGAACCCTTGGTGTGAGCGGCCCGGTTGATCCGGACCTGGGCCGCTCCGATGAGGGCGGGCTGGATGGGCATTCCCAGCGGCATCGGGGTTTCGGGGTTGTCCCACTCTTCGGTCCACGCGGTGCGGAGCTGGCGAGCAGGCTTTCCGGTGATGGACCGAGAGCGCACGGTGTCACTCGAGCTGGCGGCCAAGAACTTCTCCTTGACCACGGGATGGGTCTCGGCCTCTTCGGTGGTGAGCCAAACCGATCCGCACCAAACCCCCTCGGCACCAAGGGCCATGGCGGCGGCCATTTGGCGGCCACGGCCAATGCCTCCCGCACCAAGCACGGGGACATCGACTGCATCGACGATTTCGGGGATCAGAACCATGGAAGCGATTTCTCCGGTGTGGCCCCCGGCTTCGGTGCCCTGGGCGATAATGATGTCAACCCCGGCCAGTTGATGACGCTCGGCATGTTGGGCCTTTCCGGCCAGTGCCCCAATCAGTCGGCCCTCCTCCTTGCAGCGTTTGATCATGTGTTCGGTTGGTGGACCAAGGGCGTTGACGATGAAGGCGGCCCGGTGGGCCAGGGCGATATCCAACTGGGGTTCGGCTCTTTCGTTGGAGAAGATTGCCCCGTTGTCTCCGGACGCGTATCCCTGGTTGTCGTCATCGTCCTCGGGTAGTTCGGGCACCCCGTAGCGATCGAGGATGTCTTGGAGGAACTCTCTATGTCCCGGCGGAATCAGGGCCTCAAGCTTCTCTCGGGTGATGCCGCCCTCATCGGAACCCGCGTACTTGGCCGGGATGATTAGGTCGACTCCGTAGGGCTTGTCTCCGATCTCATCTTCGATCCAGTTGAGGTCGATCTCCAGTTGTTCGGGAGAGTGGGCCACTGCCCCCAACACCCCCATGCCCCCGGCCTTGGATACGGCGGCAACGACATCACGGCAATGACTAAAGGCCAGGATGGGAACATCGATTCCAAACACTTCGGTGATGCGCGTCAACATGTGCGTTCTTTCGCTAGGAGAGATTCTGGAATTTCAACCACTCTGGCCCGAAGCCATTCGCCCAGGCTTTTGGCTTGGCTGTCTCGCCGGGAGCTGGCGGCAACGCCCTCCTCCAACAAGCCGTGGACGACAAAGTTGAGTGAGCGCAGTTTGGGCAACCGGTACCGATCCACGCGTAGCTCGGTCACTTCGGGAAGGAGCTTTCGCAACTGCTCGGTGGTGAGGAAGCCATCGAGCCAATCCCAGGCCTCGTCACTTCGGACGAAAACACCAAGGTTGGCGTTCCCGCCCTTGTCACCGGAGCGAGCCCCAATCACCGAGCCAATCGGCCTCTGGACTGTGGAATCTGATCTAGCAGGTTGGCGTCCTGGCGGTTCAACCACATCATGAGCAACACTCGCTACTCCGTCCGGGGCCACCGATTCAACCGTGGTCGTCGGGCCCCCCAGAACCGTGACCTCTTGTGGCACCAGGTCGGCCGGAATAAGGGCTGGTCGGTACACCCCAAAGGGTTTCGCCGCTCCCGGACCCCCGCTGGTGCCGTAGAAGCCGGGAATGGTGGCCAAGGCCAGCTCGATCATGGCGTTGGAGATTGCTCGACCGACCTTACGTTCGTCCGGGTCCTTGAGGGTCAGGCGCCATTGGGCCACCGCCTCAGCGTTCGTTGATGGATCGGGTTTGTCCGTGCGTTCGATCCGCGTTGTAATGCTGGCAAAATCGTCAGGCTCATAGGGACAGGCGGCCCAGAAGGCTTCATCAACCAGTTTGGCCTTGGCCTCGATGTCCAATCCAACCAGGGCAATCCCAAGATCTTGACGGAAGCCGCCCATTTCGTTCATGGCCACCTTGAGGGTGGCCGGAGGTGGGCTGCCCTTGGTGTGACTGACCAACACCCGGTCTCGGCCAGTCTGGTGGACCGAAATGGTGTCGAAGTGAGCGTTGACGTCGGGACCCAAGTAGGTCGGTCCACCGATCTCATACAGAAGCTGGGAGATAACGGTCCCCTCGGTAACTGCCCCTGCGGTCTCGTCGTGTTTGCCAATCACGCACGAGCCATCGGCCGCCACCTCGGCCCAGGGGAAGCCAGGATGGATCATGTTGTCGATCTCGGTGAAGAACGAATAGTTGCCTCCGGTGGCCTGGGTTCCACACTCAATAATGTGACCGGCAACGACCCCACCGGCGAGGGCGTCCCAATCGTCTCGGGCCCAGCCGTGGTGCCAGGCCGCTGGGCCACAAACTACCGCAGCGTCTGTGACTCGTCCGGTAATGACAATGTCTGCTCCCTGGTTAAGGGCCTCAACAATGCCCCAACAGCCGAGATAGGCATTGGCACTGATGAACCGAGAATTTGCCTCGGAGTCTCCCAACAATGACTCACCGGTTTCGAAATGATCGAGCGTGACTCCGGCGGCCGAAAGCTCATCGAGCCGACCCATCAGGTTGTCGCCGCGAACGTAGGCGACTTTGGGTGCGAGCCCCAGCTTGTCTGCCACTTCGGCCACCGCCTCAGCACAGCCATCGGGGTCGAGCCCGCCAGCATTGCTGACCACCTTGATGCCACGATCTAGGCAGGTCCCCAGGACCTGTTCCATCTGGGTGACGAAGGTGCGGGCGTAGCCGCCGCCGGGTCTCTTGGCCTGGGTGCGGGCCAAGATGAGCATGGTCAACTCGGCCAGCCAGTCGCCGGTGAGAACATCGATTGGGCCGCCCTCGACCATCTCGGAAGCGGCCGAGATCCGGTCCCCATAAAAGCCAGAGCAGTTGGCGATTCGAATCGGGTCAGTGGCACGTAAGACGCTCGGCCCGCTCATCATTCGAACTCCACCAACACGAGGCCCAGTTCGACTTGTTGACCGACCTCAACCAGAACCTGGCTGACCGTGCCATCACGGGGAGCAGGCACGGGGTGCTCCATTTTCATGGCCTCCAACACCAGGAGGACCTGTCCGGCCACCACCTCATCATCGGGGTTAACCCGCACCTCCAGAACCGATCCCGGCATGGGTGAGACCAGCCCACCATCCTGCAGGGTGGACGTATCGGTATCGGCCCCCGGCACCACAAACCGAGGTTCAATCCGGAACCGAAGGGTGGTCGAAGGAGTCTGGACATACAGGAACGAGGCCGCCGAACCCGTGTGACTGACCCGAGCTGTATGGCTAACTCGAACCCCTCGGCGAAGGCCATCCAGCTCAATGTCAATCCACTCGGCCGACCAGGCATGAATGATCGCATTGCTGATGGCCGCATTGCTGACGGTATTGTCGTTCGCGCTGTTGCGAACCGAGAACGAGCCATCCCGATTTCTCCGGTACCGAACCTCCATTGGCTCTTGATCTCTACCGTCACCTAGTCCATCGCCCAGACCGTCCTCCAGAAGCAGGCTGGTTCGCTCCATGGGCAGTTTGGAGTTTCGCCAACCGCTGGGAACTCTCGGGAGCACTTCCAGATCGGCCACCCGTCGACCCTGCATCCAAAGGGCCCCGGCCACGGCAGCGAACACGACATCGTCGGGACTGACCAAGGGGGTCGGATTGACTCGTTCAATGAAATCGGTTGTGGTCGCCCCGGCCAAGAACTGAGGGTGACGGAGGGTGGCGGCCAGAAAATCGCGGTTGGTCGTGAGCCCACCGAGATGGAGGCGCTCCAGTCCACGGGCTAGCTGTGCTGCGGCCTCGGCCCTGGTGGGGCCATGGGCAATGACCTTGCCCAGCATCGGATCGAAGTGAACCCCAACCTCCGAACCCTGCTCGATACCAACATCCCATCGCAGCGCCGGCGTCTCGGCCGGTTCGAATACATCGACGGTGCCAGCCGAGGGGAGGAAGCCATTGGCTGGATCTTCGGCGTAAAGGCGGGCCTCGATGGCATGGCCTAAGAAATCGATCGACGACTGGTCGAAGTTGAGTTGTTGACCCGCTGCAACCTGCAATTGCTCACGAACAAGATCAAGGCCAGTGATGGCCTCGGTAACCGGGTGCTCAACTTGTAATCTCGTGTTGACCTCCAGAAAGAAAAACTCTGCACCACCTTCAGTAATGCTGTCCCCGGTAAGGCTGTCCTCGTCGAGAAGGAATTCAACGGTTCCGGTGGAGGAGTAGCTAAGAGAACTGGCCAGGGCGAGGGCCGCGTTGCCCATGGCTTGGCGAAGCTCGGGGCTCACAACCGGAGAGGGCGATTCCTCGATGATCTTTTGATGGCGTCGTTGGATGGAGCATTCACGCTCGCCGAGGTGGACAAGATTGCCATGGGCGTCACCAAGAATCTGGATCTCGATATGGCGAGCTCGAGGCACGTAGCGCTCGACAAAGACCCGACTATCCCCGAAGGCCTTGTCTGCCTCTCGACTGGCCGAAGCGATGGCCTCATCCAGTTGGTCCGCCGACTGGACCACTCGCATTCCCTTGCCGCCGCCACCGGCGGCTGCCTTAACCAAGACTGGGAAGCGAATGAGTTCGGTCGATTCTCCCGTCAGCGATTCGGTGTCATAGCTGTCCAGCACCGGCAGTCCCGCAGCCAGTGCTGCCTCCTTGGCCAGGATCTTGTCTCCCATGGTGGCGATGATGTCCGGTGTCGGGCCAACCCAAATCAGTCCGGCGGCCTGTACGGAGCGAGCAAAGTTAGCGTTCTCTGACAGAAACCCGTAGCCGGGGTGAACGGCCTGGGCGCCGCTGAGCTTTGCCGCGCCAATGATGGCGTCGCCGTCGAGATAGCCAGTGGCCAACCGAATGGCCTCATCGGCCTCCCGAACGAAGGCGGCGTCTGCGTCGGCATCGGTAAATACGGCCACACAAACCATGCCCATTGAGCGGGCAGTAGCAAATACTCGCCTTGCGATCTCGCCGCGGTTGGCAACCAGCACAGAGTCAAAGGGGGTCGTCATAACCTGAGCATGCGTCATAACCGGAATACTCCATAGCCGTCGGCGCCTTCAATGGGCGTGTTGCGAACCACCGAGAGGCAGATACCAAGAACCGTGCGGGTGTCTCTGGGGTCGATGATTCCGTCGTCGCTCACCGCTCCGGTTGCGGCCAAGGCCAGCGAACCCTTTTCCTGAACCTCTTCCACCATGGCCACGATCTGAGCGTCCTCTTCTTCGTCAAACTCGATGCCTTTGCGGGCAGCTTGTCCTCGGCGCACCATCGACATCACCCCGGCGATCTGCTTTGGACCCATGACGGCAACCTTGGCCGTTGGCCACAACCAGGTAAATCGGTTGCCAAAGGCCCGACCGGACATTCCGTAGGTGCCGGCACCATAGGACGATCCAATTATCACGGTGAGATGGGGAACGGTTGAATTGGAGACCGCGTTGAGCATCTGGGATCCCTTTTTGATGATCCCGGCTTGCTCAAAGTCTTTTCCAACCATGAAGCCGGTGATGTTCTGCAGGAACACCAATGGGACATCAATCTGGTTGCACAACTGGATGAACTGGGCACCCTTTTCGGCTGCTTCGGGGTGAAGAACTCCGTTGTTGCCGAGGATGCCGATGGGGTAGCCGTGGATCGATGCCCATCCACAGACCAGTGTCGGTCCATACCGCGTCTTGAACTCCTCGAAACGAGAACCGTCGACCACTCGGGCGATGACATCCCGGACATCAAGAGGGGAGCGAAGGTCCTGGCTCACCAGACCCAACAGTTCTTCCTGGTCATAGATTGGGTCATCCCCAAGGAGGGACGGTTCGGGCCCAGGTTTTCGCCAGTTGAGGTGTGAGACCACCTCGCGACACAATCGCAGGGCGTCCATCTCATCCTCGGCGAAGTAGTCGCCGAGGCCCGAGATCTCGGCGTGCATCTTGGCCCCGCCCAGGGTCTCATCGTCGGACTCTTCGCCGGTGGCCATCTTGACCAGCGGAGGCCCAGCCAGGAAAATCTTCGACTGGTCCTTCACCACGATGTTGTAGTCAGACAGGCCTGGTTGGTAGGCACCGCCTGCGGTCGAAGAGCCGAAGACAACACAGACCAAGGGAATGTCCATCTTCGACAGTTCGATCATCTCATAGAAGAAACGACCGCTCTCGGCGAAGTGGTTGGTGTTGGCCTTGCGTCCCCCTCCAGTTTCGACTCGCAGGTCCGCTCCGGCCGATTCGACAAAGCTGACATAGGGCATGTGGTTATCTCGAGCGATCTCCAGTGCTCGGTTCCACTTCTTTAGAACGTAGGGGGTCAGTGCCCCCCCGAGAACGGAGGGGTCGTTGGCCAGGATCACACACTCGGTCCCGGCGATGATGCCGATTCCGACCACCATGCCGCCTCCGATGGTGTAGTCGGAGTCATAGCCAGCTAACGCGCTGATCTCTAAGAAGGGGGTGTCAGGGTCAAGCACGTTGGCGATGCGCTCCCGGACGGGAAGCTTGCCCCTCGAGCGCATGCGGGCCATTGCTTTTTCACCGCCGCCGGCCTCCGCCTCATCCAGGAGTTCGTCAATGACCTGCAGTTGGTCGAGCATGTCTGCCCGGTTCTTGGCGAAGGATTCGGAGCTAGTGGCCACCGATGAGGGTAGTGGAGGGGCCAGGAGAGTTCGGTCCATGGGGCCGACCCTAGGTTGGGTAATCAAGCGGTGTCAATATTACCGGCTTCTATGGCCGTCTTGTTTCCTGTTGGTGGTTTTTTCTCTTGATGACCTGCCGTTTCGGCCTCAACCCCTCATCCTGGCCTAAAAGGTGCCGACGGAAACAACATGAGCCAGCTTTCCTACCTCGCGTATGTCGCTGCGGCATTGCGTTTTTCTCAGAATGGGGGACACCCGACCCTGGTTTTGGTTTCGATGCTTTTGGCGATATGGCTGGTGGTACTGGCCTCGATCTGCAGGCTGACACGTGTTGATGAGGCAATCGAGATGGCCGACGGCTGGACCGCAGCGCTCTCCCATAGCTCGGCCGAGACCATTGAGAATCTGCGGCGGCTTTCCACAAGTGCAACCATGCTTTCCTTTGGGTTAGCGATGTTTGGCCCGCTGCTCGCGGCGTGGGCGTTTCTCCCCTGATCCATTCGCCCTAGGATTGGCCGCTGCATGTCGGCTTCTCCGGGTTCGCGTCTAAGCGATGATTTGTACTCGCTCTATCTGGCTGGCCTTGGCTGGCTTCTTTTGCCGTTCTATGGGGATCGAATGGCCGAACTATTGCCGAGCGACTTTTCTACCATCGAGCCTGGCGTGAACATTGCGGTTGTGGTGGCTGTTGCGGCTGCAGTCTGGCTTGGATGGCGAGGTGGACCACTGGTGGTGTCGAGGGCCGGAGTTCTCCATGAGCTGGCTTCGGGGGCATCGAGACGGACCATGCTTTACCCTCGGTTGCTACGCCAGTTGGTGGCCCGGTCTGCAATCGCAGCTATTGGGGCCACCATATTCCTGGCATTGTCGACGCCCGGGGAATACACCGTTAGTTCCTCGGTAACAATCTCCCTGGTTGCGGCTCTTGCCGTGGCCATCTCGGTTAGTCAATCGATGATCTGGTACCTCGTCTTCTCTACCAATGAGGGCCGCCGACCGCGGGTCGTCGCCTGGGCTGTGCTGGTACCCGTGGTCGTCTTGGCCAGTCTGCTTGGCGGGCGCACGTTCTTTGACTCGACCGGTTTGCTGAGCCTCCTCAGCCTCGGTCTCCTGTCACTCGGTCTGGCTTTGTTCGGTCTAACCTGGACCCCGGTGGAACGATTGTGGTCTCGGGCTCGGGCCCTGGAAACCCTGCGCTCATCGATGCAAACGGTCGACTTCCAACAAATGTTGTTGGACATGCGTCGCGTCAGCGACTCCCCACGCGTGGCGGGCCCTCAACTGGCGAGGCCATGGATGCCGACCTTCCTCTGGCGTCAGATTGCTGCCCTCCAGCACGGATTGTCTGGTCAGATAGCCAGACTTGGACTTGCGGGCGGAACAATATTCCTCCTTCTCAGATTTTCCGATCCGAGTCATGGTGTCGTTGCGTTGAGCCTGGCTGCGTGTGTTGCCGTTATCGGGTTTGATCTTGCCGTGCCCTTGGCCGCTACCGCCGACCAGATCCCCTTTCTGGTTCACTACCGAGCTGGTTCAGCCAGAGTCCTTCAGGGCCAAACCCTTACCGCCCTGAGTATCGCCATGGTCATAGGTGGCCTGCTCACGGCTTGGCTTTGGAGTCAGTCCTTTGACGATGCCGCTGGCACCATGTTCCTCTTCCTGGTTGGCACGCTTGCCGCCCTCATGCAGGCCCGGATTGGTTCTCCGGATGTGGCGAAATGGGCCACGACGGTTGGCGCAGGATTCATTGGCCCCTTGCTTTGGGGGCGTGCCTTGAGCGGTCCGCTTCTGCTGTTGGGGGCCACAGTCGCTATCTCCCATCAGTACTTTCGCCCGGATGAGTTCGGCCAGACCTGGGGTCAACTGACTGCTGTCATTGCTTTCATTCTTGCCGTCGTTGCCATGAACCCCTTGGAGAAGTCGCTCAGATGATTCGGGTCAAGAGATTGAAAAAGACTTACGGAAGGACGACGGTCCTTCAGGTTCCAGACTGGCGCCTCGAACCAGGTTCCAATGCCGTGCTCATCGGGCAAAATGGAGCGGGAAAGACGACCCTGCTGACCCTCATTGCTGGCCTGGCCCGACCGACTTCGGGGTCAATCTCTGTTGATGGCTCACTGGTTGGGTCTCGGGGTGCTCGTGAGGTCACCACCTTTGTCCCCGATCAGCCAGCACTCTTCGATGACCTGACGGTCCAAGAGCAGATGTTGTATGTAGCCAAGCTCAACGGCCAAGATGAGCCGACGGACTTCTCTGTGGAGTTGGTCGAAAGGTTGGACGCAACGGAACTTCTTGGCCGTTTTCCTCAAGCAATGAGTAAGGGGCAGCGGCAAAAAGCTGGGCTTCTGGTTGGTACGGCCCGTCCCTTTAAGGTCCTTCTCCTTGATGAACCTACAACGGGCCTTGACGCCACCTCTCGGATTACGCTCATTGAGACTTTGGCCGAGTTTGCCGACCATGGAGGTGTTGTGCTCTCCAGCACGCACGATCGTGAACTGGTTGAGGGAGCGACTGAGGTGATTGAGATCGAAGCGGGTGAGCTCGGTTCCCAACGCGACGATGACTGAGTCCAATGCTGGTGGCCTCCATGTCTCTCGCTCGGCGGAGAGAGCTCTCCGGCTCCTCAGTATCGTGATCACCGGAGGGCGCATTTCGCTGTCCGAGTCGGCCCGCCTCGGCGACCTCTCCCCGAGCACAACGCTGCGACATCTGAAAACGCTAGAGCTGCATGGATTTGTGAGCCGCGACGAGCAAGGGTTGTTTAGTCCCGGACCGGCATTTGTACGGTTGGCTTTGACCGCACTCAGCGATAGCCCGACTGCTCAACTGATTGCCGCCGTCCGCCCCTTTCTTGATTCCCTGTCGGCGACAACCCTTGAGTCGGCCTACCTTGCTGTGCGCGAGGGCGAGGTGGCAATGTATGTGGCTACTTCGCCAAGTCCCCGTGCTGTTCGACACGTTGGTTGGATCAGCCGTTCCGTTCCGCTTGAGGGTACGGCTGTTGGTGTTGCGCTGGCGACGGACCCGCAGGAACAAACACCGGGACTGCCGAGGGCTGCTGTGCGTATCGGGAGTACCGAAGAGGGCATAACGGCTGTGTCTGCTCCTGTGGTAACCCCGGGGCACCAGGTCGTGGCGGCCTTATCAATACTCGGCCCGGACTTTCGGTTGCGAGGAGAAGCGCTAAGTAGAGCCAAGCAGTCGGTAGCCGACGCAGCGTCGCGTTTTGGAGAGTCCCTTGGTTTGTTTTCCGCGAAAGACTATGACCGAGAACCTGAGGGAGAATAGTGACGTGTCTGCCATTGTGACCCTCACGCTGAACCCGGCCCTTGACATTTCGAGTTGGGCAGAAAACGTCGTCCCGAATCACAAGGTTCGTTGTTCAGCACCGGTGTATGACCCCGGCGGTGGGGGGATCAATGTGGCGCGTGTTGCTAAACGCCTCGGACAGAGTGTGCTGGCTGTTATTCCCCTTGGCGGCGGCGTTGGCGACCGAATCGAAGCTCTCCTGAGAAATGAAGGGATTCCGATTCGACCGGTCCCGATTGTGGCCGAGACAAGGGAAAGTTTGACGATTGGTGTTGGGTCAACCGAGGATCAGTTCAGGTTCGTCTTTCCCGGACCGGAGATCACCCTGGGGGAACTCCGTGCCTGCGAACGCGCTGTAGTAGAGGCCGCCCACGAGGCTGCCTGTGTTGTCATCTCGGGAAGCTTGCCGAGCGGTGTTCCTGTCGGGGTGATGGAGTCGTTGGTGGCAGCGCTAGACCCAGTTCCGGTTTTGGTTGACACATCCGGAGATGCCCTAGTCTCTGCGCTGCAGTCGGGGGCCTTTCTGGTCAAGCCCAGCGCCCGTGAGTTGGCGGCACTCGTTGGTCGAGAGTTGATTACTGAAGCCGAGGTAGTGACGGCGGCTCGGGAGGTTCTTGGCGATTCCTCGGTCTCAACCTTGGTGGTTTCTATCGGTGCTGGTGGGGCAATTGTGTTTCAACGCTCGGGTGAGGTTCTTCGACTTCGCGCACCGGCTGTTCGAGTGGCCAGCGCGGTTGGTGCGGGCGACTCCATGGTGGCTGGATTTGCGGTCGGTCTCGCCCGAGGTCTGAGCACTCAGGAAATGGGGAGGCTGGGTATCGCCGCTGGCACCGCAGCGGTACTTACCGCCGGGACCGAGCTTTGTCGGTCCGAGGATGTGGAAAGTCTCTTACCGCAGGTTGTTCTGGATCCATCCGGGGCTTAGGTCTCTTGCCGGAGCCCGATCGATGGTCTCCAATAAGCATCATGACCAGCAACGAGAACGAATATCGGGTCCGGGACTATCTCACGGCCGACCTGATCACGATCGAACCGACCGACTCGATCGGTCGAGCACGAGACTTGATGTTGGGTTTGGGGTTTCACGGTTTGCCGGTGGTCGAGGACGATTCGGTCGTTGGCATTGTGACCTCGGCCGACCTGGTGGAAGAATGGCCCGCCGGAGAGCCGGTCGCCACCATCATGAGTCGCGCCGTTCGATCGGTGGACGCCAACGCTACCGTTTCGGTGGCGGCCGAACTGATGCGGAGCGAATCGATCCACCATCTGGTTGTCATGGACCAGGACGGTTTGGCTGGAATACTCAGCAGTTTCGATCTTCTCGCCGTTCTGGTCTCTGGCTAGATCCCTGGTCGGCTACTCGGTTGGTCGCAGAACCATGACCGGGCATTTGGCGTGCCGGACAACATTGCTGGTCACGCTTCCGATGGCCACCCGGCGCAGGCCGGTGGCACCATGTGTAGCCATCGCCATGATATTGGCGCCCGAACTATCCAGTCGTTCGAGGAGAACTTTGGCCGCCTTCTTTCCGTGGAGGACCTCGAAGTTGACCACCCGGCCAAGCTCTTTCTGAGCAGCGTGGGCATGACGCTCGACCTGGACGGATTCGCTAATATCACCTCGCAGTGACTCGTGGCCAACTCCGGCTCGGGCCACGCGTGGTTCAAGCACGGTGATGAACTCGAGTGCGCTCCCAAACTCTCGGGCCCACCACACCGCCGGAGGGATGATGGTCTCCGACGTTCGGCTTCCGTCGATGGCCACAACCAGATGTCCACCCGGGTCAAAGGCCGCGGTGTCACAATCTGGCCCGATTAGGAGAACCGGGGTCTTCACGTATTGCAGGAGGCTGCTGGCCACGCTCCCGGTTAGGGCCTCGGAGCGGCTACGCCCGTGGGTGGACATGCAAACCAGGACCTTGGTAAGGGCATCAATTTGCTTCTGGATCTCTCGTTCGATCTCGGCCTCGGGTAAAACAATTCGCACCTCAGTCTCGACGCCAATGGTATTGGCCAAGGCAGCCTGGTCTTCGATCCGAATTCGGCGCGACTCAGCCTCGTCGGCATCGGCAAAGCTCAGGATCACGAGTGCAGCATCGCTGGCTCGGCATACCTTGATGGCAACGGGGAGGGCGGTAGCGGATAGATCCGACCCGTCCAGTGGGACGACAACGTTTTCGAACACCGTATGTTCCTGTTCTCTGGGTTCTTGCTGGCCCTCATTTGGGCCCTTCTTCATGGTCACCCTCGGGGTTCTGCCGGAGGAAGGGGCAAAGGTCATGTAGAAAGTCGTTGACGAGCGGGGAAAACTATGTAAGTTTAATAAACGTGCAAAGTTCTCTACCTCTTCGACCCCGCTTTCTTGGCGTTCCGGAAAAGGCAGGGCGTCGTCATTCTCGAGAAACAAATCGCAGAATATGTCTCCAGGTCATTGCCGAGCAGGGCACGACAAGTCGAGCAGAGGTCTCTCGCCTGACCTCATTGACGAGGGCCACGGTTTCCAGCATCGTCGCCGACCTGATCGAAGACGGGCTTGTCCAAGAAGTTGGAGTTGGCAGCTCGGCTGGGGGCAAACCTCCGACACTTATCGAACTCAACGCCTCGGGCCGATCCATCGTTGTGCTTGATCTGAGTTGCCGCCCTTTCTTCGGTGCTGTCACCGATCTGCGAGGGTCAGTCCTCGCCAGGGTTGAGGCCGCAGAGCCCGGAGAGGCTCAAGAACAATCGGTGGAGTCCGTTCTGGATCTCGCCTGTGAGTTGATCTCTCGTGCTCCATCGCAAGTTCTGGGTATTGGAGTTGCCACTCCAGGGATTATCAACGAACGAGGCTCGATTCTGCAGGCGGCTAACCTTGGATGGCGAGATGTTGATCTTGCTGATCGACTGAAGGAACGAGTCGAGGTTCCCGTCCTCGTCACCAACGATTCTCATGCCGCCGCGGTGGCGGCCCAACGCGGCCTGGCTAGCCGCAATCATGAAGTGCTCCTGATCAACATTTCGGGTGGTGTGGGAGCTGGAATCATTCTTGATGGCCTTCTCCACCTTGGCACGCATCGAGCGGCGGGGGAGATTGGTCACGTTGTGGTCGATGCGAATGGAGAGCCGTGTGGTTGCGGCAATCGCGGTTGTTTGGAGACCGTAGCTTCGGCTCCCATCATCTGGCGCAATGCCGTGGGGCGAGATGCCCCCCGTGGCAACGAACTGGCTTGGGATTTCGATTCACTGGCCGACCTTGTTGGACCGGCTGCTGCGGCCAAGGCCCTTGCCGAGGCAGGCAAAGCTGTTGGTGAGGTGGCGGCGAGCCTTGTGAACGCCTTGGACATTTCCCAGGTTGTGCTCTGGACCAGAATCAAGAATGCCGCGGACCTTTTGACCACCTCGGTGTCCTCCACCCTAGTCCCACGGGTGCTGCCGGCCATGCGAGCGGATCTCACAATCACGGCTAGTGATGACACCGATCTACTCATCTCTGGCGCCGTTGCCATGGTCTTGTCCAAAGAACTGGATCTTGTCCTATGACCTGGTCTCACACGAGACCGCCGATGAAAAGGGGAGAAATGAAAAAGAACCGATGGCTGCTGGCCATCACGGCTTTGGCCTTGATTGCCGGAGCGTGTGCCAACAACGAACCGGAGGCGTCGTCGGAAACGACGGCATCAGAGTCCAGCGAAGTGACAGAGGCTCCAACATCTGATGATGGCTCGGAAACCACCGAGGCAATGGATGATATGGCTGAGGTCCCCTCGGGTCCTTATGAGCACCTCAACCGTGCCCTTGCTGGTGAATTCGATGGAACAGAAGTGACTATCCAGGGTCAGTGGGTAGAGGCCGAGGAAGATGGCTTCAATGCGGCCTTGGCTGGATTCGCTGCTGAGACAGGGATTGACATCAAGTATGAAGGCGTGAGCGATCACGAAACTGTCTTGAACGTCAAGGTTAACGCTGGTGATGCCCCCGACTTGGCCCAGATCGCCCAACCGGGAGCGATGCGCAGCTATGTCGAGCAAGGTCAGTTAGTCAACCTCAGCGAGTGGATGAACACCGACCAACTTGCTTCGGACTACATCGAATCGTTTCTGAATCTTGGTTCTGTCGATGGCAACATCTACGGCATTTTCTACAAGGCCGACATCAAGTCGATCGTCTGGTATCCGGTGCAGGCTTTCGCCGATAATGGCTATGAGATTCCAACTACCTGGGACGAACTCACCGCCCTCAGCGATCAGATAATTGCTGATGGAAATGGAAATCCCTGGTGCCTGTCAATCGAGCATGGCGACGTCTCGGGTTGGGTTGCTACGGACTGGATGGAAGACGTTCTGCTTCGCACGGCATCACCAGAGGTCTATGACAAGTGGGTGAATCATGAGATCCCCTTCAATGATCCCGAGGTACTGGAAGCAGCCGCGGTCGTTTCCGACGTCTTCTTCCAGGAGGACTACGTCTACGGAGGAAATACCGGCATCAACTCGATCTGGGTTGGCGACACTCAGACGCCAATGTTCGCGGCGGACGGACCGGAGTGCTGGCTACACAAGCAGGCGGCCTGGATTCCCGGGTTCTGGCCGACTGATGATAACGACGAGCCACTTTATGAGCCTGGCGTTGACAGTTCCTTCTTCTACCTGCCTCCAATCGAGTCGGAATTCGGCTCACCGGTGCTGGGCGGCGGCGATCAATTCGTGATGTTCAACGATCGTCCCGAGGTCCGCGCTGTTCTGGAGTTTATTGCAACTCCAGAAGGAGCAAAGGGCTGGGTTGAGGCTGGAGGATTCTTGTCCCCGAACAAGAGCGTGCCCACCGATTGGTACACCTCGTACCCACAAACCGACCTCGCCGTCATCTTGACTGAGGCAACGGTCTTCCGCTTTGACGCTTCGGACACCATGCCCAAAGAGGTTGGAGCCGGAACATTCTGGACAGGAATGGTCGACTGGATCGCCGCCAACGGCGAAAACACGGACGAAGTTTTCGCCGACATCGAGGCGTCCTGGCCCGCAGAATAGGTTCTCCCGTGGGGGTCGTGTCAGCCATGGCTGGCACGACCCCGTTTGGAAAGTGACTCATATGGTTACCCGCACCAATGACAGCGAACCCAATATTGTGAGACGAGTGGCTCTACCTGTAGCTGTGCTAGCAGGACTCGTCGGTCTGGCGAGGCTTTCGCTTCGGCTGGTCAAAGAGCCGGAGGGCCCCGGCGATGTGCTCGCCAGTGTCTATGATCTCGTTGGACAGGGGGCCTCAGCGGATGCGATCCGCGATCGAGGGCTACAAACGATTCCCTCCGTCGCCCTCACCATACTGACTGCGCTCATTCTTGGCATCATCGGAATCTGGTACCTGTTCTGGGCCCTCAATGCGCTTGTCGACGCTCTTCCTCAACGCGTTCGTGAATCGGTCCGGCCATATGTATACCTCCTCCCGGCAGTTTCGCTTCTGGGGTTCTTTCTGGTGTTCCCGGCGGTGTGGACCGTGTGGCTTAGCTTCACCGAAGACCGTGGCTGGAGAAACTACCTCGATGCCTTTCAGGAAGCCGATTCCCGGCGAGCCCTGGTGAACAATGTGATCTGGCTCATTGTCGCTACCGCTGGCAGTGTCAGCATCGGGCTCGTAATCGCCCAATTGTTCGATCGCATCAAACGTGAGGCCTTGGCGAAGACGTTCATCTTCTTGCCTCTGGCCATCTCGATGGTAGGAGCAAGTGTGATTTGGCGCTTTGTCTACTGGTGGAAACCACCGGGAACTGGGCAAATCGGTGTGGTCAATGCGGTCATAACAAAATTCGATGCCGAACCGGTCGCCGTGTTTCAGACCGTTCCCATCAACACATTGGCTCTCATCGCCATCATGATCTGGCTACAAACAGGATTCGCTATGGTGATTCTCTCTGCGGCCATCAAGGGGGTGCCGACTGAGCACCTTGAGGCGGCGAGGCTCGATGGTGCCTCCGAGCTCCAGGTTTTCACCCGAGTGATACTCCCCTCGATTCGGCCCAGCATTATCACGGTCACCACCACTATTGCCGTCGCCGTGCTCAAAGTGTTTGACATTGTGTACGTCCTCACTGGTGGAAAATTCCAGACCGATGTAATTGCCAATCGGATGTATAAGGAGATGTTCATCTTCTCAAACAAGGGCCGCGCAAGTTCATTGGCGGTACTGCTCTTCTTGATGGTGGTTCCGGTGATGGTTCTCAATCTTCGAAGTGCTAGACGACAGGAGGCCATGCGTTAATGGTGCTACCGAGATTCCTGAAGCGAACACCTCTGCATGTGGCGGTCATTGTCATCGTGGCTCTGTGGTCCTTGCCGACAACTGGCCTGCTCATTAGCTCCTTCCGCCCTCAGAACGATGTGGTGACCAGTGGCTGGTGGACCGTCGTCGAACACCCATTTGAGGGATCGAACTGGACAATCAAAAACTATTCACGGGTACTGGAGTCTGACGGGCTCTGGCGGGCACTAGCCAATAGCGTTGTTGTGACCCTGCCCGCCACTATCATCCCAATCACGATCGCGGCTTTTGCCGCCTATGCCTTCGCCTGGATGAAGTTTCCCGGGAGGCGCATGCTCTTTGGCGGCGTGGTCATGTTGTTGGTGGTCCCGATCCAGATGACGCTTGTCCCTCTGCTTCGGATGTACTCAGGCCTGAATCTGTCGGGAACCTATGTTGGAACGTGGCTTGCTCATGCCACCTTCGGACTACCACTGGCCGTCTATCTGCTCTACAACTACATCTCCAGTCTTCCGTCAGAAATCATGGAATCGGCTTATCTTGATGGTGCTTCGCATTACGACATCTTCCGGCGTTTGGTTCTTCCCCTCTCAGCTCCGGCCTTGGCCTCATTTGCCATCTTTCAGTTCTTGTGGGTTTGGAATGACCTCTTGGTAAGCCTGGTCTTTCTGGGCACAGACAGTGAGGTAGCCACCCTGACCGCCACGCTCAATGAGTTGGTAGGCTCCAAGGGGGAGAAATGGCATATTCTTACCGCTGGGGCGTTCGTGAGCATGGCAGTGCCGGTCGGAGTTTTCTTGGGCATGCAACGATTCTTTGTCCGGGGAATGCTCGCCGGATCGGTTAAGGGCTAAGGATCTCCGAAGATGAGTCAAAACGAAGTCGCTGATCACAGCATGCTGTGGGGGTTCGATGGCCCGGAGCTTCCCGGAGAACTCCTGGACAGGGCGCGCAACGGTGAGGTTGTTGGTCTAACCCTGTTCCGGAACTTCAATGTGTTGAGCCCAGAACAGGTTCTTGGTATGACCAGTGAACTTCGTGAGGCTATGCCAGATGGACTCCACCCTTTGGTCGCCATCGATCAGGAGGGAGGGCAGTTTTTGGGCTTGACTGGTTCGACCGAGTTTGCTGGCAACCTGGCTCTGGGGGCAGTCAACGATATTGACCTAACCGAAGCTGTCGCCAAGTCCATCGGTCTTGAATTGGCTGCAGTGGGAATCAATGTCGACTTCGCTCCGGTTGCCGATGTTGTCACACAACCAAATAACCCATCCCTCGGGGTTCGCTCCTTCGGAAGCGACCCGGCAACGGTGGCTGAGCACGTAAGAGCGTTCGTCAGCGGACTGCGCCAAGCCGGAATCGCTGGCTCACTAAAGCACTTTCCGGGCAAGGGCGAGGCTCGGGTCGACCCCCACTATGAGCTTCCAGTCCTCGATCTCAGCCGCCAACGATTAGATACCGTCGAGCTGGTTCCCTTCCGTGCTGGGATCGCCGCCGGCGCTGAGATGATAATGAGCGGCCACTATGCGCTACCGTTCCTGACCGGCCGAGATGACCTGCCCGGAACGGTGGCAACCGAGGCTATGACCGGACTCATTAGAGATGAGCTGGGGTTTGATGGAGTGGTGGTGACCGATGCCTTGGACATGGGAGCGCTGAAGCAGAACGGTGGTGCGCCAGCCATCGAGGCCATTGCTGCTCTGCGTGCGGGGATCGATCTTCTTCTATGTGGCGCGGACTTCCAACGGGCGAAGCAACTCTTTGAGAGTCTGCGATTGGCCGTTTCGCGGCGCCTTCTGGATCCGGAAGCACTCGCAAACTCTCGAGAACGAATTGATGCCCTGCGTCAGCGAGTCACAATGATGGATCAACCCGAACTTGAGGTTGTCGGCACAAGCGAGCATGCGGCCCTCGCATCCCAACTCGCTCGCAGAGCTGTCACCCTGGTTCGTGATGAGGCTGGTCTAGTGCCAATCGGGTCCGAGGCCGACCTTTTAGTCGTCATGCCGCGCCCGATAGATCTCACTCCGGCAGATACCTCTTCCTCGGTTGAGGCAGGTCTTGGGGCTGCCATGAAGCGTCACTGGCCTGCTGCGAGGTCAATGGTGGTGGGGCACCATCCGAACCCAGCAGAGATTCAGGAGCTTCGTTCCGAAGCTGCTCGTGCCGACCTCGTTGTCGTTGGCACCATTACCGCAAATGAGCAACAGTCCCGTATGGTTTCAGCCGTTGCGGAAATTGCACCGACGATCGCGGTGGCCCTGCGTACCCCCTTTGACCTTGTGAGCTATCCGGAGGTCGGTACCTATCTCTGTACCTACTCGATCCTTCCTCCAAGTCTTGAAGCCTTGGCCGATGTGCTCGCAGGAAAGCAGCCAGCCCCGGGTCGTCTCCCGGTATCAGTGGGCGACCACTACCCGGCCGGTCATGGACTGGTTGAGGTGTGACCGATCTCTTGATTCGAGGCGGTCGAGTTCTGACTCCCGCTGGTTGGATCGACGCCGATGTTTGTCTAGCAGATCATCTGGTTACTTCCATCGAGATCAACGGCTCGGATCAGCCTGGCGATCGACCGGTCGAAACTGTCGAGGCCGACGGCCTTCTGGTTGTTCCCGGATTCGTCGATCTTCAGGTCAACGGAGGTTGGGGAGTTGATCTGGCTAGCGATCCAGGTGGGCTCTGGAAGGTAGGTCAACGCTTGGCGGCCACGGGAGTCACCGCCTGGTTACCAACCCTCATCACGACGCCTGAGTCGAGTTGGAGGACTGCACTGGCGGCACTATCTAACCGGCCAAGCCAGTGGGCTGGATCCGAACCTCTGGGATGGCACTTCGAGGGTCCCTGGCTGAATCCGGCCAGAAAGGGAGCTCATCGTCCGGACCTTCTTCGGTCTCCGACGTTTCCTATCGACTCCTCGCTGGCCCCGGAGGCCGGAGTTCGCCTCCTTACCCTGGCCCCCGAAGTCTCTGGCGGGCTTGAGGCCATTGCGGAGCTGTCCAAACGCGGAGTCATCGTTGCCGTTGGGCATTCCGATGCCAACTCTGCCCTAGCCGAAACTGCGTTTACTCGCGGGGCTTCGATGGGTACCCATCTTTACAACGCCATGAGTGGCCTTCACCATCGAGACCCGGGCCTAGCGGCCGCCCTGCTGGCAGGTGAGAGTTACTTTGGACTGATTGTCGACGGAATCCATGTCGCACCGGAGCTGGTCAACCTTGCCTGGAGGGCGGGACAGGAACGACTCGTTCTGGTTACAGACTCAATGGCTGGGATTGGGCTGCCCCCCGGAGTAGTGAAGCTAGGATCCCATGAGGTCCATCTCGATGGGGCCTCAGCCCGCCTTGCCGATGGAACTCTGGCGGGGAGTGTTCTCGACATGCCGAGCGCCATCCGCAACACCATGAAGTTCACCGGCTGTTCGTTGGACGAGGCCATTCAAGCTGCGTCGAGGACTCCGGCCAAGGTACTCAGTGATAGGAGCCGGGGCAGGCTTGTCCCTGGAGCAAGGGCGGACTTGGTGATTCTTGACGCGGATGTACGGGTCATGGCCACGGTTGTTGACGGAAAATCGGTTTTCATGCATCCAGAGCTCAACCAACAACGACCAGAGCTCAACCAACAACGAAACGAGACCCAATGAGTCTGTGGTCTGAAATCCATGAACAACCAGAGGTCCTGGCCAATCTCCTCGCTGCCGGGCGCAGTAAGGCGGCAAGTGCGGTGTTGGCCCTTGGTCATGACTGGTCCCATATTGTGATTGCGGCACGAGGTACGTCGGACAATGCGGCGCGCTATGCCTCCTACGTCTGGGGTAGTCGCAACAAGTTCACCGTTGGGTTGGCCACACCATCGTTGTATGGACCCTACCGAACCCCGCCGAAGCTCGACGATGCTTTGGTCGTTGGTATCTCCCAGTCAGGCCAATCTCCCGACTTGGTTGAGGTACTCAAGGAGGCTAAACGGCAGGGACGACCAACAATGGCCATCACCAATCATGGGGATTCTCCCATGGCTGAACTGGCCGATGTAACCATGACTCTTGAGGCCGGTGAGGAGTTCGCCGTCGCCGCGACCAAGACCTATACGACCCAGTTGCTGGTGGTTGCCCTACTGAGCGAGGCATGGAGTGGAGCGGAAGACCCCGATCTTGATCGGGTGCCAACCGCAGTGCAGGAAACCCTGGATCGAGCAGGTGAGGTCGAGCCGGCGGCGAAGGCCTTGGTTGCAGCCGAGCGAGCGGTCGTTCTTGGGCGAGGATTTAACTTGGCGACTGCCTTTGAGTGGGCACTGAAGTTGCAAGAGTTGACCTACTTGCTGGCTCACCCATTTTCGACGGCAGACTTTCGCCATGGACCTCTTGCTCTGGTCGAGTCTGGTCTTCCGGTCTTGGCGATTTGCCCGCAGGGTCCTCTTTTGCATGAGCAGCGTGAGCTTCTTGTAGAGGTGTCCGGAAAGGGGGCCGAGGTGATTGTGATCTCCTCGGAAAAAGATCTCCCCGGCCATCGGCTTCCGCTAGTTGGGGGTCTGCCTGAGTGGCTGAGCCCCCTGCCAGCCATCGTGATGGGCCAACTGCTTTGTCATCGCGAAACGGAGCTCCGTTCTCTGGATCCGGATCACCCCCGGGGACTAAAGAAGGTGACCCTGACCCAGTAGCGTCTAGTTGGTTAGGTCGCCCAACTGATCGAGAACGGAGTTCAACAGCCGTTTGTGTGCCGATTGACTCATCCGTTCTTGTCCAAATTCGGCGGAGGCAGCAATCACCGACCTGGTCTCAGATAAGACGGTTTCGCAGTGGCTGCAGGTCGCAAGATGTTTCAGGGCTTCAGCTTCGGTGTCTTGGTCAAGTTCTCCTTCCAAAAAGCTTGTGAGATTGGCTTCGAGTTCGTGGCATTGCATGGCGGCTCCCTTCAGATTTTTCCCACTAGGTCCGCTCGGAGTTGTTGACGTCCCCGTGTGACCCTCATTTTGGTGGCCGATGGGCCGATGTCTAATACGTCAGCAACCTCGGCGAGGGTTAGTCCCTCAACATCGCGCAAGACAATGGCCATTCGCAAAGATTGCGGAAGCGCATTGATTGCGTCGCGAATAGTGTCGGCTAGCTCCCCCCGAAGGATCTGGTTGCTTACCGCATCTTCGGAGGTTCGTTGCTCGGCGGTTATATAAGCGGCTAGGTCAGCGGGGTCAGTTGGCTCCTCTTTCCTTCTTCGCAGGATCGAGAGGGCTTGCCGGTAGGCGATCTGCAAGAGCCAACCACGGGCCCTGGACCAGTCCCTTAGTTGGTCTACCTTCAAGAAAACCTGAATGAAGGTGGCTTGGACAACGTCCTCAGCGTCGGACCGGTTCCACACAATCCGATAGGCGACGTTGTAGACGGCGTCGGCGTGGTTGCGAAAAAGCTCGACGATTAAGTCAAACCGAGAGTCGGACCTGTCTAACTCAGGCATCGACGAGATCGATCGGAGTCGGTATTGAAAGTCATCACTTCGAGAGCTTGCCTAGGGGAAAACTCGCCGTTGTTCGCCAGCCATTGGGCGACTCGGGCCCAGAACCAAGGGTGCCACCGAGGGCGTCGGCACGTTCGCGCATTCCGATAACACCGAAACCCCTGCCGCCGCTTCGCATCGATGGGGTTCCGTCGTTGCGAATAACTAGCTCCAGGCTCTTTGTGCTTCGGGTTAGGGTGATATCGACACGTGACACTCCTCGGTTGTGAGTTCGTGCGTTAGTGATTGCCTCTTGAGTGATGCGATAGACCGCAGACAGGATCGGGGTGGGAAGGTCCGAAATGTCGGTGTCGCCATGCGCTCTGATTGCGGGATGACCATGGGGGTCGAGTAGGTCGTCGAGGCGAGGCCGAGCGTATTCCGGTAGCGCTTGCCCGTCGGTCCGAAGAAGGCCGACTACTCGATGCATTTCTTCGATCGTGTGATTGGCGACCTCCTCGATTGTGGTGATTGCCTTGAGGGCCGCGGAGGGGTCGGTCTTGGAGACAAATTGAGCCGCTTGGGCCTGGACGGCGATGGCGGAAACGTGGTGGGCGACAGTGTCGTGAAGCTCTCGGGCCAATGCGGTCCGTTCACTGAGTCGAACTTGTTCATGCTGTTGAGCAATGAGTCTCGCTCGGTATCGCATTGCCAGGGCCACCAGCGTCAGGGTCAGCCAAGGCACTAGAAAGCCCAGACTGTTGAGAATGGTCTCTCCGGCAAAGTACTCCGAGAGAAGAACGATGGAGGAAACGGTGATGAGCCCAAGAATCACGCGGGTCGGTGGGAGCCAGCGACAGAGGGCATAGACCAGCATGAGCCCCGCTACTAGATGCCCGAAGGTTGACGGATCCCCGCCTGTTGTCGTCGAGGCGGTCACGGAGGTAGCCGCTTCAGCGGTGAAGGCAAGGATTGTGGTGTGCAACGGAAACTGGCGCCGCCATGGGAGTAGTCCAATGGCAATTGCAGCCGAGATCAGCCCGATGAGGGGGTACCCGGATCGATTCAAGCCGAATTCGACTAGAACCATGGCCGCGAGAAGGGCTGAGATTATCCAATCCCGTTGGCGCGGCGGAGCACCGGGTTGGACAACGGCGAGGTTGGCGAAACGACCTTGGATGAGTCCAGGCACAGCGAACAGCCTAGCGGTTGGACCATTTGGCCTAGATTGGCCAGTCAACCTTGCGAATAATCTGCCGATACAAGGACAATGGGACCTAGGTCAAGAGTGTTGCTTGTCATGGGAGCGGTACTCGCGTTCTTGGCTGTGCCCGGGATTGCTGGCGCCGAGGGGGATGAAGCGGACGCCGAGACGGTTGATCAAGAGATCCAGTTCCTGATCGAGGATGCCTCCTACGAACTTGTTCTTTCCATTGCCTCCCTTGTTGAACTCAACGCGTTCGAGTCCAACGTCCCAGAGGCCGATGAGGTTTTGCAAGAGGTGCGCAGGGTCGCTCAGTTTCCAGGGTCGACTCGCCAAGATCACGTTCTGGGTCTTGAGTTTTTTGCCGAGGACTGGGCTCTACTCCTTGGTGATCTGACCCGCAGTGGGGTGGCGTTGAGAAGTGAGCTTCGCGAGATCGCCGACGAGGTCGACAGTGTCGAGTTCGAGGCCGTTCTAGCTGGTGAAGAAGAACTCCTTGACCCGCTGCCCTGGCTTGATGGACTGGCAGACCTTTTGAGCCGCGACTCCAGTGGGCGAGTGAGGATTGAGGAGATCGATCCCGCCGTGGTCATCCGGGCGTTTCTGGATCGGCTTGACTTGCAGGAAGGCGATGCTGACAGCTTGGCGCCGCCACAGAACTCTCTGCTGGAGCTTCCGGCCGCCACGGCTACTCCTGGCCCGGCCGCCACGGCTACTCCTGGCCCGGCCGCCACGGCTACTCCTGGGCCGGCCAGCACCGTCGCTCCGGACTCTGACCTGCTCCTGCCAATAGCTGGCATCGTGGTCGGCTTTGCTCTGGTTGGGCTTTGGGTTCGCAAGGTGCGAGTGAACGCTAAGCACAACAGCGCTTCATCAGTGTCCGGACTCGCTGAGTTCGACGGGCTGTTAGACGCCAGTCGCCGCATGACATCTTCATTGGACTCCAAGGAGATCGCCAAGATCGCTCTGGCTGAGGCCCGCCGTTTGGTTGCAGCCGAGGCTGGTCTGTTTGTCCTTCGGGATCAGGGCGAGTTGGTGGCGGCTGAAGGCCAGCCGGAGGACCTCTTTAGGTTGGAGGGTCTAAACGAGAGTGTCCTATGCCGTGTTGTCGAGACCGGTCGGTCGTTGGCCTCGGTCACCGTGGATGATCCGCTCATCGGTGGTGGACCCATTGCCACAGCGATTGTTCCGATCATCGCGAGCGGAGCAATCATTGGAGCGGTGTTGGTTACCCGCTCAGCGGCAGAGCCGTTCTCCCGAAATGACATTGAGGCCTTGGAGATGCTGGTCCCACTTGCCGGTTCGGCCATCCAGGCTGCCTCAACCCATGGCTCGACCTCGCGCCTTGTTGACATCGAGCCACTTACTGGGCTCAAGAACCGCCGATGCCTAGATCGAGACCTTTCCGATTTCGCCCGGGAATCAACCCTGTCATATTTGATGATCGACATCGACCATTTCAAGGTCTTCAATGATCAAAATGGCCACACTGCGGGTGATGAGGCTCTTCGTGTGGTGGCCAGGGTCCTGTCTGAGAATGTGCGGCCCGAAGACGGCGTCTATCGCTACGGGGGAGAGGAGTTCTGCGTCATTCTTCCTGGTGTCACCGCCAAAGAAGCCAAGGTGGTTGCCGAGCGTGTTCGTGAGGCGGTTTCTGCTGCTCAGATCCCCGGGTCCTCCGACCAGCCTGGGGGGCAGTTGACGGTCTCGGCTGGTATCGCTGATACCACCACAGGTTCCATTAGCGACATCGTGGATAGAGCCGACGCTGCCCTGTACCGCGCGAAGCATGATGGCCGGAACCTTGTTCGGTGCGAGCCCTGAACTGAGGTCAGGACCTGTCAGGCCGCCTTGGCCTGAGCCCACAGCCCGCGAGCTTCCAGCCGTGTCTTGTGCCGATTGTACGGACCACATCGAATCTGGCCGTTGGCTGGGACGGTGAGGCCTGTTCGTTTGGGTCCGGCGAAGTATCGGGACCGTTTCGACAGGGTGAAGTCGAGGTCGCCGGGCTTGTTGACCATCCGGCGGAAGTGGTTGAGTTCCAGAGTCTTGAATGCAGTGGTTGGTGTGATTGGTAGACCGGAGAGGGTTTCGCACCGGTAGTTGGCCACGGATTGTGGGTCTCGTTTGGGAAGTGCCACTCCCTCGACTTCTGCTATTTGGCGAGTCAATGTTTCCTGGTCGCAGATGATGATGACCTCGGTGGTGACACCGGGATCGAGGTCGTTAAGAGAAACATCGAGCCCGGTACCGTCGACGGAGGATTCGAGCTTGTAGATGTGACATCCACCCACTCGCAAGACAATCATAAGTGCGTCGAGCCAGCGCTGCTTATCGGTCCTGGCCAGATTGAGATGGGCATCGAGATGACCGTCGTTGGTGTCCGATTCTTCGATATCTAGGGTGGCCTTGGCTTGGGCGCATTCTTGGTGGAAGAGCTTGTCATACACCGGTTGCACGATGGCGAGGAACTGCTCGAAGGTGTCATTGGGCATCGAAAACTCACCCAGAATGGTCTTGTCCAATCCCAGGCCCCAAAGGAGGCGGCGGCTAGCTTCGGCTCGACGATCGATGTCTTGAGGGTCGGTTGGATCGTTGTACTCAGCCCAGGTACGCATGTTGCGATTGAAGGCTGCCCAAGACTCATTGGCCCAGTCGATAAAAAGATTCTGATCTCGGATGGCTGCCTGAAGGAAGTCCGGATGATTGGTGAGCCGGTGGATGAGGTTCACCTGGTCGGTGTTGAGTACTCCGGCGACATAGGAGCGATGGATCTTGGGCAGGTTGTTAACCACATGGTCGGCCAGATTGAGATGGCTGGCGCAGGTTCTTGAGCAGAGACGAGTTTCGGCCGAAAGTCCCGTTGCTGCGCTCCGGTAGTGGCGCACTTTGTGCACCTTGCGATCGACCGCAGCAGCCTGAAAACGCATGGCGTGACCATGGATCAGGCCATCAAGTTCTTCAATCTTGCGAAGCTGAGCAAAGAGTTCCGCGTCGGTCAACTCCGCAGGGTCGAGGTTGGCGAGATTGGTGAGTTGTTCGTGGAGATCACCCGGTTCCATTTCTCCAGACTGCAAACAAATGTTCCTTATTCTAATATGTAAAATTAGAAAAGAGCGAAATAAACATATCTAAGAGATGATCAGAGAATTATGGCTCGGGTGCCGGCGATCTGAAATCGGTCGAGAATCTCCTTCTTGAAGATGGCGGTCGGCGGGATCCATATGCTGACACGGAGTGACTCCAAAGGGCAGAGCCTGACATCGGTTCTCACCCTCTGACCGAGGTGGCCTAGTCTCTGATCATGAGCATGTGGCCGGCCGCGGTGGCCGAGGAATTGACATGGATCGATGCGGCGATGATGACTGAGATTGATCGTCTTACGATCCAGTACGCCAAGGTGTCGTTGGCTCAGATGATGGAGAACGCGGGCCGGTCTCTAGCCGAGGTTGCCATCCAGGAGTTCGCTCCAAAGCGGGTCGTCGTCCTGGTCGGGTCGGGTGGAAATGGTGGTGGTGGATTGGTGGCTGCCCGGCACCTGTGCAACGCCGCAGTCGAGGTACTTGTTGTTCTTAGTTCCAGACGTGACCGAATGGGAGAGGTCCCGGCCCATCAGCTGGCGGCGGTGGACTGGCTTGGAATTAGTGTCACCGATGGGGTTCTGGCACCCGAAAGCCTGCATGCCGCGAACCTGGTGATTGACGCCATGGTCGGCTATGGCCTCGAGGGCCCGCTCCGCGGCACTTCCCTTGACCTGGCTGAACGAGTGAACGTGAACACGACCAAGGTTCTCAGCCTCGACGTTCCCTCCGGGCTCATCAGCGACACCCGGGAGGACCCGACAACCCCGGGCGACAGCGAAGGTTTGATTGTGCGGGCCGATGCCACTCTCACCCTCTGTCTCCCCAAGCAAGGTTTGCGAGGAAGAGCCGAAGCGGGTCACCTTTTTCTGGCCGATATCTCGGTACCAGCTCAGGTGGTCACCATGGCCAGTGGTCATCGAAGCCCACCTTTTGACCGCGGCCCGATTCTTCGGGTGATTGACTGACGGTCCGGCCACGCGCTAGCACCGGACCTTCTCCAATTTAGGGTCATAGAGGACTCCGAGTCGGAGTTGGCAGGGGATTCGTCGGGTTGCCACCTCCAGTTCGTAGGAACCGGCGCGCAAATAGTCAGTGTCAACGATGACCGGTTCGCCTATTCCGGCGACCGCAGAACGGACATAGCCGTACCCAATGTTGGTCTCCACGGTGTAGCCCCAGCCACCACTCGTCAACCAACCAACCCGTTCACCATCGCGATAGATGGTCTCCCGGCCAAGCAGGGTCACCTCCGGATCATCAACGGTGAAGCAGGTCAGTCGCTTCGTCACGCCATCGAGCCGTTGGCGTTCCAGGGCATTGCGGCCTCGAAACGCGATGTCGCAAGAGAGCTTGACCGCCCAGCCCATACCGGCCTCGATCGGCGTGTGGTCGGGGCCGATATCACTGCCCCAGGCCCGATAGCCCTTCTCTAATCGCAGCGACTCGATCGCTCGATACCCAGCATTGGCAATACCGAATGCTCGACCGGCCGACATCAACGCTTGGTAGACCACCGAGGTGTTGGCCCGGTCCACATGGAGTTCCCAGCCGAGCTCACCCACATAGGTAACCCGTAGGGCGGTCACGGGACAACCAGCAACGGCTAGCTCGACCACCGAACCAAAGGGGAAGGCTTGGCCGGAAACATCGGTGTCGATCACCGGCTGCAGGACGTCACGAGCGTTGGGTCCCATCAGGCTCAGGACCGCCAAATCCTCAGTCACGTCCCGAACGGCCACGTCTGATCCGGACGGAATGCTGCCGGTGATCCAGTCCAGGTCCCGGGTTCGAAATCCGGTGCCTGTGACAATGTAAAAACGGTCATCGGCCAGCCGGGAAACCGTGAGGTCACACTCGATCCCACCACGATCATTGAGTAGTTGGGTGTAGGTGAGCTTGCCAGGGGGTCGACCAACATCGTTGCTACACATCCGCTGGAGTGCCGACTCAGCGTCGGGCCCCTCAACAAAGAACTTCGCAAACGAACTTTGATCAAATAACACGGCCCGTTCCCTGCACCCCGCGTGTTCTCGACCGACCGCCTCAAACCAGTTCTGTCGACCGAAGGAGTACTTGTCGATCGGATCCTCACCAGCAGTGGCGAACCAGTTTGGACGCTCCCAACCGAGCTTTGAACCAAAACAAGCCCCCGCCTCGACCAGCGTGTCAAAGAGCGGGGACACCAGGATGAGTCGAGCGCTGGTGTGTTCTTCGTGGGGCCAGGACATGGTGTAGTGCTTGGCGTACATCTCCGTTGTGCGACTTCTGACCCAGTCGACATCGTGATGAACCCTGCCGAATCGACGGATATCGACCGGCCAGAGGTCGACCGGCTGTTCGCCAGCCTGGACCCACTCGGCCAACGCCTTACCTGCACCGCCACCGGCGGCGATTCCGAACGCGTTGAAGCCTGCACCAACAAAAAAGCCGCGAACCTCGGGGGCTTCACCCAGGATGAAGTTTCCATCGGGGGTGAAGCTCTCCGGCCCGTTAATGAGTTTGCGAATCCCGACCGTTTCCAGGGCCGGGACTCGCTTCACCGCCTGGGCCAATAGGGGCTCGAAGTGTTCCCAATCCGACGGCAATATTCGGTTGTTGAAGTCGGCGGGGATTCCGTTTTCGCCCCAGGTGAGGGGATCGGCTTCATATCCTCCCATGACCAGGCCGCCCACCTCTTCCTTAAAGTAGACCAGTCGATCTGGATCACGAAGGGTGGGCAGAGTGTCGTTGATGTCTTCGATCTGCTCGGTCACGATGTACTGGTGCTGCATGGAGACGAGGGGAACCGAGACTCCGGCCATCGCCCCAATATCGCGGGCCCATTGGCCGCCACAGTTCACGACTTTCTCGCACTCAATGTAGTTGACGTCGGATAGAGCGCCTTCGCTGGTTGCCACACCAGCAACCCGACCATCCTTGGTTTCGATTCCGGTCACGTTGCAGTTCTCGATGATGAGAGCTCCGGCCTTGCGTGCTCCTCGGGCCAGTGCCTGGGTGATGTCGGAGGGATTGGCCTGTCCATCGCCAGGGAGGAAGGCGGCCCCTACTACATCGGAGGGGTCGAGCAACGGCCATAGGTTATTGGCCTCGGCGGGGGAGACGATCTCGATATCGAGGCCGAACGATCGACCGGTGGTGGCGCTGCGCTGAAGCTCGATGAGTCGCTCTGTGGTGCAAGCCAGTCGGAGTCCTCCGTTACGTTTCCAGCCGGTGGCTTGACCGGTGAGGTCTTCCAGTTGGTCATAGAGTTCGACGGAGTACTTGAGTAGTTGGGTGACGTTGCGAGACGAACGTAGCTGGCCAACAAGTCCTGCGGCATGGAACGTCGACCCCGATGTCAGTTGGGCTCGTTCCAGTAAAACCACGTCGGTGACCCCGGCTCTCGCCAGATGAAAGGCGGTGGAGCAGCCGATAATTCCTCCCCCGATGATGACCACTTCGGCCCGAGTCGGAACGGGTGTTGTTCGCATCAGGTTCGTTCTCGATGGCTATGCAGCTGAAGGTTTTGGCGTGCCACCTCCAAGTGGGTGAGCTGTGTATCGGTATAGGTTTCGAAGTCGAAATCGAGGGTGGAGTGTTGTTCTTGGATCAGGCTCCACAGGCCCTCGCGAAGTAGGGACGCGCTGCCAAGAACGGCGAAGGAGTCGAGCTGGGGCGAGTCTGGGGGCGCACCGAAGTATTCTTCGAGGAGATGGTCGCTCTGACCGGTAGTGAACTCGGCGTTGGCCGCCAGGTTGGCCAGGTCGAACATGGCGGTGTTCCACCCGGCGTACTCCCAATCCAAGAGCCACAAGCGGGAGCCGTCGTCCAGGATGTTCGCTGGTAGCAGGTCGTTGTGGCAGAACGTCGGCTGGATTGGGCCGAGGCGAGTTTCGAGTTGGGTATTCATGTCGTGAAGCCCGGCGAGCCTGTGCTCCAGGCGACAACCCGATTGGGTTAGGGCAGCCAGGTATTGGCGGTTGACCTGGAAAACCCAGAACATCAGGGACGGGCCTTGGAGTTGGCCGGGCATGTCGGCGTGGCAGCGGAGGAGTAGATCGACAATTCGGCTCAGGGTGGCGGGGTCTTGAACGTCGGTCTTGGTTAGCGTCTTGGCTTGGATGAAACGCATCACCATGGCTCCCGGTTCATGATGCACAATCTCCGGTGACAGTCCGCAGCGGAACGCGGCTTGGCAGGCCGCAACCTCTTGGGCTCGGGCAATGCCGTGTAGGGGGATGTCCTCACCGACACGGACAACGAATAGCTGGTCAGCATCCTCGACCACAAAGTTAGTATTGGTCGTCCCGCCGCCCAGAGGTTTTGGGTCCACTGGCGAGGACCAGTAGGTCAGCTTTGCGGCGATCTCCCGAGCTGGCGGACTGTTCATCTGGTCACCGTAGTGGAGGAGGTTTGGGTTGCGTGTCGGGTTGTTTGTCTCCGCTCGTTCTTGGGAATGATTTGCCGCAACGTTCCGGATCTGAAAGGATCTGAATGGTCAGTTGGTCTGACCATTGATGGTTGAGCCAGATGAGATGGTCCTGAGTGAGATGACCCGATGAAAGCACTGCTATATCACCAAGCCGGTGGCCCCGAAGTCCTCAACTACGCCGATGTGCCCGACCCCGAGCCTGGCCCGGGGGATGTGGTGGTTCGGGTTGAGGCCTGTGCGTTGAACCGGCTCGATGTGGTCCAGCGCAACGGCTGGTTCCAAATGCCCGGATTCCAGTATCCACATATCGCTGGAATGGATGTGGCGGGCACGGTTCAAGAACTGGGGTCCGAGGTGACCTCGGTTGCGGTTGGCGACCGGGTTGTCGTTGACCCTTCATTGGCCGGGGTATCGGCCAACTCGAAACTGTCTGGCCGCGGTGACCTCTACGGCGAACTCGGGATAATCGGGGCCAATGTTGACGGCGGCTATGCCGAACTGTGCCTGGTTCCTGCCAGTCACGTCTACGCCGTTCCCGATTCGATTGACATCGCCCATGCCGCAGCCTTCCCCACCTGCTTCCTCACCGCATCCCATGCCCTATTTGATGTCGGTGGTTTGCAAGCCGACGAAACGGTCATGATCCACGCCGCCGGCTCGGGAGTGTCAACTGCTGGAATACAACTGGCCAAGAACGCCGGTGCCACCGTCCTGGCCACCGCAGGCAGCGACGAGAAATGCCAACGAGCCTTGGACCTCGGTGCAGACTACGCCCTCAACAATCGAACGGGTGACGTTGCCGCCTGGGCTCGTGAAGTTACCGAGGGTGTGGGCCTCAATATGGTCTTCGACCATGTCGGCACCGCCCTGTTTGGCCCCTCGCTGTTTGCCCTGGGAGTGCACGGTCGCCTGGTGAATTGCGGAAACTCCTCCGGCGATGAAGCCACCATCCCTTCGCTGGGTTACCTCTTTCATTCCGGTATCAAGATCATGGGCTCAGACCCCTACCGGCCCGAAGAATTCGCCCCGGTCTGGCAGCGGTTCTGTGACGGTGACTTCGACGTCGTTCTTGCCCAAGAGTTCGCCCTGGCTGACGGGGCCGAAGCCCAAGAAAAGATGCTGGCCAGTGACTTCTTCGGAAAGCTCATCCTCCGACCATGACCGACCTGGGTCCTCGCGACGCTCCCTATCCCGAGTTGAAGAAGACCCACACCATGGCCCACGCTGGCCGCCCCTGGACCGACCACAAACCCCCAACATCAGCCCCGGTTTGGGCCACCATAGAAGGACTAGGACGCTACTACATCCTGCTGGCCGCCCTTGAGTTGGACGTGTTCAACACCCTGGGTTCGGGCGGCCCAAGCCCGATCGAACCTCTGGCCGAGCGGCTTGGTGTGTCGTCCCCTCACCTTCGTTCGCTTCTCGACTCATTGGTGGCCATGGAACTGCTGGAGCAGGTGCGCGACATCTATGACCTGAACGACGCTGCTCGCCGGTATTTGGCCAGCGATGGGCCAGCCTCGATGGCCGAACTCATTCCGGTGGCCCCCGGCCCGCATGACAACTGGACCAGGCTGGCCGACACCATTCGACAGGGCCAACCGGCGGAACCAATCGAGGACGATCCGGTGGCTTTCTATACCTCCCTGGTCGAGGGGACCTTCACCACCATGTTCCGATGTGCCTCTCGGGCCGACCTAAAGATCCGGTACTCGGCGCTCGACGCCCCACGAATCCTTGACCTTGGTGCGGGTGGGGCGCCATGGGCCATCGCCATGCTCGCCGCCAACCCGGGAGCGACGGCAGTGATCAATGACCTGGATGACGTGATCGAGGTAGCCAAAGACAAGGCCGATGAATTCGGCGTCATCTCCCGCTGTCGATTTCTCCCCGGCGACTTCCACCATATTGAGATCGAGCCCGGATCCTTTGATCTGGTTGTGTTGGGGCATGTCTGCCGGACCGAAGGGGCCGAAGGAGCCAAACACCTGATTGACCGGGCCTTTGAGGCCCTCGCCCCGGAAGGTCGCCTCATTCTGGCCGACTACTTTCAGGACGCCGACCGCAAGTTCAACCCTCACGCCGTCTTGATGGGGGCCACCATGATGGCCAGCACCAGGCGAGGCTTCACCTTCACCCACGGAGAGTTCTCAGCCTGGTTGCGAGCGGCCGGATTCGCCGAGATTCGCATGATCGAGCCAATCGGCTTCCAACAGAGTTTCGTGGCCGTCAAACCCAGGGAGTAAGACATGCCCGAAGAACCGACCCCCGATAACGCTCCAGTCGAACCGGTCCCCATCGACACCCTTGTTCTGGGTGGTCATGTGGTGACGGTGAACCCGACCCGCGACATCATCAGGCACGGGGCCCTAGCCATCCATGGCGGCCGGATTGTTGAGGTGGGCAAGGCTAGTGACCTCGAGCGTAAGTATCGGGCAACACAAACCCTTGGCGGCGACGATTTTGTTGTGACCCCAGGGATGGTGAACACCCACATCCATGTGACCGGCGAACCCCTCACTCGGGGTTACGTCCCCGATGACACTCCCTTTGTCGAGAACGTCTTCCAGTGGTTGTGTCCCCTGTATGCCGTTCACACCGCGGAGGAGGAGCGGCTCTCGGCCCAGTTGGCCGCGGTCGAGATGCTCAAGAGTGGAACGACCTCGTTTCTGGAGGCGGGCACCGTCCGGTTCTTGGACGAGGTCCTCGACGGGTTGGGCGAGATGGGGATTCGTGGCCGGGTCGGTCGCTGGCTCTGGGATTTGCCTCCCGAGCCAGACGTCTATCGCCAAGACACCGACACGGCGATCGCCGGACTGGTTGACCAGATGGAACGCCACGGTGAAACCGACGACGCGTTGTTGGGCTGCTGGCCCATTCTGGTTGGTCACACCACGTGTTCGGATCCCCTTTGGCGGGCAGCCCGCGAGTTGGCAACCGAATACAAGTCGGGCATGAGTTTTCACATGTCGCCCGCCATGTTGGATCCCGATGGTTTTGTGGCCGAATTTGGTCAGCGACCAATGGTTCACCTGTCCGAACTCGGCGTTTTGGCTGACGATGTGGCCATTACTCACTGTGTCCAGGTCGACGCTCAGGAGGTGTCGATCATGGCCGAGGCCAACGTTTCGGTGGCTCACTGTCCAACCACGGCCCTGAAGGTGGCCTATGGCGTTACCCAGGTTGGCCGGTTCCCCGAGATGGTCCAGGCTGGGATCAACCTCAGCATCGGAACCGATGGCAACAATGCCTCCAACTATTCCGATCTGATGCGGGCCACCTATCTGGTTGCCGGCCTTTTCAAGGATGCACGCCAGGACGCCCAAATGTTCCCGGCGGAGATGGCGCTGGAGATGGCGACCATTGGTGGGGCCAAGACCCTGAGAATGGAGGACCAGATTGGGTCACTGGAGGTGGGGAAGCGAGCCGACCTTGTGCTGCACGACACCAACCGTCCAGAGTGGCGTCCCCTGTTGAATGTGGTGAACCAGCTGGTGTGGTCCGCTGATGGGCGCGGCGTCCATACGGTCCTGGTTGATGGTGTTGTCCGCGTGGCCGATGGGGCGATGGTTGGGATGGACGAGGCCGAATTTTACGCCCGCTGCCAGCGAGCCGGAGAGGCCATCACGGCGCGCTCGGGTCTTCCAGACAAGGCGAAGTGGCCTCAGTTCTAGGTGCCTCGCTTGGTGAAGGGGATAAAGCGGGGAGTGCGGCCGGCGTAGTCGTCGTAGTCGGGGTAGCGATCCCGCAGTTGGTCCTCTTCCCAACTTGATTTGACGTAGAAGAAGATGATGGTGATGACACCGACCGCGAGCACCACGATGCTTCGAGACCGCAGGATAATGCCGACCACAATGCTTAGGACGCCGGTGTAAATGGGGTGGCGGACCAGCCCATAGAGCCCGCTGGTTGTGAGCTTGCCTGATGCTACGGGAACCGGAGTAGGGGTCAACGAGCGGCCAAGTCCCAGGCTGGCCACAACCACCAGGCCCAAGCCTCCCCAAAACAGAACCGAACCCGCCAGGCTAAGAACGGTGGTAGATGGCCAGTCGCTTCGCCCGGGCAGGAGGATGAGACCGATCAGAAAGACGGCCTGAGCAATAACGAAGCCCCATCCCTTTTGGCTTGTTGTCATGTCTGTTGTCTTGTCATGGAAGTCGGCTCAACAATCTTGTGTCTGCCAGCACCCCGCTGACGGGCCCCATTTCAGCACAAAGCGTGAGTTTGATTGCTTCGGCCACCAGATTTACCTGGCAATGATCCCTAACCCGGAAAGCGGCTTTCGGAGCGGCTCTGGTACTCCTCGCTTCCCACAAGCAATGCGGCCAGGGCAATCTCGTCCCCGGTGGTGAGGTAGGAGGCCCAATAGTCTCGGCCACCTGCGTCTGGCGTACGGTTCAGCAGTTTCGCGTACAGCGAATCAACTCGGCGACCCCCAGATTCATAGGAGGTGTAGACCAGGCTGGAGAGGGAACCGCGTGGCTCGCCTCCATCCAAGCGTTTCACCCAAAATGACTTTCCGTCAGAGTCGGGGCCCCGGTCGAGGATTGCGGCGTAGAGGGCATCGACAAAGAGGGGGTTAGTGCCGCCAACCGATATGAAATACTCCGGGGAGGAAAAGAAACTGGAGACCACTTCGGCCGTTGGTTTGCCAGCCCGAAGTTGGCTCACCCAGTAGGAGCGACCATCCGGATCGGGACCTCGCCCCAGAATCGAGTAGTAGAGATCGTCAACGACCACTCCCAGCCACTCATCGGTAGTGGCGAACTGGAGCGCCAGATCTCCCTTACTCAAGTCAGCACCAAGCCGACCACTCCAGTAGGAAATCCCGTCGGCCTCAGCGTCGCGGCCGAGCAGATCGGCATAAACAGCCGAGAGCCAGGGGCGCATCCACTTTGCTCCGTCCCAGCTGGTCTCGGCCGATCCGGTGTTGGCAGCGTTGGCTCCGAACATCGGCCAATCCGACGGACCGAGCGCCGTGCCTGTCCGATAACCAACGATGGTGAGATTGTCGCCGGTGTTTCGACCATCGAGGTTGCCCGAACCGTCCTGGAGGTAGGACAAAAGGATGAGAGTTCGACCATTGTCCTCAACAATGGTGGGTTGTCCCCGTGGCGCATAGCCGTCAAAGGCGATGGGGTCTGAGATGGCTTCAATCTGACCGGTCGTTCCATCCATAGTGAACAGGTGGGTCTGAATAAAGCTCACGATCTCTTGGCTGCCGTCGTTGTCGACATCGGCAATTGAGATTGGAGCGGCAATACCGGGGAAACGCTTTCCTTGGTCACAGGAGAAGGTGGCTGATCCCGGCCACATGGCGCACGTCTGCCACTTGGGGGATCCGTCGTGTTCAAAAACGTGGACTTGGCCGTCGTTGGCCGAGGTGACAATCTCGAGTTCTGGGTCATCATCAAGATTGCCGAGTGATGTCGTGGCATCGGAGATTGCGCCAATGTCGACTGGCCATCCAGGGAGTATCGTTCCGGTAGCAGCGTCGAGAGCATAGATCTGCCGAGCAGGAAGTTCGGCTTCTCCAATGGCACTAAAATAGATGCCGGAACCGACCACGATGTCGAGGTCACCATCGGCGTCGATGTCACCAATGGTGGAAGACGATGTAATGATTTCTCCAGGAATGCAGGTCTGCCATTTCTGGTTGCCCGTATGGTCGAAGGCTCGAATCGCGGCGCCGAACCCAGCACATCCAACGTGGGGTGCGGTTACATAATCGACATCGAAGGCACCAATAATTTCAGCGAAACCATCACCATCAATATCGGCCAAGGCTGGGGTGGACCAGGACGTGTCCTGGGTGGTGACGGGAAATCCGGGTAGGGGAGTTCCATCATCGTTCCATGCGTTGAGGGAGTGGTCGTTGCTGGCCAGGACGATTTCGGGTCGCCCATCATTGTCAATGTCACCGACTGCGGCCGATCCATAGATGGCTGGACTCTTGCCCTGGTCAGCGAATCGGTTGGTTTTGTTTCGCCAGATTTCGGTTCCGTTCCCTCGCATTGCGACGACGTCACCGACAATGTTGCCGACAACGATGTCCAACACGCCGTCACCGTCGATATCAGCCAAGGTTGGTGTCGCCTGGATTTCGCCTGGCCCAATGAAGAACTGGCTGATGAGTTGACCGTTGACATCGCCAATGATGAGGCGGCCATCCATTCCACCCAAGACGACGTTGGCCGTACCGTCGCCGGTCACGTCACCATAGGCCACCCCGGAGCGACTCTCATTGGTGAACAGCGAGTAGTAGGCGTTCTGGGTGGCCGAGACTCGGAACCCCTCGGTCAGTGTGGGGGCGGACTGGGCCGAGACCGGAGAGGGGGTTGCCGTTGTGACGGTGGCCAGGCTCACGAGGGAAAGGAGCACTGGGAGGGGGCGTCGGGCGAACATTCGATCTATATCGGCTTATGGTGGAAAAATCTTCAGTCGAGATCTTGAGCTGCCTGGATGACAGCATCGATTGAGGGCCGGTCATCGGGCCCTTCAGAACGATACAGGAATCGGATCGTTCCTTCAGGCCCGATGACCACATCGCCGCCAAGTTGGAGGGTGTCTTCAGTAGGGACTCGCAATGCGCGCAACCCCTTTGGTCCGATGGCCAGGTATCGCTTGGCCGACCGCAGCCCCCAGACTCGTCGCAACGAACCGCGTCCAAAGCCGAACATCTCATAGACCTGGCGCCGTGGATCGCTCAGAACTGGAAAGCTCAGATCTAGTCGTGCCCGGTGCTCGGCCAGGTTGGCCGGGTCGGTGAAGGTGATGAGGGCTACCGCTATTTCATCCACTGGACTTTTAGTTGGCGTGGAAGGTTCGTTGAGCCTTCTTTGCAGCGCGACCGCGTGCTCAGCACATGGGAGTCAATGAAGATGTCGGTGGAAAATGAGAACGACCGGCCCTCCGAGATAGTCGCTGGAGCGCCACTGGTTCCCGTCTTGGTCGACAAGCTCGATGGACGGTGCCGGATCTCCGACGGCCAGCGTTTTGGAGTTCGACGATGTCGGTTGTGCCATAGATGCATCAGGCTATACGCAGGACAAAGGTCACGTTCCGCGGATGTCGGCTAGCTCAGCTTCAAAAAGAGTTGTTCGAGTTCGGTGAAGTCGGCCTCGCTGGATTTGGGGTCGTCTCCGTTTACGCAGTGGCGCATGCCGGAGGCCATGAGTTTGAAACCCACTCGATCGAGAGCGCCCTTGGTCGCGGCGAGTTGGGTCACGATTTGGGCACAGTCTGCCCCCTCGTCTACCAGGCGCTGTAGACCACGGACTTGTCCCTCGATGCGACGCAGACGGACTATGACATCGTGATCGATCTCTTCGGGGAAGCGCATAACAATAGGATACCCCCATGGGTACTTTTCTGATGAGATACATGTAGCTTCTCTAGCGAACAACATCATTCCTTACCAGAGGAGACCCACGTGTCTGTAAAACAACATCCTGTAGTTGACTACGAAGCCCTGCTTGGCGACAACACCATTGTTATTGATGTTCGAGAGGCCGATGAGGTGGCTGAGGGCACCCTGCCTGGTGCGATCCACATTCCGCTTGGCGAGATCCCCACCCGAATCGGAGAGCTCGATCCCACCAAGACCTTTCTCATGCTCTGCCGCAGCGGGGGTCGCAGTGGCAAGGCGTCAGAGTTTCTTGTCGAGAACGGATTTAGCGATGTTGTGAACTTGGCTGGGGGAATGTTGGCCTGGGCCGACCGCTAGCGGTCTGGGCCTGAGGGACGAACTGACAAACCAAAGTGTCCTTGACAAAGGTACGGACAATCAATATGATTGTCCGTACATTTGGTCATGTGGCTAGATTCGCCGAGTGAAACCCGCTCCCCGTTCGAAGCAGCAGTGATCATTCAACGAACAAACCAAAACAAAATGGGGACAACATGAAGTTCAATCAGTACTACCTCGAATGCCTCTCGCATGCCTCCTACCTCGTTGGAGATGAAACCACCGGCCGAGCCGTCGTTGTCGACCCACAGCGTGATGTCGCGGAGTACGTCAAGGATGCGGCCGAGGCGGGTCTGACGATCGAACTCATCATCGAGACCCACTTCCATGCAGATTTCCTCTCTGGACACCTTGAGTTGGCCAAGGAGACCGGCGCTAAGATCGTCTATTCCGATGTGGCCGAGACTGAGTTTGAGTCGATGGGCGTCGCCGATGGTGAGCGATACGAACTGGGCGAGATCGTGCTTGAGTTCCGCCATACGCCCGGCCACACGCCCGAGTCCCTGAGTATTGTGATCTATGAGCACGGAGTCGATGCTGAGCCCTGGGGCGTTCTCACCGGTGACACCTTGTTCATTGGTGATGTTGGTCGCCCAGACCTGCTGTCCTCCATTGGCTTCTCTCAGGACGAACTGGCTGAGAGCCTCTATGACTCACTCCACACCAAGATCATGACCCTGCCGGACGACACCAGAGTTTTCCCCGCCCATGGGGCAGGATCGGCCTGCGGCAAAAACCTGTCGACGGAGCTTGAGTCGACCATTGGGAACCAGAAGCTCACTAACTACGCTCTGCTGGCTCCCGACAAGGGCACCTTCATTGACATGGTGACCGAAGGTCAGCCACCCGCTCCTGGGTACTTCGTGCATGACGCCATCCTAAACCGCAAGGATCGGCCACTTTTGGACGAGGCCTCGATGCCCGCAGCCCTCACCTACGCTGAAGCGAAGGAGCGCATTGCCAACGGCGCCATTCTTCTGGATGGGCGAGACCCCGAAGAGTTCGCCAACGGTCATCTGAAAGGTGCGATCAATGTCGGACTCGAAGGTCGCTATTCCGAGTACGCCGGATCGGTGATCAAGCCAGGTACACCGATCGTCTTGTTTGTCGATCCTGGTCATGAGATCGAAGGTCGGAACCGGTTGGCTCGCATCGGCTTTGATACCACGGTTGGGTTTATCAATGAGCCCTACGCCGTAATGTTGGACAACCAGGACGACACCGAGCGGGCATCACGTTTGACCGCGGTTGATTTCGATCAACGGCAGCGGGACGTTCCCAATCTTCAGATGGTTGATGTTCGCAACCCTGGCGAACTTGAGAGCGGCTCAATTGAGGGAGCGATCAACATCCCCGTTGGCCAATTTCCGGATCGGTTCCAGGTGTTGGACCCCTCTAAGCCAACCGTCGTCTTTTGTGCCGGGGGCTACCGTTCATCGGTGGCAGCCAGTTTCCTTCGTGAGGCCGGTTTTGATGATGTCTCCGACCTGATCGGTGGCTTCGAAGCCTGGCGTGAGGTCATGGCAACCTCCTAGGGAGGCAACCAATGACGAAGAAGATGCCATCCCGCTTTGGGATGTCTTCGGGTGAGCGGCCCTCAGTAGTCGGGATTGCTGAGGGGGCTCGCCCGTTGGACCGAACAAGTCCGTTTCCGCTTTGGGCCCAGATGGAGGCCGATCTGCGGCGGAGGCTGAGTCTGGGCGAATTCTGTCGACGGTTCCCGACGGATCTTGAATTGGCCGTTCTCTACGGCGTCAGCCGCCAAACGGCCAGACGTGCCGTCTGCCACCTCAATTCGCAAGGTCTAGTGACGCGTCAGCGAGGAGGCGCGACCGTGGTGAATCCTGGTTGTGGTGGTGAAGCTAGCTAACTCGCCGTCCCGATACCCGATCCGGACGAATCCGTAGATAGCGACTCTTGGGGAAATCTGCCCAGGGCTCGATATTGAGGTCCTCGGCCCGCAGCCACTCTTGTACGTTCTCGATCTCTTCGCCGTACCCATGGATCACGATGCTCCAACCGGTGTGGGTGGCTTCATCCAAGTCATCGACCTCAAAGGCAACCGGATTTCCCAAGACGGCACCAGCTAGCTTGAGGCCAGCAATCGTTCGCATCACAATGCTTTTGACCCCATTCTCACTGGTGTCAACGCGATAGTTCAAGGGGAAAACGTCGGGGGCATTGGCAATCGAAACTGCTAGGCGACCAATAGCTTTGCTCGCAACAAGTTCCCAGCATTCGGCTTCATCAATGATCTCAAGTCCGGTTCTGGGGTCCTGGTTGGTCATCTCGCTACTCTCGGTACATGGAGGGGCCAAAGCAAGTGTCATTGGTCCCAAGATCGGAACGGCTTCGGTCTCTAAGCTAGAGGGATGCAGCCCCGTTAGAGCAGCATGCCAGGAGGATCGCAGATGAGGAACCAAGAAACCAACCCATCGGGACTTGTTGACTACATCCGAGAATCGGTGGTCGGGAGCGATGAGGTTGTTGACGGGCCCTTTGGAGCGAAGCCGGTGATCTATGCCGACTACACCGCATCTGGTCGCTCGCTGTCCTTTATCGAGGACTACATTCGCTCGGTTGTCCTTCCGTTGTATGCCAACACTCACACCGAGTCTTCAGGCACTGGTCTGCAAACCACACGCTTTCGGGAAGAGGCTCGATCCATTATCGCTCAATGCATGGGCGCGGGCGACCAGCATGCCATCTTGTTTTGTGGTTCCGGATCGACGTCGGCCATCGACCGCTTGATCGGGGTACTCGGTCTTCGTATCCCCTCGGTCCTTGAGGACTCCTTCAAGCTTAGTGACGCCATCCCCCCCGGGGATCGTCCCGTGGTTTTCATCGGCCCCTACGAGCATCATTCCAACGAGTTGCCTTGGCGGGAGTCGCTCGCCGATGTGGTCACAATTCCGGAGAACTCCGACGGCCACGTTTGTCTAACCACCCTCGAAGCCGAACTCGGGAAATATAGTGAGCGAAGTCTGAAGATCGGCTCATTCTCGGCTGCGTCGAACGTAACTGGAATCATGACCGACACTCGTGCGGTGGCCAGTTTGCTGCATGCCCATGGGGCGTTGTCATTCTGGGACTTTGCCGCGGCTGCCCCCTATGTGGCGATTGAGATGGGAACCCCTGAGACCCATGACCGTGACTACTTCGACGCCGTTTTTGTGTCGCCCCACAAACTTATCGGTGGGCCAGGGACCCCTGGTTTGCTGGTCGCCCGTCGTGAACTTTTCAAGAACCGGGTTCCAACCATGCCAGGTGGAGGAACCGTACGTTTTGTCAATCCGAAGGAGCATGACTACCTCCCCGATATCGAACACCGCGAAGAGGGGGGAACACCAGCCATTGTCGAGTCGATTCGTGCCGGCCTTGTCTTTGGGCTTAAGGAGGCGGTCGGCATAGAGGAAATTCGATCTCGGGAGGAAGTTTTCGTCCGCAGGGCAATTTCCTCTTGGGAAGAGAATCCCAACATCGAAATTCTTGGCAGCCACGAGGTGGAACGACTTTCGATCATCTCATTCGTCGTCAAACACAATGAAGGACACCTTCACCACAATTATGTGGTCGCTCTCCTGAATGATGTTTTTGGCATCCAGTCCCGCGGTGGCTGTTCGTGCGCTGGCCCCTATGGTCACCGACTCCTCGGTATTGACCTCGACCAGTCCAAGGAGTTCGAGCGTGAGATCGATCGTGGATGTGAGGGGATCAAGCCCGGCTGGGTACGGGTGAACTTCAATTACTTCATTACCGATGAGACGGCTGACTACATCATTGATGCGGTACACCTAGTCGCCAACAAGGGAGCGGGTCTGCTCCCGCTCTACCGGTTCGAACCCACATCGGGGTTGTGGCGTCACCGTGATGGTCTGAAGACTCCACCCATGTCACTCTGTGACATCCGTTTTGATGAACGAGGAATGGTGTACCCAGACCATCGCAAACACCGAGACGGCAGGCCTCTTGCTGCGTACTTGGCACAAGCAGAAGAACTCATGGATGAGGCTCGAGAGACAGGACTGGTTACTCCTCTAGGGGCCCCAATTACTACCGAGGACTTCGAACACCTGCGTTGGTTCCCCTATCCAGCGGACTTGATTAGCCTGTCCGACTAGGGACCCAAACGAAGGGTCGAACCGCCGTCAACTTGACCCCAATGACGTTGTGCTCTGGACACAGGCGGTCGATTCTTTGACGATTGTCTTATGAAACGAATCATCGTAGGAATCGACGGTTCGGCCTCAGCCAAGGAGGCCCTTGGCTGGGCTATCGAACACGCAAACTCTCAAGACACCATCACCGCAGTTCATACCTGGTCCATGTATCTCGTCGGCGGCATGGAGTCGCCCTATGTGAATCCGGCCGACTACGAGGTCCTGGCTCGTCAGTCTGCCGATGCGATTGTGGAAGAGGTTCTTCAGGCTGTCGTGGGAGCGGACGGTCAGCCGATGGGTGACGATGCCCCAAAGCTCCTCACCGAGGTTCGCCATGGGCACCCTGGTCGCATTCTCATTGAGATGTCAGAGGACGCCGACATGATTGTGGTCGGGAGTCGCGGTCTCGGGGGATTTCGGGGGCTACTGCTGGGCTCGGTGAGCACCTATGTTGTTCACCACGCCAAGTGCCCCGTGGTGGTGGTGCCTATGACCGAAGAAGACTCGGATTCATAGCCACTTTGGCAATGTTGCGTTGAGCACAAACTGGAATTCCTGCTGCTCCGAGCAGTCGTTGGGCCTAGCCCGAGGGTAAGGGGACGGTCCACACAACTGTGGTGCCCGCTCCTTGCGGGCCACTACCCAGGTTCACCGATCCGCCCAGATGTTCGGCCCGGTTGGTGATGTTGCGGATCCCAAAGCCATGGGGTTTGTCGTTGTCGATCCCATTGCCGTCATCGGTGACGGTCAAGCTCAACATGTGGTCAATCTCGATTGTGGCACGAGCCCTGCTCGCGTTGGCGTGTCGTTCGACGTTGGAGAGCAACTCATTGAGCGTGGGAACGAGATGGTCACCAATGTTGTCGGGTACCCCATCAAGATCGCCAGAGATGCTGAGTTCGACGTCGTTTCGCCCAACGGTTCGGTAGCGGTCAATGACTCGCCCGACCTCGCCCGATAGGGAATAGTCCGCCTGAGTTAGCTTGAAGATGGTTTCGCGGATGACATCGATGGTGGTGTCCAACTCTTCGACAACGCTCGCTACTCGCTCGGTGAGCTTGTTCGGGTTGTTCAACGAAGAGTTGAGACTCATGCCAGCGGCGAAGAGGCGTTGGATCACCAGGTCGTGAAGGTCTCGGGCAATCCGCTCTCGATCCTCGACCAGAAGAAGGTGGCGTCGGTCGGCCCGAGCACGAGCGAGTTCGATCGTCACCGCCGTTTCCGAGCCAAGTGATGCCGCAATCGCCATCTCCTCGTTCGAGAACAACTGCCCGTCGGTGACCCGGGCAACGACCAACACCCCTTCGATTGAACCGGAAGCCAACAGGGGCACCATGATCCCAGGTCCGACTCCCGGCGTGTCCCGCAGGAAGTGACCGGCGTCGGAAACGGAGTCCGGATCAACGAGTTGGGGTTGCCCTCGAAGCAGAACCTCCTTGATCAGCTCTGAATCGGCGACCGCATTGCCGGACTCATCGGTGCTCAACGTCGAACACATCGCCCGATAGGTGAGGCCACCCTCGTGGTTTGGAATGGCGATGAACGCGTGTTCGGCGTTCAAGAGTCGACAGGTACTGCTCAGGATCATCGTCAGTACCTCATCGATTGAGGTCTCCTGCAGCGTAGTCTTTCGGATCTCGGCCAAGGTGGTCAGAAGGCGTTCTCTACGATCACGCTGCTGTTCGGCTTCGACCCGACGGGTCACGTCGACGATATGGGACAACGAATGAATCACATTGTCAATGGCGTGAAGCTCAGAAGTATGGAGGGCACCCCAAACAAAGTGTCCATCGCGGTGCCGGTAACGTTGTTCGGCTGACTCAAGAGAACGGGTCGACATGGTGCTCCCGGCTCCAGGATTTTCACCCAGGTCATCGGGGTGGATCAGGTCGAGGAAGCGCATCTTGGCCAACTGTTCTTGGCTCCAGCCCAGCAACTGCCCAAAGGCCTCGTTGGATTCAACGATTTGACCAGGGTTCGGTCCGTCAACACGGGTGATCACCATGGCAACGGGGGCGTCGTTAAAGGCCGTGCGGAATGATCGTTCACTCGTTCGCAGCCGGTCCTCAGCGGCCTTGCGGTCGGTGATGTCACGAACGATGGCAACGATGGTCGGCTTCTTCACTGAATCAAGTCGGGGGCATTGAAGAAGTATCTCGACCGGAACATCAACCCCGTCGCGCCGACGATGCTCGGTGGTGATAGCGATCGAACCGCTTTGCCCTTCAATCAGATCACGAATATGTGAACGCAGCATCTCTTCGCCATAGACCGGCATGACATGCAGCGGCGTCATATCCCGGAGCAGTTCCGCCCGTGAGTAGCCAAGTTGGGCTTCGGCTCCGGCGTTGACATAGGAAAACCGCAGGGAATCTGGGTCGAAAATGAAGACAGCGTCCTCTACCGCATCCAGGCTCCGTCGGACGAGTTCATGACGAGACTGGCGAGCCATTCGAGCCGTGAGATCACGAATGATGGCAATGACCCCGTGGGTTCCCTCAAACTCGACGGGGCTGAGTGCGACCTCGATCGGAACCGTTTGGCCGCTCTTGCAACGTCCATAGACGCGGCTTCCGGGATCCCCCATCTGGCGAACGTCTGGCTTGGCTCGATAGCGAGTTCGGTGTGCCCGATGCACAGTTTCGTGCTCGGTGGGCACCAGGATTTCGACTGGTTCGCCAATTAGCTCGCACCGCTGGTAGCCGAAAAGGTGTTCGGCTTGACGGTTGACCATAACGATGACCCCGAATTCGTCGGTGGCCACGATCGCATCGGGGGCGGCGGCTAGATACGCGGCTGCCAGCTCATTGGAATCGGCGAGTGACTTGGCAAGGGGCGGCACCCGGCTCATCGTAATCCGCTATTCGTACTTCCTACGGTTACGTTCGTCGATCCTGGCAGCAAAGGCTGCGGCCTCGGTCCGGCGGCTCATTCCAAGTTTCGAGAGCATGTTAGAGACATAGTTCTTCACCGTCTTTTCGGCCAAGAACAATTCGTCGGCGATCTGGCGGTTGGAATAGCCCTCACCAATGAGGTCGAAGATCTTGTGTTCTTGCGCGGTGAGGGTGTCGATTACTCCCTCGTCGCTATTCTTGAGGCGTTGCATACACAAGCGGACGGTTGCGCTGTCTAGGAGGGTCGCTCCGGAAGCTACCCTCCGAATGGACTCGACTAATTCGTTGCTTCGAATCTGCTTGAGAACGTATCCTTTGGCACCAGCCATCGAGGCATCGACAAGGGCTCGGTCGTCGGAGAAAGAGGTCAAGATTAGGCAAGCAATTTCCGGATTCGATGATGTGATGTCGCGGCAGACTTCAATGCCATTTCCGTCACCAAGTCGAACATCGAGTACGGCAACGTCTGGCTTGGAGGCCTCGACGATCCGAAGGGCCTCCGCCGCGGTCCCCGCCTCGCTCACCACCTCCATGTCTTGTTGGCTGTCGACAAGGTCAGCTACTCCCCGACGCACAATTTCGTGGTCATCGAGCAAAAACACCCGTATTGGTCGATCAGTCACCATATTCTCTGCGTTCCCCTGGCTTTACTTGTCCGCCTGATTGCTCGGGCAGACCCCCCATTCTCGAATACTCTCCTAGACACAATACCGGCCCTCTAGGGCCAGAAGTCCTCAAACGCTACTAAGTCCGGCGGAATCCTTTACCCCGCGTTGAACCAGATCTGGAGCGGTGGGGACAATGATGGTTGGGACAAAGGGGTGATGGATGAGTGCGGTGGTCACGGATCCGAGTAGAAGTGGAGCGACCATGGAGTAACCTCGGGCTCCCAGAACCAAAAGATCAGCTCCAACAGAGAGCCGTTGAAGGACGGTGCGGGGATCGCCATATTCCGGCCGTGGTTGCAAACTACGCCTGCTCGTCTGGGCCTGATCTCGTGCCGAGGCGATCGTTCGGTTCAGGAGGCGGCCCGCATTCGCCTGGATGAGATCTACTGGAAGCGCGGTGAACTCCAATGACGTGTTGGCAGCCGAGTTCCATACATGGACGACATCGATTTGGATTTCGGAATCAAGCCTGTCCATGGCCCAGGCGAGAGCCCGGACGCTGGCCAATGAACCGTCAACCCCCACAATGGCCCGGGAGAGTCGGGTCTCGGTCGGGGCCGAACCCGGAACGATGGCCACCGGTACGACGGATAGGGCAGCGCAGTAAGAGCTGACCGAACCGAGGATCGATTCGCTAACCGCCCCACGCCCCCGTGTTCCGACGACGAGCATGGTGGCACCCATGGAAGCCTGAACGAGACTCGGGCCCGCCAGCCCGTGGGTGATCTTGGCCTGGTGAAGGTCCTGGCAGGCGAACTTCTGCAGGGCACCGTTGGCGGCGTCGGCGACTTTGGAAGCAAAGTCGGAGTCCGCCACTCGACGGCTGGGTTCGCCCAGGGTGACTTCCGAAGTCTGGGTGCCAGCATCGGTGAGAGCCCACCACGGAATGCTCCAGGCTGCCACCGGTTGAACGGACCCGAAGGTTTTGACCTGTCGCAAGGCCCAGCGAATGGCTACCTCTGACCCGGCGGAACCATCGATGCCAACCACCACGCGGTCCTGTGCTAGGCGCTCGCCGTTATCTGGGGACTCCGCACAGGGCATTGCCTCATCATGGACACGATCGGTGATCCGTAGAAGGGGCGAAGGTCACGCGATCACTCCGAGCCGAGGTGGGTGTAGCGATCTTTGGTTCAAAACGTGTGCTTGGATTCGGAGTGAGCGACAATGCAACGGTGACCAGCTTCCAGCCTCAGGAGTCCGGAGCTTCGGGCCCCGCCCAAACTCCGATCTCACAGACTCCGGCGGGCTGGTATCAGGATCCGTGGAACAAGGTTGGCTGGCGCTGGTGGGATGGTTGGGCGTGGACGGCGAATGCCAGTCAGACAGTTGAGAAGAAGCCTCGCTTGCCGAATTGGCTTAGCGTCCCGGTCTTGGTTGCCTCCGTTCCGACGGCATTGGCGTTGGCGTACTTCGCCTACCTGTCTCTCATAGCCGTAGGACTTGGGCTTGTCCCCCTACTCATTGTGGGCCCCGTTCTTGTTTGGCTGGATCGGGTTGAGCCCGAACCCTGGTCCTCTAGAATTCACGCCCTACTTTGGGGGGTCACCGTCGCTGCCATCGTGGCCGGAATAGTCAACAGCATTGTTGCGGCGATCTCGAGCGAGACAATTGCCGCGGTGGTGTCGGCTCCTCTCATTGAAGAGGCGATGAAAGCAGTTGGCGTTGTTTGGGCGGTTCGTCGTAAGGAGCTCGATGGTGTCATGGACGGGATTGTCTATGCTGGTTGGGTTGGACTTGGCTTCGCGGTCATCGAGGATGGTCTCTATTTCGCCACCGCAGCCGAGGCCGGTTTTCTTGGTCAAACCTTCCTAGTCCGGGCAATACTCACTCCGTTTGCTCATCCGCTGTTTACGGTGTGGAGCGGTATCGCGGTCGGTCTCGCAGTGTCCAAGGGCAAGTCAGTCTTCCCTTCGATTCTTTGGGGCTATGCCGTCGCCGTGCTCGTGCACGCAATGTGGAATGGTTCGCTGACATTTGCTGAGGAAAGCGATCAGGGGGCTGCCCTCGTTGTCGTTGCCATGTTGTTGTTCGTGATCCTCTTTTTCTCGGTCGCCGTGGCCCTTTTGCTCTTTCGCCGTCGAGAACAACGAAGGTTTACCGCACTTGTTCCATTTCTGGCTCATCGTTACCAACTGACACCGGGTGAGGCTGTGGTGTTTGGCCAGTGGCGCAACATGCTGCGTATCCGGGGATCGTTAAGCAGAACGCAGCGAAGGCACTTTGATGGCGTGCACTCGGCCTTGGCTCGGCTCGCCCTTCTTCACTCAGGAGGCCAGGCCCCGGACCCCTCAGAAGAGCAGAGGTTGGCTGGCCGACTCGATGCGGCCAGGCGGGCTTCATCGGTGTGAGTGGGCACCCAAGCATGTCTGGCTTGATGACTACACGGTCCTGCCGTGGGTTGTAGCTAGCCATTTGGAGCGAAGGGTGAGGTGCCGCGCAGAAACACTCGGCCAATAGCGAGGAGAGCAAGGGCCGAAAAGCTGATGAGCAGCCAGGCTCGTTCCTCTCCGAGTCGGTCATAGGCCACGGCGGATGGGATGGCGGAGAGGCCTGCCGCCCCAACCTCGGTTGCGCCCATAAGGCCAAGTGCCCCTGCCTGGCGAGCCTCGGGAACCGATCGAGACACTGCGGCCTGGGCTGCGGTGAAGCCGATTCCGTCCGCTGCACCAGCCAAAAACATGGTGAGCACGAGCAGGTTGACTCCCGGGATGAAGCCATAGGTCGCGGTACTGGTCGCAATGGCTGCGATTCCCGCGGTGGCTACAAATGGTGGTCCGAGACGATCGGCCAGCCGTCCGCCAAAGGGAGCGGTCAAGGCCACCGGCACGCCAAGGACGGCGAAGGCGATACCTGTGGTCAGTGTTGTTGCCCCCCGGTCACGCAGCATGATTGGTATGACCGATTCGAAGGCGCCGATCAAGATGAAGTAGGAACCAACCAGAAGGAGCGCCCCATTCAGGCGACGGTTTCTTAACAGATCGAACGAGTGAAACCGTTTCGTGTCGAGCGACCCGTGGTCACTTGGAAGGCGGTGGGCGAAGGGGAGGAACAGTGCGCTGATTAGTGCGAGTGCTGCGAAGGGTGTTCGTATGTTCCCGACTCCGGCCAGGCCGGCTGCGATGACCGGTCCGATCATGAAGCCGAGGATTTCTCCGGTGACGAGGTGGCCCAGGTTCTCCCCGACCTTGTCTGGATTCAACACCGATGCGGCACGTCGCATGCCGGGGAGGACGAGTCCACTGGCGAACCCCAACAGTGCTCGTGCTCCGACCCAGATCTCAATCGAGTGGGCGAAGGCCATCGTGGCCAGGGCAAGTGTGGTCAAGGCCAACCCGGTGACCGCCATCGTTCGAGCATGGCCTCGGTCGGCCAGGGGAGCCAGGAGAATTTGGGCGATAAATGCGGCGATGAAGCCGGCCGAAACTATTAGCCCGACCTCAGCATTGCTGAAGGCAAATTCGTCTCGGAGTTCGCCCAGCAGGGCGGCAATTCCACCAACCGAAACCGTCACCGTGGCCAGGATGAGTTGATAGGGCAGCAGTTCTTTCTTCACGGGGCGACGCCGACTTTCAAGTTATTGTGGGTCAACACCCATAATAACCTAATTCCGGTCACAACCGGACGCTTGCGGTGATCGCCAGGTGTTGCTTTCGCGCGTCGGTATTGTTAGCCGTGCTGTAATAGTCTCGTGAGCATGTCCCCTGCCCTACACCCAGACATATCCCATCTAGCCTTCATGCTGGGCACTTGGAAGGGATCCGGTAGTGGTGAGTATCCGACGATTGACTCCTTCGACTACAACGAGGAACTGATTATCGGACATGTGGGCAAGCCATTTTTGAGTTATCAGCAAAAGACCAAGGATGCCGCCACCGGCATGCCCCTCCACGCTGAGACTGGCTACATTCGCCCGGTTGGTCGCGAGGCGATCGAATTCGTCATTGTTCAACCGTCTGGGATCATCGAGATCGATGAGGGTTCGGTCGAGGGACACGATGAGGGGGGAAGGATTGTCGTCGAGTCCACCCTGGTCGCGACGACCGCCACGGCCAAAGATGTTTCTGGAGTTCGAAGAAGGCTTGAGTTCGAAGCTGACGAACTGCGCTACGAACTCGATATGGCTGCGGTTGGGCAGCCCATGCAGTTCCACCTGCGAGCCACCCTGGCGCGAGCCGATGGCGAGAGTTAGCCAAGCAACAAAAGAAGAACATCGTTCGCGGTT
>JAJRXF010000094.1 GCA_024276425.1 Actinomycetes bacterium | reverse complement strand
GGGTCTACCGAACCACTTCACCTCACCCCCAATCTGGCGGCAGCGGCTCTGTGCGAACTGGCCAGCCATGGCAATGGAAACCAAGGCCGCCCCACCATCATCATGGTGGCCGACCAGCAAACCCTGGCTGGTGGCCCCCACTCCGCGTCGATCGCCCAAACCAGCGATGGCCGCAGCCTGCCACCCCAAACCGTGGCTCGACTCTGCTGCGATGCCGTCATACAACAAGTAACCGTCGACCCGGAAGGCCTGCCCCTCGACGTCGGGCGTCAGCATCGCACCGCCACCCCCGCACAATGGGCCGCCCTCAAAACTCTGCACGCCACCTGTGCCTGGCATGACTGTGATCGCCCGATTTCATGGTGTCAGGCCCACCACATTCTGGAATGGGATCCCGACGGCCTCACCGATCTCGACAACCTCGTACCCCTGTGCTCTACGCACCATCACCGGGTACATGAGGGCAAATGGACTATCAAGCTATTGCCCAACCGTCACCTTCGAATCCATCGTCCGGACGGAGTGCATTTTGGGGACGCGAAACCCGACCGGCTTCATCGCTGGCTCCGGCGTCTTGCCCAGGGGAAATCTGCGTCCGATCTACCACCAGACTCCGGCTAGATCCCATGCCCACTACTACGATTGTGCCCATGGCCTTGTGGACACCGACAGAAGAACGTATCGCCGCGACTGAGACGGACTGTTTTCGCCTCACCATGCGGCCCGAGGCGACAAACTCTCAGGACCTGTGGCAATGGTCGGTTGATGAGCCGGGGCAGTTTTGGCGCGCCATCTGGGACTGGTGCGGTGTGGTAGGTGAACCCGGGCAGCGCCTGGTCGAGCCGGGAGAACAGTTTCACCAATGGCGCTTCCTGCCCGATGCCACCATGAACTTCGCCGAGAATCTGCTGGCCGAACGGCCAGGCGCCAAGGAGTCCGCCATCGTTTCGGTCTCCGAGGATGGCACTACCCGCCAGGTGTCTTGGGTCGACCTTCGTTCGGAGGTGGCGTCCATGGCTTCCTACTTTCGTGAGCTGGGGGTGGTGGCTGGTGACCGGGTTGCAGCCTGGATGCCTCATATTCCCGAAACCATCGTGGCCTTCCTGGCCGCCTCATCCATTGGGGCGGTCTTCACCTCGACCTCCGCCGACTTTGGGGTTGAGGGGGTCGTGGACCGTTTCGGGCAAACCGAACCGAAGGTCCTGATCGCGGCCGACGGGTACCACTACGCCGGCAAGTCCTTCGATTGCCTTGGCCGCCTAGGCGAGATTGTTGATCGTTTGCCATCGCTGGAGACGGTTCTGGTTGTACCCAATCTGGCATCCCAGTTGGACGTGGCCAACTCCCCGGTCATGGCCAGCATCCCTAGGTCCGTCCTATGGCCTGAGGTGATTGCCGCCAACCTAGGGGCCGACCTTGCCTTCGAGCAACTCCCCGGTGACCACCCGATCTATATCCTGTATTCAAGCGGTACAACGGGAAAACCCAAGTGCATCGTGCACCGCTCACTTGGGGTGCTGCTTAAGCATCTGAGCGAGCACCGATTGCATTCCGATGTGAAGGCGGGGGACGAGATGTTCTTCTTCACCACCTGCGGGTGGATGATGTGGAACTGGCTGACCTCTGGGTTGGCTTGTGGCGCCACGATCGTCTTGTACGACGGTAACCCAACCTTCCCCAACCCGGACAGGCTGTTCGATCTGGCTCAGAACCGCAAACTCAGTCTTTTCGGTGTCTCGGCCAAGTTCATCGACGGGGCCATGAAGGCTGGCTTGCAGCCGATCAAGACTCACGATCTGTCAGCCTTGCGAACCATCTGCTCAACGGGGTCGCCGCTGAGTCATGAGGGCTTCGCATGGATCTACTCTTCGGTCAAGGCCGACGTGCATCTGGCTTCCATGTCGGGGGGAACAGACCTTTGCGGCTGCCTGGTGTCGGGTGACCCCACCCGCCCGGTCTGGGCTGGTGAGATCCAGGCTCGAAATCTGGGCATGGGAATTGAAGTGTTTAACGACGATGGCCACCCGGAGGGCCCCGGAGTGAAGGGGGAGCTAGTTTGCACCACCCCGTTTCCCTCGATGCCACTGGAGTTTTGGGGAGATTCCGATGGCAGTCGCTATCAGGCCGCCTACTTCGATCGCTTCGATGGGGTTTGGGCTCATGGAGACTTCGCCTCCTGGACCGAAAATGGAGGCATGATCATCCATGGTCGTTCCGATGCCACGCTGAACAGTTTTGGGGTGCGGATCGGGACAGCAGAGATCTATCGGGTGGTCGAACAATTGCCCGAGATCACCGAGGCCATCGCCATCGGGCAGGAGCACGACAACGACACCAGAGTCGTGCTGTTCGTTCGTCTGGTCCAAGGGGAGGAGCTGACACCGGAGTTGGAACAAAAGATCCGAACCGATCTTCGAACCAAATGTTCCCCCCGCCACGTACCCGCCGTCATCGTTTCGGTCACCGAGATTCCGCGTACCCGTTCGGGCAAGATCGTCGAGATGGCGGTCACTAATGTGGTGCACGGCCGACCAGTGAAGAATCTGGAAGCGCTGGCGAACCCGGAGGCCCTGGAGCAATTTGTCGATCGCCTCCCCGACTGAGGGGCGGCTAGCTTGGGTCCCATGCCAGACCATTTTCTGCTTGATATGAACGCTGGCTGTAACGACATTGTGCCCTTGCCATTGTGCCCTTGCCGAGTTCGACTGTTGCAGGATTACAGCGAGAATGGGATCGTCTGGCCTCCGCCGGTGCCTGGTGGACGGGCGCCGAGCGAGTCGCCGTGGCCGAGGTTGCTCGCGCTTCGCTCGATGGCCGGCTACCCAGCACTAGATCCCAGGCCGTCCTGCCAGAATCGGCCGTGGATGCAGCTTCCCGACAAAGGCCAAGATGCGTTCGGCCTGGGTGCCCATGATCGGAGCCGCTGGGGCCATTACCGCACTCAGCGGAGTGGCAGCCGACGATGCCGCTCAAAGGGATCTGCATTGGGTCCTCTATCTGAGCTATGAGGAGATGGCGGACCTCCAGATTGTCAAGGGAATGAGCCGCGTCCAACTTGAGTGGGTGGCAGCCAGAACGTCGCTGCTCAACCCCGGTAGATCTTGCTGCCATTGCCGACTTGAGCAGCGACCCGCTGGTTGAGGGGGGCTGAGAGAACCCAACCAGAGAACCCAACGAGTAGGACCAGCCGAACACTCGGGAACAGCCAAGAACACGGAAGCTAACGGAGTGCCTCGAACCAGTTGTACCACTCCCGCCGTTTGGGTCACATTGAGCCGCGGGAGGGCTCAGGGGAGAGGATCTGCTTCGCTGACTCGCCACTGCTCACTTGCTCGAACAGTTCGCCAAGCTCTTTTCGAGCCCCTGGGGTGACCGCCAACCAACTTGGGTCATAGTTGAACCGATCCCACAGAGGTTCGGTCAGATGGCCGTGGTCAAGAAGGGCAATGGCAGCTCCGGTGACCAAACACGGGTGGGGTTCCCCACAGGCATGAGCCAGATCAAGGAGGCCGTGGCGCAGGGAGATGATGTAGTTGGCCAGTCTGGCCGACTTGTTTGTGGGGTCGAGGCTTCGGACGAACCACCTATTGTGCGTTGCAATCCCCGTGGGGCAATGGCCGGTGTGGCAGCGCTGCGCCTGAATGCAGCCAATGGCCATCATGGCTTCCCTCGCCACATAAATCATGTCAGCGCCGAGGCCCAGTGCAAGGAGAGCCTCGCCTGGATAGCCAAGTTTTCCTGCACCAATGAAGGTAACGTTTTTGTCCATCCCCGCGCCAGCGAAAGAACGAAAGACTTGAGCGAATCCAGCCCGAAAGGGTAGAGCAACGTGATCGGTGAACACCAGCGGGGCGGCTCCCGTTCCACCTTCACCGCCATCGATGGCAATGAAATCTGGTCCGGCACCCTTGGCCTTCATCCCATTGGCTAACTCAGGCCAGAACGCTTGATCACCGACCGCAGATTTGATACCGACCGGGAGACCGCTGGCATCGGCTATCCGCTCAATGAAATCGATCATGGTGGGAATCGAATCAAACTCTCGATGCGAACTCGGACTGGCAACGGTGACGCCGACGGGCACACCCCGAGCCTCCGCCACCTCCTTGGTCACCTTGGGTCCGGGCAAAACCCCGCCCAGCCCCGGCTTGGCCCCCTGCGACAGCTTGATCTCGATCATCTTTACCGGAGCGGAGGACACCGTCTGGACCAACTTGTCCATCGAGAATCTCCCATCGGCCCCACGGGCCCCGAAGTAGCCGGTGCCAAGCTGGAAAATCAGATCGCCTCCGTGGCGGTGATGAACGCTAATTCCGCCTTCACCAGTGTTTTGCATGCAACCGGCGATCTTGGCTCCCCGGTTTATGGCCTCGATTGCCGGACCCGAGAGCGAACCGAAACTCATGGCGCTGGTATTGACAATTGACTCGGGTCGAAACGCGCCAGGCCGGTTGTTCCACTCACCAATCACTTTGCCCGCCGGAATCTGGCTTTGTGGGTTGGTTGCATCTGGCTGGAACGGAAACGGACTGTGGCGAATGATGAGGTGCTGGGTGGAGTCGAGCTTGGACTCAGTTCCGAAGCCGAAGTAGGGGTTCTGCAACTTGGACGAGGCGTAAACCCAGCGGCGTTGGTCCCGGTTAAAGGGCCGTTCCTCGCTATTGTCGGCCACCACGTACTGGCGCAACTCGGGACCAATCGATTCGAGCCAGTAGCGGATATGGCCAATTACCGGGAACGCTCGTAGGATCGAGTGTCTTTTTTGAGTGATGTCGTATATGCCAACTCCGACGATGAGTCCTAGAACAATGAGTGGAATAATCAACCAGATGGACATCGGGCCAACCTAGATCATCGTGCACGGCAAGTGCAGGACGACTTGGGTTTGGGTCTGACTTGGGTTTGGGTCTGACTTGGGTTTGGGTCTGACTTGGGTTTGGGAATAGAGACAAGTCTTCGGCTAGCTGGCTCGAACCGCCTTGGCCGTGGCGCCCCACTTGGCCAGGTTGGTGGGATTGGTGGCAATGTCGGCTTGGGCGGAGTACATGACAAGACGCGTCGCCGTGCCCTGGTAGCGATCGACCAGACGATCGGCTAGCTCGGACCATCGTGCCGTGACCGAGAAGTGTTCCAAAACATCATCGCTGACAAGCGCCTTCATCCCCTCAAGGTCTCCAGCCTTGAGCCGTTCATTAAGACTTGCTGATAGTCCCTCAAAGCCCAATATCTCAAACTGGAAGGCATAGTTCCTTGTTGAGCCGTAGAAGCCGATCTGCTGTTTGGCGAAATCCTTGGTGGCCGCCTGCTCTTCTTGGCTGTCGCCAACGATGGCGAACACCGGGATTATAAGATCGACGTCATCGACGTCTCGATCCACACGAGCGGCACCTTCGGCCAGTCTTGGAATCAGAACGTCTTGAAGGGAACGAATGGAGTGCAGCGGGTGCACGTGAACACCGTCGGCTACCTCTCCTGCCATCCGGGACATCCAGGGACCCACCGCAGACACATCGACCTTAATGTCGCGGTAGGGATGTTTCGCCGGAGACCATTGCCCTGGCAGCAAACTGAACTGGTAGTACTTGCCGTCATATGCGAGGCGCTCCTCCCCCCCGAAGGCACGAAAGCAAGCCTGGACCGCCTCCACATACTCTTTGAGACGGGGACCTGGTGGATCGAATTCGGCCTAATAGCGGCGCTCAATGTGAGCCTTCACCTGGCTACCGAGACCAAGACGAAACTTTCCTTTGGTGTTGTCGGCCAATTCCCAGGCCATTGATGCGGCAATCATGGGGGACCGGGGAAAGGCAACGGCAATACCGGTGGCGAAATGTAACTCTGGTGCCGCCATGGAGGCGGCTGCGATGCTCATCCATGGGGTGTGAGCGGTTTCTACGAACACGAGGCCGGAAACCCCGGCAGCTTGGGCTTGGCCTGCCAACTCGGCCGCTTCTCTCCAGCGACTTGGGCTCACCATCAGATCGAATTCCATGACTCGGGACACTAATGTGCCTGACATGACACAGCGAATTGCCCTGATCACTGGCGGAGCCGGCGGAATCGGAAGCGAGGCCGCTCGGTGGCTCGCTCGAAACGGACGAGCGGTTGCCGTCGCCGATTTGGATGGCGCAACTTCGGACAATGTGGCCGCTGGAATTCGAGCAGAAGGCGGGCGCGCCATGGGAGTAGTGATGGACGTGACTGAGGGTTCTTCGGTCGAGGCGGCGGTGGCTGCGGTTGAAGCGGAGCTTGGACCCATAGAGGTTCTGGTAAACGCAGTCGGTTGGGATCGCATGCACCCCTTTCTTGATACCGACGAGGAGTTCTGGCATGAGATCATCGACATCAACTATGTGGGAATGCTGCGCTGCAACAAGGCCGTGGCCAAGGGGATGACGGAACGGGGTTGGGGCCGAATCGTGAACGTGGCCTCCGATGCGGGTCGGGTTGGCTCATCGCTGGAAGGGGTGTATTCCGGGGCCAAGGGCGGAGTCATAGCCTTCTCCAAGACCCTGGCTCGGGAGTTAGCCAAGAAGGGGGTGACCGTCAATGTTGTATGCCCTGGACCAACCGACACGGCCCTCTTGGCCGAGTTCGGCCAGACCATGCCCGACGGAGGTAAGAAACTTGTTTCGTCGCTCAGCCGAGCCATTCCGATGGGTCGGATTGCCGTCCCCGCCGATGTGGCTCCTGCCATTGGCTTCTTCGCTAGTGACGAAGCAGGTTTTGTCACGGGTCAAACGTTGTCCGTTAGCGGCGGTCTGACGATGGCCTGAGCTGAGATGGCTCTCAGCCAGGGGGCAGTGCTCTAAGGCTATTTCGGCTGCGGACCGAGTGGCACACCAGCCAACACGGCCTCGGTAATCCGGGTTGGTGCTTCGCGTAGCATGCCATTCAGGGCCAGCCTTCGAGGGGTACGAACGTGTCGGCGATTGGCGATGACTGCAGCCACCGTTTGTTCGGCGATATAGGTGGGGGTCTTCATCGGGATGAGTTGGGCGGCACGCAGACGCTTGAGCATTGGGGCCAGCTTCTCTTGGGTTTCCAGGTGACCCCACATGTCGGTATCGACCGGACCTGGAGCAACGACGGTGGCGTGGATTTCGGTGTCTTTGAGTTCCATGCGGAGAGCGGCGGCGAAGTTCGTTAGCCCAGCCTTGGTGGCGCCATAGACCGCGAGTCCGGGGAAGCCGCTGGAACCAGCAAGGGAGCTGGTAAACACAAGGTGCCCCCGGTTCCTGGCGAGCATTCCACCGATGACGGCCCGAGTTAACACCATTGGGACTTCGAGATTGAGGGCGGAGACATCCCGGATTTGTCCGATATCGACTGTGTGGAAGAACTGGTTTGTGTCAAGCCCGGCGTTGTTGACCAGCACGTCAACAGCCCCGGCATCTTGTTCGATTCGTGGGATGAGTTCGTCTACCTGGTTGGGATCGAGGAGGTCAGCGGGGAAGGCGCGACCACCCAACTCGCCAGCCAATTCTTTGATCGCGTCAGCGCTTCGAGCGACCAGAGAGACCTCTGCACCAGCGTCGGCGAAGGCTCTTGCCATCGCCGCTCCAATTCCCCGGGATCCTCCGGTTATCACAACATGGGCATTGGTGAGTTCCATGGAGTGCCAGGCTAGAGCAACCTAACTCCTCATGCCCAGCGAGGACGACTAAAGCCATCTCTTCACTTGTGCTGAGTACCCGCGATATGGATGTCGGAGGCTGTGATGGCCTAACGTGAACGGCGTGACCATCGTCTACGCGCCGGCCTCAACGGCCAATCTCGGACCAGGCTTTGATGTGCTTGGTCTCGCACTCAACCGACACGTCCAAGTGTCGGACGCCATGATTAGTGATCCGGTGAGCGATGATGCTTCCGATCCGTGTGGCCCCGACCATGTTGCTCGAGTTGCCTATGAGCGAGCCGGCGGTGTCGAGCCCATCTGGTTTGACTTCGATTTCGCCCCCAGCCGTGGGTTGGGCTTCTCCGCTGCCGCCCGTGCCGCGGGGGCGGTGCTCGCTTTTGTGCAGAAGGGAATGGAAATCTCGGCGGCAAGGCGAGCCGGTTACCGCGTTGTGGCCGAATTGGAAGGCCATGGAGACAACGCTGCACCCGCAGTCTTTGGTGGTTTGCACGTGATTGCTGGCGATCTCAATCATCGGATGAGCCTGACCATGCCCGGCCAGCTACTGTGCTGGGTTCCCCACAACGCCACCACCCCAACCGATGCCTCTCGGGCCATCATGCCCTCCCAGATTGAACGCTCTGATGCGGTGTTCAATCTCGGTCGGTTGGGGCTTTTGATTTCGGCTCTTTACGAAGGAGACCTGACTCTATTGGAGCGGGCTACCCAGGATCGGCTTCATCAGCCATCTCGCCTCGATGCCGCCCCAGACACTCGGCGCGCTCTTGAGTCGGGCCTGGCGGCCGGAGCCTCAGCGGCTTGGCTGAGTGGATCAGGCCCAACGGTGGTCATGGTGGTGGCCGCGGACAAGATGGACGCGGTTGTTCTGGCTCTTCCCACTGGTGGCGATGTCTTAATGGTCGAGGTTGATGAGGCTGGGGCTCGGCTGGGCTAGCCGTTGTTGGCCGCCGCAATCCAACGAAGTGTTCCAGTTGATCCCGAGACGGCGGCACCGTCGGTATCGATGGTGACAGCCATGGAACGGCTTTGGCCGTTAGGGATCACAACCGAGCCCGGAGTGGTGGCGACCCCGGCGTCAACGGCCAGCATCTCGACCCAGGAGCCTGGGAGGCCCGGAATAGTTAAGCCCGTTGGGTCAGCCAGATAGAAGCGAAGGTTGATATCTGCCCAAACACCACCGACTGGGGGGTCGATTGCAGGATTCCCGGCAGGATCGGGGGCGCTAATAAAGGTGACGGTGATGTCGGCGCCACAGTTATTCGCGAACACAATGGCATCGCTGTACAAAAGGCGGTCACCAGCGAAGGCTCGGATCGTGCTGGTCTCTTGGATGAGGTCAACTCCACCATCGGTTACGGTCGTGGTCGAGTCGAAGGTAAAGAACCCGCTAGCGGCCGCGGCGTCGGCACCGGCACTCTTGGAGAAGCAGGCATCAGAGGTCAGCACGTCCGCGGCCATGAAGTTCTGGATCGCTACCTCTGCGGCCACGGGAACGGCAAGGAGAATGACCAAAATGGCGGCAATCGCGCTGGTCTTGGTAAAGGTTCCGGATCGTTGAGCTTGGGGGCCCATTAGCGAGACTCCGTTCGATTGTTTACCTGATTGGCTGGTGTCGAGTCACTGTCGGATGAGGTTCTTGATCTCGCCGCGCGGTCGTTCCAGAGGGGAACCGCTAACAAGATGATGCCAGCGACTCCGGTCACGACCACAAGCCATGACCATTGCCACTGAACGGCGGGTCCTCCGCTGGACTGCCGAAAGACCTGAAGGGCGAGTGTTTCAAGTACCACTACCCCAGCTACCAATCGACCCCAGAGGCGTTGGCGTTCCCGGTTGGCGCTCCGGGCAACGGTGAACGCGGCGAGTAGAAGGGCGGCAGTAGCCATGGCCAGTGTCGACCAGGTCACGATGGAGGAGAACGTCTCCTCAGAGGTTGAGAAGGCCAGGTGGGGCAGGAACCCTCGCCAGAGATTCAACGAAAGTGTCGCCCCGTAGATCTTGGCCAGCCCATAGACCGACACGATCTTGACCGCGAATACCAAGAATGCAGCCTTGGCCGCGCTGATAACGAGTTCGTCATAGTTGACGCCTTGGTGGGACGGTGCAGTGGTGTCGGGCTGGGGTTTGGTGGTCATGGGGTTGAGACCTCAACACGGTAATCGGTTTCGGCCAGAATCCCTGATCCATCAAGATCGATTTGTAGTCGGCCATCGAGGGAGCCGCTAGAGGCGGGCGCGTTGAGGGTAATGAGTCCAACAACTGAGTAGGGGCTGGTCGGGCCAAAGGGTTGGGGCCCAACGGAGGGGGGGACCCCCACTTGGGGGGCATCGATCCCGTTGGCCAGGTTCTCCAATCGAAGGTTGAGATCGGCGACCGTGGGGCTGAGGGTGTCGGCCCAAAGGCCGAGGGTGGCGTTGGTCAGGGCTGGATTGGGCCCCTTGACCCGAAAGAGGTAAACCTCGTTGGGATCAGGGCTGACCCCCACCACGGCCGTAATCAGGCTGGGTGATCCGAGGCTTCGACGAAGTGGCGGCAGGTTGTATCCGATGGTGACACGGGACAATCGGGGCGACACCGTGCGATCCGTCGTCACCAGTTTGACTCGGGCCCGGAGGAAGGCGTCACCGTCATGAGCAAAATCCAGGGCTGAGGGAAGATCGACGGGACGAAAGCTCGTTGCACCGGTGCCGTCGGGGCCAACAAAATTGGTGGGAGCAGGGGCAGGATCGGTGGCGATCTGGATTTGGACGTCAGTGTTCGGGAACAGGCTGGCGAGGAAATCGATTTGACCAAACACCCCACTACCAGATGGAACAGCCAACTCCGGACTCAGCCAGAGACCCTCAGCGGGGAAAAGGCCCTCAAGTCTCTCGGTCATAGCGGGTTCTGGCCAGGTGTACTGACGGGCTTGCTTCAGTCCCAACACGTTGGTTTCGCCATTGCTGGCGTTGTTTTCGTAGTAGAGGTAGAAGGGCTCGCCCCCCGGGGACTCGACTGAGGTTGCGCTGCCGAGCACGGTCCCGGTGATGTCGACGGTGCTGGGGATGACCGGAATGAGTTGGGTGTCCTTGGCCCAGCCGACCGTCCCGACCCCCTGACAGGTCATGGTGGTCGCAGGACCGAGCGCAGGAGTAATTTCAATGATGGTTCCCGGTGTCGGGCAGGACACGGCGATGTATTGGGAATTGGTCGGGAGCAGGTACCGGCTGTTGAGTTCCTGGGCCGGGAAGAACGAAACTGACTCATATCCGTCGCTGTCGGCCTGGCTGATGGCGTTGAACTGGGCTCCTACCGGGCTAATCTCGGGATCTGGGATGGCCGATGTATCAAGGACTAGTCGTACACCCGCTTCAGATCCACCACCTTGGTTTCCCCCTCGTGCAGTCGCAACGTGGTCCCCTCGGTTCAGGGACCAGTCGAGTTCGGCCGTGGTGTCCGAGCGATACTCATCGATTTGGGTACCGTTCATGGAGGCCCCATAGTGGCCTCGTGTGGAGGCGACACCGAACCATTCGTCGTCCAGGAACGGAACAACCGGGAAAGCATCGCGGTTGGTGGTGACGTCATGAAACAACAAGATGGGCAGGTCGGATTCCACGACGATGGATTCGTTGTTGATGAGATCGCCGGGGGCTTCGATCCAAACCGCGGTGTTGCTTGGAATGGTGATAGTCGAGTTGGGGGCGAGGCCGCCACCTTCGAACACATTGACGGTGGCGTTGCCAAATGGTGAATACATCGAAAGCCGTTGACCGGTCAGACGTTCGGATGGGACAACAAAGTTGGTTTGGGCCCAGGAAATGGGGACCAGGGTGTCGAATCCATTTCCCGGTGAGCGGAAAGACAACGGTCCAGTGGTCGAAACCACCGTCTCAGGCAAAACACCGTCCACGGTAAGAAGTTGGTTGCGGTTGAGTGTGGTCTGGGTCACGCCGTCAAGGTCGAATTGGGTATTGTCCAGGTAGGCGGCTACCTCAACCGGCACAACTTCGTTATAACGATCATGGACGGCGTAGTAAATGGGTTTGGGGGTTGAATAGCTAAAAACTGCTTCTTCGGAATGGATGGCAAGGGGCGCCTGGCCTCCGGTTTCGTGATCGAAGTAGAGGCACACGGTTTGGACTTGGCCTGCAGCAATGGTGTCGACCTGAACCCAGACGGCGTCGAGTAGCGGATCGACCCAGAGGGGGAGTTGGGTGATCCCATCATTGGCCAGGGCTCGAAGGTCACCGGTGTCGGCCTGGAGGAAGCCTTCGGCGATGAGCTGAGAGACATCCAGGGGGATCCGAATCTGGTACTCGGTGACGGTCGTCGCTCCGGGTGCGGTGTGGTCGAGTACCACGCATTGACGAACATTCCAGTTGGTGTCCCACCACGCCAGATCGTCAGTTTTTGGGGGACTAACCCCAGTGGGCCCGATGGGTTTCAGGCTGATCTGGTCAAAGGGGTTTCCGAACTCGTCGGTCAGATCCTGGGTAGTTTGGTCATCAAAGAGCCCCAAACTCCAATCGGTTGGGGTACTCAAGGTCCAAGACTGAGCGCTTTGATAGTCGTAGAGCTCCAGGAGCGGAGCCTCGGTTGAGACCACCGCCTGATTGAAGTCGACAGTGGTGATTGCAGCCAGAGCGATGGCGGGCAAGCCAAAGATCGTGCCGAGGAGAACGCCTAGGCCAACAAGGTGCATCCTTCGGGCCATCCCACCATGGTGGGAAAGATGCCCACGTTTTTGGCCGCGGCGATTGCCGCCACTCCGCTGGTCCACATAGGGAACTATAAGCCGTCGGACTCCGATTCCTGAATCGTGCCAGCCAAATCATCTGAATCTCGCAAACTATTGCACCGAGTCTGAGAAAATTCGGAGAACTGACACCCAACTTCTGCCTAGCCGGTGATGCGGTCAGGTACAAGCCCGGCGAGGTCGAGGTTGAGGCCCTCGAATGCGACACCCGGGTTTCCATCTACAACCAGATCAGCAAGCAGTTGGCCCGCGCCGGGCGAGGTCTGTATGCCGATGCCTCCCTGTCCAACAATCCAGACAAAGGTACTGTCGGCTGGGTCAGGACCAATCACGAGCGATCGGTCTGGAGCGAAAGTCCGCAGCCCGGCCCACTGTGAGGAGATACTTCGGATATCGAGGGTGGTAGCGGCGTTAATCCGATCGATAGCGAGGGCAATATCGAGTTCCTCCGGTTTGGCGTCGCAGGGTTCGCTTGGGGTTTCGTCGGCCGGTGAACACATGAACTGGCTGCCATCAGGCTTGACGTACCACGTGTGCTCGGCGTTGGAGACGATCGGCCAGTTGGCCGATCCGGGGAAAGAACTCTTGATCATGAAGGCGGTCCGGCGTTTCGGTTCGAGGCCGAGTGGGGTGATTCCAGCAGCTGGCGCCACCACATCTCCCCAAGCTCCGGCCGCATTTACCACCAAATCAACCTGGAATGTTGTTGACCCCTGGGTGGACAGTGTTCCGGGTCGGATAAGCGAGCCGAGGCGCCAGCCGGTGCTTATTTTGGCGATGTCGTCGATTCGAGTTGAGGTGATGATTGTTCCACCAGCACGGCGGAACCCTCGCAGAAATGCCTGATGTAGGCCAGCCACGTCGATATCGCTGGCCTGAGGCTCATACAGAGCGCGCGAGTGGATACCTGGGCGTAGGAACGGGCAAAGCTTGTTAGCCGCCTCCATTGATATTTCCTCTTGGTCCACCCCGACTGCCTCGGCTTCGGCGATGAGCCGTTGGATCTCATCGTCTTCGTTGGGGGTGCCAACAAAGAGGCTGCCGCGTCGGCTGATGATTGGGCCGTCGACGAGGTCCTCTGGTGGTTGCTTCAGGAAATTCAGGCCAGCCTTGGTGAGGCCGCGGACGGGTACTTCGCCATAGTTCTCAATCAGTACTGCGGCTGAGCGTCCGGTGGTGTGGTGGGTTAGTTGATCTTCGGCCTCGATTAGTACGAGATTTTCACCGCCGAGACGTTGAGAAAGGAAGTAGGCGGCGCTCATGCCAGCAATACCGCCGCCAATGATTCCGATTCGGTTCTGGCTCTTCATAAAACAGAACGTAGCGGTTCTCGGCTCGGTGGCCCTATCGTTTGGGCGGTGTCTCGCCCAACACGTCTAGGACCCAGCGCCGGTCTGGTTGTTTTGGGCGTTTTCGTTGTTGCTGGATTGGCCCTTGTTCTCGCAGTGTCCGGACGGTTGTCGGCTCTGAACGAGGCTGTATCAGCCAGATTGGTCTCCGAGCAGCCAAAGTCGAGTGGTTCTGGAGCTAATGAAGCCATGGGTGGCGTGGCCGAAGCGGGCCCAGCAGAACAGCTCGCTAGGGAAGCCACCCGTGAGGGGTCATCGGGGAAACTGACGAGGCCGCGACCCGACGAGGTTGCCTGCAACGCCGAAGTTGTCGGAGAGGAAAACGGAAGAGTTGTTGCTGTTTATCGAGTCGATCGCGGGCGCCTTGGAGAGCTCTGCTATGGGTCCGACAATCGTGTTGTGCTTGACGCTTGGTCTGCACTCAATGAGTTCGCCGACCCGATGCACCTTGAGCCCATTCGTCTGTTTGCTGGAGTGGAGTCGGACGCGTTGGCTGCTTTTGCTGGGCCACTTTCCGATCCGCCCTATCAGGACTTTCTCATTGCCGTGGATGTGTATTCCGCCGCTGGAGACGCAGAGGAACTCCGACTCACCATGGCTCACGAACTCAGCCACGTCTTTACCCAGTTGCCAGGGCAATACTATGACAAGTTGGTCGCTGTTGGTTGTGACACCTACTACAACGGCTTCTTTTGTTTCGAGGATGGATCCTATATTGCGGACTGGGTCGAGGCTTTCTGGGACGAGGAGGTTCTGGCGTCGCTGCCCCGCTCGGGTGTGGTTGACGCGGAAGGTGGCGATACCCGCTGCCTTCTGAATCCGGCCTTCTTGGGGACTTACGCGGCGAGCCACCCCGAGGAAGATTTTGCCGAGTCATTCTCGGCTTTTGTGTTTTCGGTCGAGGTCGCCCCGGAGGTGCAGGCAAAGCTTGAGTTCTTCAGGGACTACCCCGAGCTTGTGGCCTATCGAGATCGGGCTGAGAACTCTGGTTGGACCCAGCTTCGAAACGGCTTTGATCGCTGCGGTTAGTTGGCGACCCCAGCGTCTAGTGGTGGGCGTGGCTGGGGGCCACGAATCAGCCGTCCAGGGTATTGTCCGGTGAAGATGCCGTTCTCGGCCACCACCACACCAGCGCAGATTGTGGCCCGGTAACCGCGGGCTCGTTGTACATAGCGTCTGGCTCCGGTCGGCAAGTCATAGGCAATCTGGGCTGGCTCGACATCGAGGTTGTCGTAGTCGATCACGTTGATGTCGGCCCGATATCCCCGCTGGAGTAGGCCTCGGTCGTACAAGCCGTAGTGTTCGGCGGTTTGACGGGTTTGGCGGTGCACCATCCACGGCAGGTCGAACCGTTCACCCTCTCGGTCTCGCGTCCAATGGGTGATCATGAATGTCGGCATTCCACCGTCGCAGATGGCTCCACAGTGGGCACCGCCATCGGAAAGCCCCATCAAGGTATGAGGATGGCGCTGAAGGGTATGGGTCAGATCCAGGTTGCCAGCGGTGTAGTTCATCAGTGGGAAGTAAAGAAGTCCCTTACCCCCGGCTTCAAGCAGGAGGTCATAAGCCAACTCTGCGGCTGACCCCGTGCCCTGAGATTGAGCCAAGGCCTGGAGACTTTGACTCGGTTTTGGTTCGTAGTCGGTTTCTCCCGTGAAGGGGTACATCTTGTCAAAAGAGGTGGTGACGAACAGGTTGAAGCTGGTTAGATCTCCCGATGTCTCGCTGAGCATGGCCGAACGAATCGCGGGGTCGCGGAGCTTCTTGAGGCGTTCTTCTACCGGGAGGTCTGCAATCTGCTTCCACGTCGGGTGTCCGACGAAGGGATGCACGGTTCCTTCCCAACTCATCAGAATCCCGATCGCCCGACCAGCCACCTGGGCGTTGACCAACAAACCATCTGCGTTGGCCTTGTCTAGGAGGGGTAGGACTTCCTGCCAGACGTCGGGATTCGAATCGATTTGGTTGAGGTTGAAGGTGACGTTTCCTCCGGTAATAGCTGCGATTTGGCGAAGCCAGCGAAAGGAGTCGGGAACCTCGGGATGATGGAGGGCGCCCTGGAAAACACCATGGCCAGCATCTCGTATGGCCCCCGCAATGGTGATTAGTTCGTTCTCCTCGGCAAAGGTTCCTGGCACCGGTGCACCCTCAATGGTCTTGTGAAGCGGTGTGCGGCTGGTACTGAAACCGAGCGCCCCGGAGTCGAGCGCCTCACGGGTGATCGTGGCCATCTGTTCCCGCTCAGTTCGTGTCGCTTCATTGTTGAGGGAACCACGCTCACCCATGACGTAGGTGCGGACAGCGACATGCGGGACTTGGGTGCCAACGTCGCAGACCCAATCGAGCTTGTCGAGGGCATCTAAGTACTCCGGGAATGTTTCCCATCCCCAATTAATGCCTTCGGTTAATGCGGCTCCGGGGATGTCTTCAACCCCTTCCATGACCCGGACGAGGAACTCTTGCTCATCAGGGTTTACGGGAGCGAATCCGACTCCACAATTCCCCACAACAACCGTTGTGACACCGTGCCATCCTGAGGGTGTGAGCTCGGGATCCCATGTTGCTTGAGCGTCGTAGTGGGTGTGGATATCTACCCAACCAGGAGTGACAATGAGCCCGGCGGCGTCGATCTCCTGGGTGCCAGTGCCGAGAACCTCCCCAACCTCGACTACCAGGCCGTCCCGGACGGCGATATCAGCTATCTGTCCCGGCGAACCGGACCCGTCGATCACCTGACCTCCCCGGATAACAAGATCGAAGCTTTCTGGGGAGTCAGTCATGGCATCAAATCTAGCCAGCGAAGCCAGCATGGGTCGAACTAGGCGTAGACGAGGTTGCCATCATCCAAGTCAGCGGCTGGGAATGCGTCCTTTTCGACCGAGTAGTCCTGCCCGTGAATCCATGGTTCTCGGTCGCCTTGTTGAGGAAGCAGATGAAGACCACGTTGGAGGTACCCGGGATTGAAGTTATCTGGATCGACCCAGGGGAGCAGGTTCATCCCTTGGGCGTCATCCTGGAGGGTTGGAGTAACCACGGAGGCACCCCGGTTGTCCATATGTTTGAGCAGTCGACACACAAAGTCGCCAAGCATGTCCGCTCGCAAAGTCCATGCTGCCCGGAAGTAGCCAAAGACCCAAACCATGTTGGGTATCCCGGTGAACATGGCACCTCGATAGGTGATGGTCTCGTGGAATTCAAGGGGTTCTGAGTCGATGCTGAAGCTGATGTCGCCCAGGACATTTAGATCAAAACCGGTTGCGGTGACAATGAGGTCGGCTTGGAGGGTCTCTCCGGACTTGAGGAGGATACCGTTCTTGGTGAAACGTTCGATTTCCTCGGTCACGACCGAGGCTTTGCCGCTCTTGATTCCTTCAAAGAGATCCCCATCGGGGACGAAAGCCACGCGCTGGTGCCATGGCCGGTAGCGCGGGTTGAAGTGGGTCTCGATTGGGTAGTCCTCACCGAGGTAGTCACGAACGCCTTGAAGGAGTTCCTTGCGCACTTCGTCGGGGTATTCAACGCACATCTTGGAAAAGGCTGCTTGATCAAAAAGTACTCGACGGCGGACGATTTCATGTATCCAGGCTTCGTCGATATCGATCTCGCGCAACATGTCAGCCAGTTCGTTGGCATTGCGTCCGGTGGCAAAGAACGTCGGTGAGCGCTGCAGCATGGTGACATGCTCGCAATCGGGAGCCATGGCAGGAATAAGGGTTGCGGCCGTTGCGCCAGAACCGATGACGATTACCTTCTTGCCTGCGTAATCCAGATCGTCTGGCCAGGTCTGGGGATGGACGATTTGGCCTGCGAAGTCTTCCATGCCCTCCCATGTGGGGGTGTATCCCTGGGAGTGTCGGTAATACCCCTGGCACATCCACAAGAAGTTGGCGGTGTAAACGAAGCGCCTATTGGTTTTGGTGTGGTATCCCGAAAGTGTCCAACGTTTGGCTTCGCTGGACCATGAGGCTGACTCGACCTGGTGGTCGTAGTTGATTTTGTCGTCCAGGTGGTTTTCCTCGATCATCTCGCCGAGGTAACTCAGGATCTCCTCGGCCGTGGCGATTGGGGCACCGGTCCAGGGTTTGAATCGGTAGCCAAAGGTAAAAAGATCACTGTCGGAGCGAATGCCGGGGTAGGTGTGGGTTCGCCAGGTCCCGCCGAACTCGCTCTTGGAATCCAGAATCGCGAACGACTTGTTCGGGCATTGGGTTTGGAGATGGTAGGCGCCCCCGAGTCCGGAGATCCCTGCTCCAACGATGAGCACATCAACATGGTTGACTGAAGTTTTGTCGCTGGGTTCAGTACTGGTAGACGTTTGACTCTTGGTATCTCGGTTGGCGGTTGGTGCGGTCATTGGTTTGCCTCGCTCGTGACTCTCGGCTGAGGTGGAATTGGGCAAATATCTCACGGCACGACCGGTGGTTTCAAACCGAGATTCAGTTCGGATCGGCCTGCTCTCAGCGGTCGGCCTAAAGGAGGCCGATGGTTTCGGCCGAGGGTTCGATTGCAAGCTCGGTCTGAAGTGTGGCTCTGCATCGTTGCAAAATTTGGGCACCAAGTGCTCGGTCGCCGCCAGCCAAACTAGCCCGAATGGCCAGTCGGTATGCCTGTTCTCGCAGGGGTTGATCTGGATGGCGCGTTCGGCCATCCAGCGCACTGAAGGCCCCGTTCCATCCATTGGGCGGAGAATCGCCCCACAACAGGCTGAACTGTCGCGGCTGAACTGTCGCGGCTGAACTGTCGCGGCTGAATAGGGCTTTGAGTTCGCATCGGCCGGGATCATGCCTCTAGGGTCCAACTCCATGGATCTTGCGGACAAGGTTGTGGTTATTACCGGTGGTGGCTCGGGTATTGGAGCGGCCTTGGCTCGCGCCGCGTCGGCTGCGGAAGCTCGTCATGTGGTGGTGGCCGACCTTGATGGGGTCGCAGCTCGTGAGGTGGCCAACGAGGTTGGCGGCACCTCGTTCCAGCTTGATGTTCGCGATGAGACGGCCTTGGGTGAGATGGTCGAGTCGGTGTTAGCGACACAGGGCCCGATTGATGTCTTTGCCTCCAACGCCGGCTATGTCACCACTGCCGGACTGGAAGACACCAACGAGCGGATTCAGGCCATGTGGGAGGTTCATGTGATGGCCCACATCTATGCCGCCCGGGCCGTTCTTCCCTCGATGATCGCCAATGGCGGCGGTTATCTGCTCAATACGGCCTCCGCTGCCGGGTTGTTGAGCCAGATTGGGTCGATGACCTATTCGGTCACCAAGTCGGCCGCAGTTTCCTTGGCCGAATGGCTCTCAATTACCCACCATCACCAAGGAATCCGAGTATCGGTGCTGTGTCCTCAGGCGGTCCGCACCAATATCGTGGCCAACAGCCCCGACTCGCTCGGCGAGGACGCAGACATAGGCCAGGGAGTGGCTGGTGGAGATGGCGTGCTTGAGGCCAACGACGTGGCCGCCATTTGTCTCGATGCAATGGCTGAGGAGCGTTTCCACATCCTGCCTCACCCCGAGGTTGCCACCTACCTCAGCCGCAAGGCGACCGACGTCGATCGCTGGCTGGCCGGAATGCGGCGTTTCCAAGCCGCCATCGCCGGTGAGGGCCCACTGCCAGGTGATGCCATGGCCCAATCTTGATGACCGGGGTCTATCGGGATCGTGTGCTGTTAATCACACCGGTGTCAAAACCGGCGAGATGAAGCCCGCCAGCAAAGCGGGCGTGTTCGATTTTAGTGCACCGGTTCATCACCACATCAAGGCCAGCCTGGTGGGCGATATTGGCCGCCTCGTCGCTCCAGACCCCAAGTTGGAGCCACAGAACCTTGGCTCCAACCGCCACTGCATCCCTGGCAACTTGGGGACAGTCTTGCGGTTTGCGAAAGACGTCAACCAGATCGGGGACCCCTGGAAGCGAATCCAGACTTGGGTAACACTTGAGACCCTGAATCTCGGTTTCGCCTGGGTTGATGGGGTACAGCATGAAGTCGCAAACCGATGAACGAAGGTAGGTCAGCACAAAATTCGAGGCCCGTGCTGGATTGGCGGACGCCCCGATAATAGCGATCGATTGGGACTGGTCAAGGAGCCTCTTGCGTTCGATCGCGGTTGGTTCAACCCAGCTCGTCATGATGCATCCAATGCTTGATCGAGGTCCCACACAATGTCGTCCAAGTCCTCCAACCCGACCGACAGCCGGATGGTGTCTGCACCAACCCCAGCTTCAGCCAGTTGGCTGTCACCCATCTGTTGGTGGGTGGTTGAGGCCGGGTGAATGACCAATGTCTTGGCATCGCCAACATTGGCCAGATGGCTGATTAGCTGCAGTCTCTCGATGAAGTCCTTGCCAGCTTGCCGGCCACCCTTGACTCCGAAGGTGAAGATGGCTCCAGCCCCAAGCGGCAGATACTTGGTCGCCAGTTCTTGGTAGGGAGAACTGTTCAAACCGGCGTAGGCGACCCAACTGACACGTGGGTCATCCTGCAGCCACTGGGCTACAGCATTGGCGTTGGCAACGTGGGCATCCATGCGGAACGGAAGGGTTTCAATGCCTTGGAGGATGAGGAAGGCGCTGTGGGGTGAGAGTGACGCCCCGACGTCACGGAGTTGCTCGGAGCGAAGGGCGGTACAAAAGGCGTATTCACCGAAGTTTCCAACCCAGCGCAGGCCGTTGTAGGCCGGGATCGGCTCGGTCATGTGAGGGAACCGCCCGCTGGCCCAGTCGAACTGACCGGATTCGGAAATCACACCGGCAATAGTCGTGCCGTGTCCGCCAAGAAACTTCGTGGCCGAATGCAACACGATGTCGGCCCCAAACTCCATGGGGCGGCATAGATAGGGGGTGGCGAAGGTGGCATCAACGATCAACGGAAGCCCGTGGCTATGGGCGATGTCGGCCAGGGCCTGCACATCGGCAACGGCCCCGGATGGATTGCCGATAATCTCGGTGTAGAGGGCCTTGGTTTCGGGCCTGATGGCGGCGTCGAAGGCTTCGGGCTTGGCATTGTCGACAAATGTTGTCTCGATTCCAAGACGCTTGAGTGTGATGGACAGCAGGGCGTAACTGCCTCCGTAGATGCTGGCGGCTGCCACGAGATGGTCTCCGGCTCCGGCCACGGTGGTGAGGGTCAAGAATTCGGCGGCTTGGCCACTTGAGGTTGACACCGAGCCGATTGCTCCTTCGAGGCTGGCGATGCGCTCTTCGAGGGCCGCGTTGGTCGGGTTGGAGATCCGGCTGTAAATGGTTCCGTACTTTTGCAGTGCGAAAAGGTCGGCGGCATCCGCGGTGTCCTCGAACACAAAACTTGTTGACTGGTAGATGGGAACTGCCCGGGCCCCGGTAGCCGAGTCGGGTTGGCCACCGGCATGTAGAGCCCGGGTGCGAAAGCCCCACTTGTGATCGGTCATTGTCTGCCTTTCTTGCCTCCTGGATAGTCAAGCACTTCCCCGGCCTTTGAGCTGGTTATTCGGGCGAGTTCAGTCGCCGAAGGGGCTTAGGACACGCAACCCAAGATCGGCGGCGGCTGGGATTTGTTGGCGGTCAAAGGTGAGGAATCGGACCGGGCGGGGGAGTCGGTCGGCTGCCGCCAGATGGATGGAGTCGACTGTGGCCAACCCGTAGCGGGCGCCAATCTCGGCTGCTCGAGTCAGGCACCGCCGATCAATGGGTATCTCCCAGAAGCCATCCCAATCCTCGCGAACTCGGGCCCACAAGGCTCTCTGCGCCGATGGGGTTGGCGATGCCCCGAAAAGTGCTAGCTGCAGCTCGGTTTTGGCCAGGGCGCTCGCCACCCAGGCTCCGGGCTCACTCATCACATCGACCACGAGCTTCCGGTTTCGGTCAGCCAGGTAACGTCGGATTAGGGCGGATGTGTCCAGGAAGGTAGCGTCGCTCATCGGCGACCTCGGACCGACTCCAGCAGGCGATCGGCCTTTACGTCGGCGGGGACCGGAAGGGGCGTTGGTGGGTCCGGTTGATCGTGTCTTGCTGGTGGTTCGATCAGACCGGCGGAGGCTAGATCCCAGAGCGTGAGCCCCCGAGGGTTGGGGGTCAGCGGCCCGAGTTGGGCCATTGGTTGGCCATCGGCGGTGACGATAATGCGTTCCCCCGCGGCTGCTCGCCGCAACGTGGCCGCCACGGTGCTTCGAAGCTGGCGCACACCGATTGTGTGAGCAAAGGCAGCTTTGTGAGCAGAGGCAGTGACTGAGCGACTCAAGGAAGGGGTTGTGTCTTTAGGGTTTGGGTGGCTGTCGCTGTTCGCTGTCATCCCCGGACAATAGATGACGCCCAAGCAATGTGTCCACGAGTGTACACATCTCGATTTGGTTCGGGCCGAGAGGGGGCCGTAGCTTTGCCACATGAACTTTGCTTTTACTGAGGAACAAGAACAACTCCGCGAATTCGTTCGTTCCTTCATGGACGAGAAATCATCGGAGGCAGCAGTTCGAGAGCTCATGGAGACCGACGAAGGCTACGACAAGGCCGTCTGGTCTCAGATGGCCGAACAGATGGGTCTGCAAAGTCTGATCATTCCCGAGGAGTATGGGGGGCAGGGCTTCACCTTTGTTGAGCTAGGCGTCGTCTTGGAAGAAATGGGTCGACGCTTGCTTTGCGCCCCCTTCTTATCCGGGCTCCTGGCTTCACTGGCCATCTTGCATTCCGAGGACGACAACGCGAAGAAGAACTATCTTCCGGGTATCGCTTCGGGCGAAACCATTGCCGCCTTAGCGTTCACCGAAGAGAATGGCCGCTGGGATGCCGATGGCATTGAGGCGACTGTTGATGCGGACGGCAAGATCACCGGAACCAAGAGTTTTGTGATCGACGGGGCTACGGCTTCCTTGCTGATCGTAGCCGCCAAGAGTGCCGCTGGGATTAGCCTCTATGCCGTTGACAGCTCCGCCGATGGCGTCACCACAACGGCCCTTGCCACTATGGACCAGACCCGCAAGCAGGCCAAGATCGAACTAGACGGAGCACAAGGAACCCTGATCGGCAGCGATGGCGGAGGCTGGGACACGCTGAGCACGGTGTTAGATCTTGGGGCCGTTGCGCTTGCGGCCGAGCAGGTTGGTGGAGCCCAGTTCGTGTTGGAAATGGCCGTTCAATACGCCAAGGATCGGGTGCAGTTTGGTCGCCCCATTGGTTCCTTCCAGGCCATCAAACACAAGTGTGCCGACATGCTTCTTGAGGTCGAGTCGGCCAAGTCGGCTGCCTACTACGGCCTTGGGTGCGCCGCTGAACTGAATGATGAACTCCCCTCCGTAGCCAGCCTGGCTAAGGCATATTGCTCCGAGGCCTACTTTCACGCGTCGGCCGAAAACATCCAGATCCATGGCGGCATCGGATTTACCTGGGAGCACCCAGCCCACCTCTATTTCAAGCGGGCGAAGAGTTCAGAGTTGATGTTCGGGGATCCGGCCTACCACCGGGAGCTATTGGCCCAACGTATTGGCCTCTAGGTCACCGGGTGTTGAGATGCCGGGCCTTGATTCCGCCGCTTGATTTGGGATCGCGCCGCTAAAGCCAGTCGGTCCCTCTAGTGTCTGTTTCGTGGTACCTCTTTTCCTCATCCTGATTACGGCTGTGACCGTGGTAGCCATCGGATTGGTCTTTGTTGGTTCCGCGGTCAACAAGACGGCCAACATGCCGAACCAAATCGTCATCGATGCCCATGAGGCCATCGATTTTGTTGGCGACGCCATTCCCACCGAGGTCTCTTCGGTACTGAGCTATGAGGATGTTCGTCGACTAATTCGGCTGCACACCGAATGGATCCAGGCCTATCATTGGGCCCCAGACAATGACAGCGATGGCCCGATTGTTTTTGAGGAATTCGATCCGGTTGACTACGTAATGGAGCGGGCCGATCTTGTGGGACTAGAGGTCGAGCGGGATCATGCCGCCGCGGTGATCGAGGCCAATTCGGCCTATCTGCAGTTCATGGGAGCCATTCATTTGGACGATCCAGTCAAGGTGCGGATCGATATTGAGGAAATGCCCTTGTTGGATGCCCCCTATGAGCCGCCCAAACTGGGCGCTGGTGAAACTCAAGAGGGCGATTTGACTGGTGGCGAAAACTAGAAATTCGGGCGACGGATGGCGATGTCTCTGTCATACTCGTTCCCGAGTCAGAGGAAGGAGGTGATCCAAGTTGAATAAGCCAAACTTTGGAATCTTGGAGGTGGCTGTCCGCTAGTCGTTGGACGTCTTGGACGTTTGTGACCGCGAACAGAGTGCCCTTCGGGGTTCCACAAGTACATGTCTGTCCACTGGACAGGCACAGGCCCTTTGGGGACGGCCAAGTTGGTTGTCCCCAAAACCTGTTTCGCGTACGAATTTGTTGCTTAAATAGTGGTGGCAAGTAGCCATCAAGTCGCCAAGCATCAGGCGTGAGAGCTAGAGTTTCTTGTCAATGAAGCGACCAGCCAAGTTTGAGCATTTTCAGTTTGTCGGAGACAAGCGCAACCTGATTGTCTATGACGTGGACGCCATGACAAATGAATCCATCATTGATGAACTCATGAGTGCGGGCACCTACCTCAGTTTCGGACCAGACACATTGGTTGAAGCCAAAAACCGGGGCTACCGATTGTATTCGGGACCTGGCTCTGTCTGAATCCGTTCGAATTCCTTCGAGTGGTGGGGTCGAACTGGAGGCCCACCTCGCGCAGCCTCCCGGCCGCCAAAAGGCGCCTGCGGTGTTGTTCCTGCATGGATTCCCTTCAGGGGCCATCGACGCCGCTCACATTGGCCTGGACATGGTGGGTTTCGCTAATCGGTTGTCAACGGAGATGGGCTGGATCGCACTGGCTATCCGGTTTCGCGGTTGTGGTACTTCAACGGGAGATTTCAGCCTCAATGGGTGGGTCGAGGATGTTCAGGCCGGGCTGATGTACATGCGATCGTTGGAACGGGTCGACCGAATCTGGGTTTGTGGAACCGGGACTGGCGGGTCCGTTGGTCTAATTGGTGCCGTAACAGACGATGCCGTTGCCGGCGTCGCCATGCTTGGTTCGCCAGCCGACTTTAACGATTGGGCTCAGCAACCAGATCGGCTGTTGCGCCACGCCAAGGATGTCGGCGCAATCAAGAGTGAGGACTTTCCCACCGATCTACTTGGCTGGAAGGCTGAGCTGCGAGCAGCCAGACCAACAGTGGCGGCCCAGGCGTTTGAGCCAAGACCTTTGTTGGTCTTGCATGGTGTGGTAGATGAGGTCGTACCCCAACTCGACGCTCGAGCCATTGCCGACGCTCATAGCTCAACCGACTTGAGACTGGTTGGCGGAGCGGGTCACCAACTACGCCATGACCCGCGTGCTGTTGCCATTCTACTGGGGTGGCTAGAACGATGTCGACGCAGTTAAGCATGCTGGTTCGAGTGTGGATGGAGCGAATTGGGCGAGGTGGTCAGGGGCGGATCACTCCTGGGGTCTCGGGGCTCGCTGCCGGCCTGGCTCTGGCTTTCGCCGGTTGTACTGGCGGCGAGGCCAGAGTCGAATTGGCCACCTCGACCACCCTCGCCCCGACCTCGACCACCCTCGCCCCGACCTCGACCACCCTCGCCCCGACCTCGACCACCCTCGCCCCGACCTCGACCACCCTCGCCCCGACCTCGACCACCGTGGTGTCATCGGACGAACTCGTTCTGAGCCGAATAGGCGACCTAACGGGAGACCTGGCATCCAAGTCGGTGGTCGCCTCGGGCCAGGGACTCTTCTTTGCTCAGAACATGATGTACCGCCACACGATCTCCGTTTTTGACCGAGATCAGAACCTGGTGGCCACTATCCCCGACACGGTCGACTTATCGCTCTTTGGAATCGATGTCGAACCAGGCGAATACCGGGGAGCACCGGTGGAGGCGGCCTTTGGCCCGGATGGTCGCTACGGCTATGTGTCCAACTATCGCATGTACGGACCGGGCTTTGGCTCTACCGCCGGTGATGACTGCGGACGAGGAGAGGGACAAAACAGTTTCGTCTACCGGATTGATACCAAGCTTATCGGGTCATCGAACTCCCCAATAGATGAGGTCTATGAGGTTGGGTCCGTCCCGAAGTTTTTGGTGGTCACGCCAGACAACAAGTATTTGTTGGTAACCAACTGGTGTTCGTTCGACATGTCAGTTGTTGATCTGGCCTCCGGAGACCTAGTCGGCTCTGTTCCTCTGGGTCGCCACCCTCGTGGCATCGTTGTCTCCTCCGATTCGCAAACGGCCTACGCCACGGTGATGGGAGGTAGCGATATTGCCGTGGTCAACCTGGGAGACTTCCAGACCACCTGGATTAGGGGAGTGGGCCCGGCACCCAGGCACCTTGTTCTCAGCCCCGATGACCGAACCCTCTATGCCACCCTGAATGGAGCAGGTGCGGTCGTCAAAATTGACCTGGCCTCCGGTGAGGTGATCGCCACGGTGCGAACGGGGGCCGCACCGCGCACGATGGCCATTGCCGACGATGGACGAACACTGTACGTAGTCAACTATGAGTCCAACACCATGACCAGTGTTCGATCGTCAGATTTCGAGATCTTGCAGACGCTCAAGACTGCGGACAAGCCAATTGGGGTCACGTTTGATCCGGAGTCTCGGGAGGTTTGGGTTGCCACCTACTCGGGGGTTATTCACGTTTATGAGCAGACCCAATCCAGCCAGGTGGCCAATCCATAGGTGATGGGGCCCGGCTAGACGGAGGTCTCGTCGTCGCTTCCGAGGGCGAAATCAGCGAACTCGGTGTCGGTGCTCTCCATATGCTCAAACTGAATAACGTCGATTTCCTCGAATTTGGTGCGAAGCCAGCCTTCACCCGCATCCAGGAGGCCGAGCTTTCGGCAGTTGGGAACGATCTTAGAGAAGAGCATGCGCTGGAATTGCTTCTCCTCCTCACTCGCACCTAGTCGAGCCTCAACGATTGGACGGATGTCGGTAACTCCCATCCGGTGCCAGACTTCTTGTTGGAGGAACCGATCACGCATGCGAACCGCCGCCTCAAAGGCGAACTCCTGGCGCTCCTGAATCTCGGCCAGCGAGAGATGCTGATAGTGCTCCTCCAGCGTGAGCACTCCAAAGGCGACATGGCGGGCTTCGTCGCTCATGACGTAGCGGAGTAGCTGTTTGAGTAGCGGCTCTGAGGTCATCATGTGGAGGTAGCCAAAAGCGGCCAGTGCCAGCCCCTCAACCATGATCTGCATGCCGAGATAGGTCATATCCCATTGGCTGTTGTTGATGATGTCATCCAGCAGATGCTTGAGATGCACGTTTATCGGGTAATTGCCCTCGAGTTTGGTATCGAGGTACTTGGCAAAAACTTCGACATGGCGGGCCTCGTCCATGACCTGGGTCGATGCATAATACTTTGCGTCGATCCAGGGCACCGTCTCAACGATCTTGGCCGTGGCAACGAGCGCTCCCTGCTCGCCATGCATGAACTGGCTGAGTTGCCAGTTCAGTGATTCCTTGTCGAGTTGTTGCCATTCCTTCTCACCCCAGTTTTGGAATGGACTGCCGGGCTCTTCTGCCAGGCGAGTGATCGGACCGTTCTGTACCTCGCTGAGCACCGCGATGTCGGCCACAACCTTGTCGAGGTCGACATCCGTTGCCCAATCGAGGTCCCTTTCCCCATCCCACATGGAGTGTTTGGCCTTTCGTACAGTTTGTTGAGCCGGGGGCGAGTAGCCTTTTCGTAGTCCCAGGTGAAGACGGTGTCAGCCTCATTCTTGACGACCGAAATTGTCTCATCGACCTCGGTGTTGGTCATTAACAAGATTTGATCGATGTCGTTCGGGTCGTTGCGACCGAGCATCTCGTAGTCAGTTGCCGTCATTGGGTCCTCACAAGTTGTACTGGGCAGTAGGCGGTAGCTGGAGTGTCGGACGGACTAGCCATGCCTGACACCGTAAGGCAAGATGGTAGGACAAAGCGAAGCGCTTGTCGATAGTAGCGAAGCGCTTGTCGAGACGATGTTGGTTACCTCAGCGCGTCCAGGGCGCCGGTTGGTCAACATCGACGCCGTAGTGTTCCAAGGCATCAACGATTGCCTGGTGAGTCAACACCCCATCACAAACTAGGGAAGACAGAACAGTGATGACGATGCTCGGCATGTCGGTTTCAAAGAAGGAACGCAGTGCCTCGCGGGTGTCGCTGCGACCCATTCCGTCGGTACCAAGGACCGTAAATCGCTGGGGGACGAATCGAGAGATTTGTTCGGGTACACCTCTGACATAGTCGCTGACTGCTATCACGGGTCCATTGGCCTTAGCCAACTGTTGAGTGACATAGGCCACCTGCTGTTCCTCCAGAGGGTGCAAACGGTTCCAGCGTTCGACCGCGAGGGCGTCCTCGCGCAGGCGCTTGTAGTTGGTGGCACTCCAGAGCTCAACGCCGACCCCCCAACGCTTCGCCAATTCGGCTTGGGCCTCTCGGGCCGCACCTTGGGTGGTGCCCGAAAAGATCACCGAGGCACGAGGTTCGACTCCCTCTGGACTGCTGGCCCAGTGATAGAGGCCCTGCAGGATGCCGTCCCTGGAGTTGGCTGGCATTGCTGGCTGATCATAGTTCTCGTTGTAGAGGGTGAGATAGTAGAAGATGTCCTCATCATCGACGTACATTCGCTTCAGGCCGTCCTGGATGATGGCCGATAGCTCATAGGCGAAGGCTGGGTCATAGGCCTGGCAGGCCGGGATGGTCGAGGCCAGGAGCAGGCTGTGTCCGTCTTGGTGCTGGAGTCCTTCGCCCATTAGCGTTGTTCGTCCCGCCGTCGCTCCCATGAGGAAGCCTCGTGCTCGTGAGTCAGCGGCTGACCAAATCAGGTCGCCAACACGTTGGAACCCGAACATGGAATAGAAGGTGAAGAACGGAACCATTGGTACGCCCTGATGGGCGTAGCTGGTGGCGGCCGCGATCCATGAAGCCATGGCTCCGGCTTCGGTGATGCCTTCTTCGAGAAACTGACCCGTCGCGCTTTCGCTGTAGGAAAGCAGCAACTCGTGATCGACCGGCTGATACTTCTGTCCGAATGGGGCATAAATCTCGAATTCTCGGAACATGGAGTCCATGCCAAAGGTGCGGGCCTCGTCCGGCACGATCGGGACCACGCGTGGCCCGAAGTCGTCCTCACGCATCATTTCTCTCAGCATTGAGGTGAAGGCCATGGTGGTGCTCACCGCGCGCCCCCCGGACCCTTCAAGGAAGGTAGCGAAGGGCTTGTCCGAGGGCATATCTAGTGGGCGACGAATGGTCGGTTGTCGAAGCGGCAGCGCGCCATCTAGTGCCCTGCGTCGACTGAGCATGTACTGGCGTTCGGGAGAGTCGGGTGCCAATCGCAGATAGGGAGGGATGCCATCTTCGAGGGATTCCTCAGAAATATCACTATTGAGGTGCAGTCGATCGCGTAGCTCAAGGATCTGCTTTTTGGTCATCTTTTTGATCGAGTGTGTGGCATTGCGACCCTCGAAACCCTGGCCAAGGGTCCAGCCCTTGACTGTCTTGGCCAGGATGACGGTTGGTTGGCCAACATGTTCGACCGCTGCCTTATAGGCGGCATACACCTTTTGGTAGTCGTGGCCACCTCGGGGCAAAGCCCGGAGTTCGTCATCGCTGAGGTGTTCGACCAATTTGCGAAGGCGGGGGTCGGGACCAAAGAAGTTTTCGCGGATGTATCCACCGGTTTCCACCGCATAGCGCTGAAATTCGCCGTCGACGGTGGAGTTCATCTTGTTGAGAAGGAGCCCATCAACGTCGCGTTGCAACAGTTCGTCCCAGCGTCCGCCCCAGACAACCTTGATGACGTTCCAACCGGCCCCACGGAAGACCCCCTCCAACTCCTGAATCACCTTGTCGTTTCCCCGCACGGGGCCGTCGAGACGTTGGAGGTTGCAGTTCACGACCCAGGTGAGGTTGTCCAAGCCGTTGCGTCCGGCCAGAGAGATAGACCCGAGGGTCTCTGGCTCGTCGCATTCGCCGTCTCCGATGAAAGCCCACACCCGTGATTGGTCGGTATCTTCAATATGGCGGTTATGAAGATACTTCAAGAACCGCGCGTGGTAGAGGGAGTTGATTGGACCGAGTCCCATGGACACAGTTGGATACTCCCAAAAATCGGGCATGAGCCGGGGGTGGGGGTAGCTGGACAGGCCTCCTCCACCAACCTCGAGCCGGAAGTTGTCCAGTTCGCTTTCATCCAGACGTCCCTCCATAAATGCCCGGGCATAGATGCCGGGAGCGGCGTGGCCCTGGAAGTAGACGGCGTCACCTGGAGTACCGTTCTCCTTGCCCCGGAAAAAGTGGTTGAATCCAACCTCGTACAGTGAGGCTGATGATGCGAATGATGAGAGGTGGCCGCCGATGCCATCGGCCTTCTTGTTAGCTCGAACAACCATCGCGGCCGCGTTCCACCGAATGAACGCTCGGATGCGGCGCTCAAGGTATTCGTCGCCGGGAAAGAATGGCTGGCGCTCGGTTGGGATGGTATTGACGTAATCGGTCGTGATTGAGGCGGAGTTCCCCAGGTGAAGCTCGCGAGCTCGCTCATTGAGCCGCCCAAGGAGGTAGCGAGCCCGAGTTTTCCCGTACGAACTGGCCACCGAGTCTAACGATTCAAGCCATTCGGAGGTTTCGTCGGGATCAATGTCGGGAAGTTGGCCAAGGAAGCCATCGATTGTCATCCCGACATTGTGCCCGGACGCGGGTCATACCCGCGGGTTACTCCTCGGTAAGTCCCGGCACCTCTAGGCTGGCGGCTTAATCGAGGGGCAAGTGGCTGAGACGGGGGTGTGCAATGGTTGTTGATCTCTATACCGATGGTGCTTGTTCGGGCAACCCCGGTCCTGGCGGTTGGGGCTGGGTGGCAAAAGATGGTCGGAGTGGAAGCGGGGGTGAGACCAATACCACCAATCAGCGAATGGAAGTCCGAGCCGTACTCGAGGGACTGCGGGCCGTTGATGGCCCGGTCAACGTGATTTCGGATTCCACCTATGTGGTGAAGTGTTTCAACGATCGCTGGTTTGAAGGCTGGCTACAAAGGGGTTGGAAAAACGCCCAAAAGAAGCCGGTGGCCAACCGTGATCTTTGGGAGCCTCTCATAAGCCTTTACCTCAAGCGGGAAGAAGAACTGACCTTCACCTGGGTAAAGGGGCACTCGGGCGACGAGTTCAACGACATTGCCGATCAACTCGCGGTGGCAGCCAGAGACGAACAGATTTCCTTGTTGGCCGGTGCGGCTGCACAAGGACTTGGTGAGGCGGTTGCGGTTCCCTGGCCAAAAGAGCATTCCATCTGGCTAACTGGCCAGGGTGCGCTCGATCGGGAGACTCGCCCACGGCTAGATGGGGAGATCGCCAAATTGGCCAGCGGGGATCTCTTGGTGTCGGGTTTGCGGCGAGGAGTTGAGCTTGAGGGGGCCGAGATTGCTCTTCGGCGAGGGGTCGAACTGGCCGTTGTTTTGCCCTTCTCGAATCCTGCTGCTGATTGGCCATCCGAACATAAGGGCCGCTTTGAGGTCGCAAGAAGGCGGGCAAGTTGGGTTGTCACCCTGGCTGGTGATGAAGCAAAACCGGGTCAGGCGGTACAGGAACGAGACCGGTGGATGTCCGAGGCAGTTGTTGGAGCCATTATTGTTGGGAACCCAGACTTGTCGGCCGAGCTAACCCAGGCCGGTCTGTCCGTGATTGCTATTGACCCGGCCCCGATTCCGGATAGCTAGGGATCTGTACCTAGGGAACTTGAAGGAGACGGAGGGCCACGTAGGCCGCATTTATTTCTCGGCGAATCGATCGCGCAAGTTCGGCCCTTTCCGGGTCCGATTCTCCTGAGGCCTGATGGTCTGAGATCAGCGATCGGTGGGCGTCTCGGACCTCGTTCCAGGAAGCGTCTCGGCCCAGGCCGAGGATGGCAAGCAGGGTTGCCGCCTGTTCGCCGCTGGGCACACTGATCGATGTTTCGACTCCGTCGCTGTCGTGTTTGATACTTGGCGGATCATCCATTTGGACTTGGTCATTGGTTGGCTCCCCGGCCGCCGGGGGGTCAATGACAACCCCTAGATCGGGGTGATCTCGAAAGTCGCCACTATCGAACACGGTCGAGTTGTCCCCCAACTCCGATGGGTCAAAGGGGTGGGCAGCGCCTTGGGGGACCTGGAGGGCGTCGGGAGTGTGGGCCTCCATAAACGCATTGATCGGCTCGGTTCCCGCGGCTGTTTGGTTTGGGTCGATTGTTTGATCATCGAAGGCCAAGTTTTGTGTTGGCATTGTTGCGGTGCCGCCAGCAAGCTCGGTGCTGGCTGGGGCCGATGATGACAAGCCCCATAGGGGAGTGTCGGTGGAAGTCGTTGGCTCGGAGCTAACACTAGCCGCGGCGTCTGGCGCGTCGACGACGAAACCCGTCAGTGCAGGATCGATCGTTGGAACAAGGGCTTCTTGGTCCTGGCCATGAGGGGGTCCGGAATCGACCAACTGCTCCTTCGTTGTGTTATCCAGCCCAGGCTCAGCCTTCATGTTGGGCAGATGCCAAAGGTCGCTTGGGGCTTCTTCGGTCGAGGATGTCGGCTGGTCGCTTTCGCGACGACCCTCCTGAAGAGGCGGATTTGGAGTTTCGTGTGGGTTCTCCGGCATTTCTGCTTGATCGACCGGGAAGGTGTCTGCTATCGGAATGTCGGTTTGGTCCGTGCGATCGGCATCGGTCTCCAGAGATTTGAGCCACTGATCGACGTCGCCAGCAGCGTTGGACTCGCGCTTTTTCTTGCCCATTTTGAACAGACCCATACCGTCTGTATCGGTCGCAGATCGCCAAAATGTAGTGGTCGGTCCGGCTTGGTATCTATGCGGTTCTAACCGATGGCGATATCAAGGCGAGCCACCCCAGGGCTAGAATCGAGAGGTGAGTACTCGAATGCTGATGGTGTTGTCGCTCATATGCGGCTTAGCGATTCTCGTTGCCTTCGCCTTGCAGGTTGTTTTGTATCTCTAGAGCGAGAGTTAGGCCCAAATGGCAACGACTCAATGGGCCGACCGAGAGTCACCGGCACGGCACCCTACGTGAGGTTGCGAAGGTGGCCCTAGATCACTGGAGAGAGTTGCTCGTCCTGGCACCCAGCGAGGAAGAATTGTGCAGCTAGGCTCGCCTGACGGAAACAGTTCCTGGAGGGGGTTGTTCTGTCCAACCAGCAGTTCGATGTGATCATTATTGGTGGCGGTCCCGCTGGCTACGGGGCTGCCCTGTACGGGGCATCCGCTGGCCTGAGCATTGCCCTGGTCGAGCGACACAAGCTCGGCGGAACCTGCCTCAACGTCGGTTGTATTCCGGCCAAAGAACTACTGGAGACTGCCGCAATTCAACGGGTTGTTTCTCACTCTGGTGAATTTGGAATCCTGGCCGATCTCAAGGGGATCGACTGGTCGGTAACGATGGCCCGCAAGCAATCGATTGTGGATCGGCTCGTTGGCGGTGTTACCGGGTTGCTCAAGAACCGCAAGGTCACCATTTTTGATGGTACTGGCCGTCTTGGGGCCGATCACCGATCCGTGTCGATCTCGGGAGGCTCCTCCGGTGAGGTCACCATTACCGCCGACTCAGTCATATTGGCAGCGGGTTCCGTCCCTCGGACCATTCCCGGGTTTCCAGTCGACTCTCGCCAGATCGTGACATCGGATGAGATGCTCTCGATCCCATCATTACCCAAGTCGGCGATAGTAATCGGTGGAGGAGCCATCGGAGTAGAGTTCGCATCGATGATGAGCGACCTGGGAACAAAGGTCACCATTTTGGAGGCGGCGCCGAGCATTCTCATCAACTGTGACCGAGACCTGATCAAGGTTATTGAGCGCAGCTTCAAGAAGCGTGGCATCGTGGTTCGAGCTGGGGTGATGGTGACCGGTCAGAGCACCGGACCCGACGGAGTAACGGTGTCTTTTGGCGAGGGCGAGTCGGTAACCGCTGAGACGGTCGTGGTGTCCATTGGCAGACGGCCGTTCTCTGAGACCCTTGGTTTGGACGCGACTCAGGTCGTGGTCGATGACCGTGGGTTTATCCAGACCGATGAGTACTGTCGCACCGGTGTTCCCGGTGTCTGGGCCGTTGGTGATGTGATTGATACCGCTCAACTCGCTCATGTAGGATTCATGGAGGCCATCGTGGCCATCACTGACATCCTCGATGAGGATCCCCGTCCGGTTGCCTATGACAAGTTGCCCTGGTGCATCTACTGTCAGCCAGAGGTTGCCTTTGCTGGCCTCACCGAGCAGCAGGCCAAAGAACAGGGCTTTGACATTGTGGTGTCCAAACATCGTTATGCCGGTAATTCCAGGGCCATGATCGTGGGCGAAACCGAGGGACTCGTCAAAATTATTGCCGAGAAGTTGCCCGACGGGAACGGCGGCCGAATTCTTGGTGTTCACTTGGTGGGACCTTGGGTCACCGAGCAGCTCGGTCAGGGTTACCTGGCTGTTAACTGGGAGGCTACCGCCGCCGAGGTCGCTCAGTTTATTCAACCTCATCCAACAATAAGCGAGTTGTTTGGCGAGAGCGTTATGGCTCTTACCGGCCGGTCGCTTCACGGATAGTTCTTCAACCCTGGGCGGGTAGCCCATGGGTCATTGCTAGCAGACGTAAACACCTATCAAATCAGGAGCACACCTCAACGTGGCTGAGATCGAAATGCCCCAGCTGGGCGAGACCGTGACCGAGGGAACCATTACCCGATGGTTCAAGGAGGTCGGCGAGACAATTGCGGTAGACGAGGTCCTCTTTGAAGTATCGACCGACAAGGTTGATACCGAAGTCCCGTCCCCTATCGCAGGAACCCTGAGTGAGATTTTGGTTCCCGAGGGCGAAACTGTCGAGGTGGGCACCGTACTAGCCGTTGTTGGTGATGGTGCGGCTGTCGCCCCAGTTCCGGAGCCGGCTGTCGCTCCAGTGCCGGAGCCGGCTGTCGCTCCAGTTGCCCCAGCCCCAGACAGCCCAGCTTCTTCTCCGGCGCCGGTGGCTTCCGCTCCGGCACCGGTAGCAGCGGTGCCACAGGCACCCCCTGCCGCACCAAGCCCCATCGGCGGCGCCGGGAACAAGGTCCTTTCTCCTGTCGTTCGACGGCTTGTCAATGACTACGGCATCGACGCGGCTGACATTCGAGGTACTGGGCTGGGTGGTAGAGTTTCGCGCGATGACGTGCAGCGACACATTGAATCGAACCAGCTTCAGCCTCTGGCCGACGAGTCAGCCATTGCTGCGCCACCAGTCACAGTGGCCCCAGCCTCAGTTGCTAGTGCTCCCGTATCAAGCCCGGCCACTCCCATGACTCCTGCTCCAACTCCGGCCACCGTTTCTCCGGCCCCGGCCCCCGTTTCTCCGGCCCCGGCCCCCGTTTCTCCGGCCCCGGCCCCCGCTTCTCCGGCCCCGGCGGCATCGGCTCCGGTCCCAACTGTGGCTTCCTCGGCCGCCCCACTGGTTCAGGCCGGTGCTCGGGACACTATTGTTCCCCTCTCCAAGATCCGTCTTCGTACCGGCGAGCATATGGTCATGTCCAAGACGGTGGCGCCTCACACACTTACGGCGGTAGAGATCGACTACGAAGGAGTCGAACAGGTTCGAAAGGCCAGCGGGGCCGCCTTTAAGGAACAAGAAGGGTTCAGCCTGACATATTTGCCATTCATCACCAGAGCAGTGGTCGATGCCCTCCGTGAGTACCCACACCTCAATGCTTCGGTGGGCGACGGAGAACTCATTGTGCACAACTACATCAATATGGCCATTGCGGTCGACCTCGACTTCCAGGGCCTGCTTGCTCCGGTCGTTCGCGATACCGACGGTAAACGCATGCGGGCCATTGCCCGAGATATTTCTGATGTGGCGCGGCGAGCTCGGGCAAAACAGCTGTCGCCAGACGAGATGAGTGGAGGGACCTTCACGCTGACCAATGCGGGGAGTTATGGCACCATGATGCAGTTCCCCATCATCAACCAGCCTCAGGTTGCGATCTTGTCAACCGATGCGGTGAAGCGAAAGCCAGTCGTCGTTCGTGATGCCTACGGCAATGAAAGCATCGCCATTCACTCGGTTGGGGTCCTGGCTATGGCGTGGGACCATCGGGCTATCGACGGAGCCTACGCGGCCGCATTCTTGGCCAGGGTTCGCGAGATTATCGAGACCCGCGATTGGTCCACTGAATTGGCTTAGGACAGCAGCCGTGATCGGGACATCGCCCAGAGCCAGGCGAGAACAAGGGGACAGTCCGCTCCATGTGCGTTGGCTTGGTCGCGTTCCCTATGAGGAGTCTCTCGACCTTCAGAGGCAACTGTTTACTGGTCGGAGCAATCACTTGCTTCTTCTTGAGCATCCACCCGTCTACACCATGGGGGTCAGGGCCAAACCTGAGCACCTACTGGTTCACCCGGAATCCGTTGGCGCCCAAGTGTTCAAAGCCGATCGGGGCGGTGACGTTACCTTTCACGGTCCAGGTCAACTTGTGGGCTATCCGATCATGAACGTTCCGGGCCATCGTGGTGGAGGAATGGCAGACACGCTTGCCTATGTGCGTTCGGTTGAAGAGATCATCATCTCGGCCCTCGCTGACCTGGGCCTGCAGGCCGATCGGCTGCCCGAACAACCGGGAGTCTGGCTTGACCACGACGGGCCGAATGCCCGAAAAATCGCCGCTATCGGTGTCCGTTTGAGTCGCGGTCGATCCATGCACGGGTTCTCCTTGAACGTCGATGTTGACCTGGATTGGTTTGCTCATATGATCCCGTGTGGCATTGCGGACAAGGGCGTTACTTCACTCCGCAACGAGGGTGTTAGCGCAACGATGGAAGAGGTCGTGAATCTGGTAGCGAGCCACGCGACAAAAGTTTTGAGTGGGGGAGGACTCGCCACCAGACAAGATGTTGCCTGGCGACAGGTCGACTCTGACCTCTCAGCGTTTTCGCGGGGCGAGGGCCCGGGTGAGCCCATCAAACCGGAACGGAGTCGCGCTCCGGACCAAGCAGAGGTTGCTCGCTCGACAACTCCTGGCAGTGGGGTTTCTGTCCGGCTGGGAGGTCGTCTCGCTTCGGCTGGCGTCCATGGTGGGCTTGACGTTCGTGCTCCTAAACCAGACTGGATGCGGGTCAAGCTGAAAACTGAACCGAAGTTCCGTGAGCTCCAACAACGTTCACGGCGTCTCAACCTGGCCACGGTATGTGAAGAAGCTGGCTGCCCGAACATTTTTGAGTGCTGGAATGAAGGTACGGCAACCTACATGCTGTTGGGGAATCGATGCACTCGCGCTTGCGGCTTCTGTCTCGTTGACACGCGTAAGCCTGGAGCAGTTGACAACCAAGAACCTGACCGAATTGCTCAGGTGATTGCCGAGCTAGGGCTAGATTTCGTGGTCTTGACCATGGTGGCTCGCGACGATCTTGCTGACGGAGGTGCCAGTCTCGTTGCTCGCACTATTGAGGCGGTTCGAACAGAGTCCCCGGGGACGGGCGTTGAGGTTCTCATCTCTGATCTGAACGGCCAGGCAGCAAGCTTGCAGGTGATCATCGAGTCGCACCCCGATGTGCTGAACCACAATATAGAGACGGTTCCTCGACTTCAGCGTGCGGTGCGGCCTTCCGCCGGATACGCCCGAAGTTTGGCTGTCCTGGCCCGGGCTAAGCGGGCGAACTTGATCACCAAGTCCGGTTTGATTGTTGGTATGGGCGAAGGGTTCGATGAGGTTGTTGCCACGTTGAGCGACCTGGCGGCGTTGGGTGTGGACATTGTCACCATTGGTCAGTATCTACGGCCGACGACTCATCACGTGCCGGTTCACCGGTGGTGGACCCCGGATGAGTTCGACGCGTTGAAGACAATAGGCGAGTCCGAACTAGGGATCGTCCACATTGAGGCTAGCCCTTTGACAAGATCTAGTCACCATGCGGCGGCGGCACTTCGGGCGGCCAGGCCCGAGATCCTCCTGAGGGGCCCGGCCTGAAGGTTTGAGACTGAAGGATTGAGACTGAAGGATTGAGACTGAAGGTTCGAGATTATTGCCTTTGTCCCTCGCCTTTGTTCCGCTCGATTCCGAACCAGATCCTGGCCATGATTAGCCAAACGACGTGGATGAAGAACATGCCAACGGACGCTCGCAGGGCCCAGCCAAGGGCGGCTAGACCGACACCAGCTTGATGTCCGATGAGGGCCAAGCGGTTTTGAGTCGACCGGACTACGCCGAACTTGGCCCCGATGGGGAGGGCAAGCCCATAGCCCAAGATGAAGAGGATGGTGCTGAGGGGATGCACTGACCAAGGATGCCAGGGATCGTGAAGAGTTCGTCGATCCAAGCTTCGGAATAGCCTCGCCGATGGATGATCCCCGGACAGCGAGGTGATCAGGGGTAGGTCTCTAGCTCTGTCATGCCTCAGCGGACCGGGCTCGGCAATTGTTGTCGTTCCGTGTGGGTTCGGGTCGCGTTGGGTAGCTCGGTAAGGCTGGATAGCCGATCTCCGAAGTGGCTACGAATGTCAGAGTGAGCAAGTTCAAAGGCCATGAGTAGTCGATCAAGGTGAGCCCAGGGGGCTGAGGCCAACAACTCCATCTCGGCCTGCATGATGTGGAGGTTAGCCTCCCTGGTCTCCTTGGTCAGTATTCGCACTGCGGCTCGGCGGATTGCAGCCCGTCGAAGGCGCTTCTGCCAGCGCTGCCCGATCTCGTTGAGCGTGCTGGGGTCGATCCCGACCCGGCGCACCTCGGTCAAGGCTCTCTCGATGGAGTCAACCATGATGGCTGGTTCGATGCCTTCAAGCCGTCGGGCAGTCAGGGTGAAGCGAGAGACGGCATCACCCAGCACAGTCATCTCCTGATTGATGACCTCGAGCGCGTGTTCGAGAAGCGGCACCGACCTGGGATAGGCCGTTTCCTCCCAATAAAGCCAAAGTGAAGGTTGCTCGGTGCCATTGCCAACCGCTTGTTCAATGCAGCGTTGGGTTTGCAGCAATGAGGACCATGAAAGGTCATATCGGTGGCGCACCATCTCTAAACGGTCAGTCAGCCGGGGCGCAACCTCGCTGACTCGTCGATCGAGGAGCAGTTCGGCCTGCCGGTAACGATCGTCATTGACAATGATCCGGCTCCGGTTGCTTTGCTGGTTGTTGTTCCTCATTTCGACTCCGCTTGCTCTCAGGTTCCCGCATCTCTCCATCGGATCCTGCGGCGTTGCGTTGAGGGCCATCGGACCTAAAGCCGGGGCATGGGCAGGTTGACTCTGTCGGCGTTCTGTCTTCGTGTCAGATCTGCTGTCGAAGCTTTGTGCCGGAAGGCTGGCCCCAGAATCAGGCTGACCACTTTGGGGCGATAGTCTCAAGCCATGTTCGCTGATCGTCTTCGTCGAGTCCAAGAAGCCATGGAGCAGGCCAACATTGAGGTCCTGCTTCTTTCGGTCGGCCCGGACCTTCCCTGGTTGATGGGTTATGAGGCCATGCCCCTGGAGCGTCTGACGATGCTAGTTGTTCCACGCGACACCACCGCCTCCCTGTTCATTCCGGCCTTTGAGGTTCCTCGGGTCGTGGAGCGGCCCGATGTCTTTTCCGTCGAGGGTTGGGGCGAGACCGATGACGCCATCGCCAATGTTGTGGCTGCGGTTGGTTCAGCGGCCACTATCGCCATTGGTGACCATACGTGGAGTCGGTTCACCCTTGCTCTGCAAGAGGCCTTGCCTGGTCGGACTTGGCACCGGGGCGGTGCCATAGTCGGGCCGTTGCGAGCCAAAAAAGATCCAGAAGAGATTGCCGCGCTGCAAAGGGCGGCGGATGGAGTCGATCGCATTGCCGCCGAACTTCAGTCGGGGCAGATACCGCTGATTGGAAGGACTGAGGCGGAGGTCTCGGCCGAACTGGGGGCCAGAATCCTTGAGGAAGGTCACGCCAAGGTGAACTTCGCCATTGTGGCGGCCGGAGAGAACGCTGCCAGTCCCCACCATCACGCAGGCGATCGGGTCATTCGAGCTGGCGAGGTTGTGTTGTGCGACTTTGGGGGGACCACCGCTGAGCCGGAGGGTATGCCTGGTTATTGCAGCGATATAACTCGCTGTGTGTTTACGGGCGAACCGTCGGCCGAGTTCCTTGAGTCTTATGAGATATTGCAAACCGCTCAGGCGAATGCCACGGCTGCGGCCGTAGTGGGAGTCAGTCTTGAATCAATCGACCAGGTTGCTCGGTCTGGTTTGGCTTCGGGAAATCTGGACCAATGGTTTGTCCATCGGTTAGGTCACGGAATCGGCGTCGAGGCTCATGAAGATCCTTATCTCGTTGAGGGCAATACCGAACTTCTTGAAGCCGGGAATGCGTTTTCTATCGAGCCCGGGTTCTACATCCCGCAAAAATGGGGGGCAAGGCTTGAAGACATCGTGGTGTCAACCGAAGAAGGGCCGCGCTCGCTGAACAACGCCGACCGAGGCCTTGCTGTGGTCGAGGCCTAAACCCATTCATGCTTGACCTTCATGGATCAACGGTTTTGTTGCAGTGGGCCACCGGCGGCCTGTTCTTCCTTTGGGTGACCACCCGCCGACGAGAGGTTGGTCTTGGCTACAGTTGGATGATACGGCTCACTTATGGAGTGATGGCGGCCCTGGCCCTCTTTCTGGGTCTTCGATACGGGGTTCGTCCGATTCGCGAGATCGGGTCCGCTGGGGTTCTGGTTGGCCTCCTTATCGCCCAGGCCCAGTCCATGATTCGCAAATCTCAAGGCGTCTCCGGTCAACGAGCGCTGACCGAGCAGCGAAGCGAACGGGTCGCAACCATGACCGGGATCGATCTCCAAGAGCGAACAAAAGCTATGAACGGTCCAGAGTTCAACCCGCGGCTCGATCTCATCGCACCGGCTTTTGGGTCCGTCGGGTTGTTTGGTGCGGGATTCGCTGCCGGCGATCCGATCTGGTTGCAGACGGCTCGAATCTTGATGGGCGCTTTTTTTCTCGGCGCGGTCAGTGATGCCATGCTGCTTGGACACTGGTATCTCGTACAACCAGGGCTGCGACGGGCACCGCTAAATGAACTAGTGAAATGGACTGGCGTGACCTGGCTGCCCGAGGTGGTTTTGTTGCTCGTTCCCACTGGGATGATCTCGGTTCTTAACGGGACTATCTCCGACGGCTACAACGGGATGCTGGGATGGTTTTGGGTTGCCTGTGTAGTCACCACCATCGGCCTGGTGGGTGTGACTGTCGCCGCCTTGCGAGAGCGTGAGTATGCGGCCGTCATGGCCGCTACGGGCCTGCTGTATCTGGCGATTCTGACGGCCTTTGGGGTTGATCTGGTAGCCAGGGCGGCGCTTAACGGTGCTGGATTACCCTAATCGCCATCAAACTTCTTACTCAAGACACAGAATCTTACTCAAGACACAGAACGACCGATTAGCTTAGGGTTCAAGCTCACACCACCCTTCGGTGTGTCCGCCCGTCAGAGGGGAGAAGCCTACAGATGCCTCGTGCCATATGGAGTGGAGCCATTAGTTTCGGGTTGGTCTCGATTCCGGTAAAGCTGTATTCTGCTGTTAGTCGCAAGTCGGTCCGTTTCAATCAGTTGGACGGCCGAACGCATGCCAGGATCAAACAAAAGCGGGTCTCAGCTCTGGACGGCGAAGAGGTTCCCTATGACGAGATAGTCAAGGGATACGAGGTCATGAAGGACCAGTACGTTGTCCTGACCGAAGAAGACTTTGCCTCGCTTAGCCCTAAGACTTCTCGCATGATTGACATCACCGATTTTGTCGATCAGGGTGACATTGATCCGGTTTTCTACGAGTCCGCCTATTTTCTGGTTCCTGATGAGTTGGCTGCCAAGTCCTATGCCCTGTTGGCCGAGGCCATGGCCGAATCAGGAAAGGTGGCCATAGCCACCTTTGTCATGCGGACAAAACAGCATCTGGCTGCCATCCGACCCATTGAGGGCAAACTTGTTCTGTCAACCATGATCTATCACGATGAGATCTTAGACGCCAGGGACATCCCCGATTTCGAGCAGTTGGAGAAGGTAGAGGTAACCGAAGCGGAACGTTCAATGGCCAATCAACTCATTGAATCCCTCGTGACCGAATTCGAGCCAAGTCGTTATGAGGATACCTATAGGTTGGAGATTCTGGATCTCATCGAACGAAAGTCGGCGGGAGAGTTGACCGCAGTGGCAACTTCGGCCGCAGCAGAGGATCCAGGAGTTGTCGATCTGCTCGCTGCTCTCGAAGCGAGTGTTAGCGCAGCCAAGAAAGCTAGAACACGGCATCCGTCGGCAAAGGAGGCTCCCGTCGTGGACGAAAACGAAGCCGAGAACAATCTGGCTGCCGTCACCGATATTGCCGACAAGAAGTCGGCTTAGGCCGCCTCGGAGGCAGCCGGTGATCTCCCAACCCGGGGTTCGCGTTGGGGGACGAACCCTGCATCTCAGCAATCTCGACAAGGTTCTGTACCCCGAGGCTGGGTTCACAAAGTCCCAGGTCATCGACTACTACGCCAGAATTGCCGCGGTCATGGTTCCTCATCTGGCTGGACGTTGCATAACCTTGCGCCGATTCCCCGATGGGGTCGAAGGACAGTCGTTCTACGCCAAGCGGTGCCCGGAGTACCGTCCAAAATGGATGCCGACCGCACTGGGCCCCGGCGATCGTTCCGGTGGTATCCACTATTGCCTTATCGAGGAGACAGCGGCCCTAGTCTGGACAGCCAATCTCGCGGCGTTGGAACTTCATGCGCCGATGGCGCGCAGCAATGACATTGAGAATCCAACGATGCTTGTCTTCGATCTTGACCCCGGTTTGCCAGCCACCATCACCCAATGTTGCCAGGTTGCTCTCCTGCTGGTCGAAGTTCTTGAGTCCGTTGGGCTTGTGGCCATGGCAAAAACCTCCGGATCCAAAGGGCTGCAGGTCTATGTGCCTCTGAATTCTGGTCACAGTCATCAACATGCCTCCAGTTTTGCTTTGGCCGTCGGACAGTTGCTGACCAAGCAACACCCCAATCACGTTCTGGTCACGATGGCCAAATCCCAGCGGGTGGGAAAGGTGTTTGTTGATTGGTCACAGAACTCTGTCCACAAGACCACTGCTGCGGTCTACACCTTGCGAGCAAAACCTCAACCGACGGTGTCGACCCCGGTTACCTGGGCCGAGGTAGAAGAGGGTGCCCGTGGCCAGCAGATGTCCTTTCGAGCGGAGGAGGTTTTGGACCGGGTCGCCGACCTTGGCGACTTGTTCGCTGAAACATTGACACGTCGTCAAGAATTGCCAAAGCCAGCATAAGCGGTGCAGTGGGTGCACAGGATCCTATGATCGGATTCATGGCCTCGATAAACCTCTCCACTCGCATGCCCAAGAGCGCAACCGCCTATGACATCCCAGTCACCAGTGATGCCCTTGACCAACTTTCTCCGGATCATCGGCGAAGCGCCGATCTTGGCGGCTTCGAGGGAAAGCTCGGGCAGACGCTGGTTCTTGCCGGATCGGCCGACGAACCAATCAGAGTTCTTGTAGGGCTCGGACCTAGGGATGAGCTCAACCAAGAATCGCTACGAGCAGCGGCGGCCGCCTACGTTCGTTCTGTTGGGGGACACCAGGCGGTGGCATGCACCCTGGCTGAGGCACCCGGCCCAATGACTCCGGCTGAGGCGGTCGGGGCGGTAGCCGAAGGTTTGGGTCTGGCCAGCTATGCCTACCGGCCGCTAAAAACTGACAAGCCTCCCAAGTTGAAGAAGGCGACGATTGTGGCCAGTGGACCTGGGGTGCGGGCAGCATTCAATCAGGCCCAGGCCATTGTCCGGGCGGTCATGTTGGCGCGCGATCTTGTCAATGAGCCTGGTGGAACAATGACTCCCGTCGCCTTTGCCGCCAAGGCCAAGGAAGTGGCCAAGGAGTCCGGTCTCAAGATTCAGGTTTGGGACGAAAAGCGAATCGCCCGGGAGAAACTCGGTGGAGTGCTCGCCGTCAACCAAGGGTCAACTCATCCGCCGCGGTTTATCAGGCTAGATTATGTCCCCGCGGGACGCTCACAAGCCAAGGTTGCCTTGGTTGGAAAGGGCATAACCTTCGACAGCGGCGGCCTTTCCATTAAGACTTCATCGGGCATGATGACAATGAAGGTCGACATGACCGGCGGAGCCGTCGTGCTTGGTGTCATGACCACACTGGCGGCTCTAAAGGTGAAGGTCTCGGTCTCGGCCTACATACCCCTAACGGACAACATGATCAATGGCGATGCCTTCCGGCCGGGCGACGTCTTTCGGGCGAGGAACGGGAAGACCGTGGAGGTGCTCAATACCGATGCCGAGGGTCGGCTTGTCTTGGCCGATGCGTTGTCACTGGCAGCCGAGAGCAAGCCAGACGTGATGATTGATATCGCCACTCTGACCGGATCGGTGTCCGCCGCACTTGGGACCAAGATCGCTGGGATTCTTGGTACAAGCGACGAGTTGGTGAGGCGCCTGGAAGACGCCGCCGCCTTGACCGGTGAGAAGGTCTGGCGGTTGCCTCTGCCCGAGGAGTATCGCAAACAATTGGACTCCAACATTGCTGATCTGAAGAACATTGGCAATGGTCCCTACGGCGGAGCCCTCGTGGCGGGCCTCTTTCTCAAGGAGTTTGTTGCTGAGGTGCCCTGGGTGCACATTGACCTCGGACTCTCGGCCGAAGCCGATGCTGAGGATGGGGTGATCACCAAAGGGGGAACGGCGAGGGGCGTGCGCCTCCTTGCTCAAGTTATGCGCGACTGGTAGTGACGCAGTCTGAGTGAGGGTTCCCCCGATCGGGGAATGGATTCCGGTCATCGAGATTCGAAGAATCTCTGGGTTGTCGTCTCATGTCGGGCATCATGCTGCCGATTCACGTGGGGAGCCTCCAAGATTGGCTCCCATGATGAAGGAAGCCGCGTAGTGGTAGTAGTCGAACAAGGCAAAGCAGATCAGGGCTCAGTCCCTAGGCTTTCGGGCGGAAATGCCGTGGTTCGAACTAAGGCCCTGCAGGTCGGCCTCGATGTTTTGGTGGCCGGGGGTGGACTCGCCCTGGCTGGTACGGTTGTGCCCGCCGGTCCGGACGGTCTGGGTGCGTCTGGAATCTTGCTCATTGTTTTGGCCTTCTGGATGGCGCGAGCCCGGCTGTACGTTGCTCGGTTCATTACTCGGCGCTCTGACGAAATTCGGCGAATCCTCGATTCGGTTATCTTGGCCGTTGCCTGTGGCGCCGTTGCTGCCTTTGCCTTCAATCTCGACGTTGGTCGTACGTGGCTTGGTCTCAGCACGGTCGTGGTAGCAATAGGTCTCGTGGCTGAAAGGGAGGTTGTTCGTCGACGCTATGAGAAACTGCGAGCGGCAGGCAAACGTCGTCGGCGTGTGCTGATGATTGGAGAGAATGAGGAAAGTTGCCTTCTCATTCGCATGTTCAAGGAGGAGCCTCAGCTTGGCTACGACGTGGTCGGGACCGTCGACCCATTTGAGGCTGATAATCCAAACGAATTGACAACACTCGTTCTGAGCGCTGCCCGTTCCCAGGAGGCGCTCGGAGTTGTGGTCGCGGCCAGCGGGATCAGCACTGCGGCGAGCAATCGTCTCATTCGTGATCTTGTTGATGCCGGTGTCCATGTTGAGTTGAGCTCAACGTTGGTCGACATTGATCCTGGGCGCCTGACGGTGCGGCCGCTCGGTCGCTTTCCGGTGGTTTATGTCGAGCCCGTCCAGCGCAACGGTTGGAGAGCGGTGGCCAAGCGCGTCTTCGACTTCACTCTGGCCTCTGGTGCCATGGTTGTTCTGGCGCCCGTCCTCGCTTTGATTGCACTGTGGATTCGGCGCGGTTCGCCGGGGCCGATCATCTTTCGCCAATCCAGGGTTGGTCAAGATGGCGTTGCCTTTGACGTCATGAAGTTCCGTACGATGGTGGTCGATGCCGAGGAGATCCTGAAGGACCTTGGGGACAAGAACGAGGGCTCGGGGCCACTCTTCAAGATGAAGAATGACCCTCGGGTTACCAAGGCTGGCGCCTTTCTTCGTAAGACCTCACTCGATGAACTTCCCCAACTCTTCAACGTCATCAAGGGGGAAATGAGCTTGGTCGGACCTCGGCCAGCTTTGGCGTCGGAGATGGCGGAGTGGGATCAGGATTTGTATGGGCGCCTTCGGGTGAAACCTGGAATCACTGGCATGTGGCAAGTCTCGGGCCGCAGTGAAACAACCTTCGAAGAATACACTCGGTTGGATTTGTACTACGTTGACAACTGGTCACTTCTGGTCGACCTCTCGATCCTGGCCCGAACGATCCCGGCCGTTCTCAAGAGCGACGGTGCTTACTAGGCAACCCGACCCGGTTTCGAACTGATCCTGGGGAGTTGTTTTGCCAGCCAAGCCTGATGAGAGGCTTGTAGGTGTTTGGGCAGACGGGCCACTTGATGCATGGTGAGGGGCGGAAGTTTTGGCCTTACTGCCAGGTTGGCACCACTTCGTTGGGCGGCGCCGAAACGGCAGGTTCGATCGACTGCTCTCCAGAAGGGACCGCTCTTGCCTCCCCGCATCCCAATTCCGAGTTCCTGAGCCCAGGCGGCGCACTCCAGTGCAAAGCCGTTGGGTTCAAGCTCAAGACCTAGGGCCAGTCTCCGCAGTAGCAGGGTTGCCGATGGGCCAAGGATTGACACCCAAAACCGTTCGACATAGGGCGACCTTGGGTCGTGCCCAAGGTCTTCGAGGACTGGATCATGCCAGAGGCGAACATGGAGTTGCTCCTCGGGGAAGGTGGCTTTGTGGCGCTGAGGGCCTTCGACTTGGGTGGACATGGTCCGACTACATTCTGTCGAGCACCGTGAGGCACGGTGCAAAGGTGTCTTGCATGGTGGGACGTCCGTTTCGATCGGACAGGAGGGAAGTGCACTCAATCTAACGGAAATAACCGTATATGAAGTCCAGTTGTGATGCAAGAGGGTTATTCATGCAATGGAGGGGAAGAGCAGATGGGGAGGGGAAGAGCAGATGGGGAGGGGAAGGCCAGGATCGGTGCGGCAACTCCCCCGGGGCTGACCTGTCCTAGGATGGGCAACGTGACGACAGTGGGAGGGCCATCAGCAGGCCAAAGTGGACAAAACGATGGGCAGAGAGGGCGAGCCCGTGAGGCGATCAGGAAGGCCTCGAATGTGCTGGTATTGACTGGAGCCGGGATATCTACCGACTCACGTATCCCTGATTTTCGCGGACCCCAGGGAGTGTGGACCAAGGACCCAAATGCCGAGCGGATGTCCAACATTGCCTACTACCGTTCCGACGTTGAGGTGCGGCGATTGGCATGGCGGGCAAGGCTGGACTCCCCGGTCTGGGCGGCGGACCCCAACCCCGGCCACCGGGCACTGCTCCGGCTTGAACAAGCTCACAAGCTGAACCTTCTTGTTACCCAGAACATCGATGGTCTTCACCACGCTGCCGGCTCAGATCCCGAACTCATTGTCGAAATTCACGGCACAGGACGTGATGTGCAATGTTTGCATTGTTCCTATCGTGCCCCGATGCAAGATGCGCTGGACCGCGTACGCGCCGGCGAGGACGATCCTGCCTGTCCGGACTGCGGAGGAATCCTGAAGTCGGCAACGGTGAGCTTTGGGCAAAGCCTCAACACGGCCGATCTCGGGCGAGCCGAGCAGGCCGCCATCGACTGTGACCTCCTTCTGGCCATTGGATCAACCCTTGGGGTCTATCCCATTGCCAATGTTGTTCCGGTGGCAAAGAGTTCGGGGGCGACGATTGTGATTGTCAATGGCAGCCCAACCGAAATGGATGATCTGGCCGATGTGATCGTCCGCGGTTCCATCAGCGAGGTGCTGAGTGAGATTCTGTTGTGAAAGCGGGAATAAGCAACCCAGGATCAATTGTTGACCTACTCGATAGGGTTTTAGTTCGTTCGCGCTGGTGTGGGCGGCTCTGGAAAGGTTTCGAAGATGGCAACGTTTCGTGAGCTACTGGCCAAGGCCAAAGAGAGCATCAGGGAGATTACGACCCACGAGGCTGAACTTGCTCGGTCCAAGGGGCATACGTTTGTCGATATTCGCGAGCCAGACGAGATAGCTCAGGGCATCATTCCCGGGTCGATCACAATCGTTCGTGGCCATCTTGAGGCCCAAATCGAGAACCTGGTCACGGACAAGGATGAACCGCTCGTCATTCTCTGCGCTGGCGGCACCCGCTCTGCTTTTGGAGCGGTAACGCTGGCCGAACTGGGCTACGCAAACGTCTCGTCTTTGGCTGGTGGCTTCAACAAATGGAAGGATGAGGGAAGAGAGTGGTCTGCCCCGCTAACCCTCAGTGCCAAACAGCGAAACCGCTACAGCAGGCACATCTTGTTGTCCGAGATTGGTGAAGAGGGCCAGTTGAAACTGCTCGGGGCAAAGGTTCTTCTACTCGGGGCGGGCGGACTGGGATCTCCTGCCGCCATGTATCTGGCTGCCGCCGGAGTCGGGACCATTGGAATCATCGACATGGATGTGGTCGACGAGTCGAACTTGCAACGTCAGATCATTCACAATATCGATCGGGTTGGAATGGAAAAGGTCGATTCTGCCCGCGAGACGCTAGTCAAACTGAACCCCGAGGTTGAGGTCCGCACCTATTCCGAACGTCTGGGTGCCAACAACATTCTTGACATTCTCCAGGGCTATGACGTAGTGGTCGATGGGGCAGACAATTTTCCTAGTCGCTACATCCTTAACGATGCTTCGGTAAAGCTTGGGATACCGGTGGTTCACGGCTCAATCTTCCGCTTCGAGGGCCAGGTGACCGTGTTCGATCCTCTCGATGGACCCACCTACCGAGACCTTCTACCCGAGCCTCCGCCACCCGAGCTTGCTCCTAGCTGCTCAGAGGCAGGTGTGCTTGGGGTACTTCCCGGAATCGTGGGTTCGATCCAGGCGCTGGAGGCCATCAAGGTGATCCTGGGATTAGGTGACTCGCTTCGCGGTCGGCTCTTGGCTTTTGATGCTCTAGAAATGAGCTTCCGGGAGTATCGACTGCAGGTCGACCCAACGAATCCGGTTACCTATGACAATCGAGATCAGATCGAGATTGTCGAACTCGATGGTCTGTGTCTTCCCGTCGTGGGTATCCCTACCTCCTGACGCCTTCTTGGGAGTCCTTGGAACTACGGTGGGTGGCTCCACGCCAAACAGCCGGTCAAGGGTTGATCGCGTGGCCTATCCATGCCCAGCGTCTACCCCGTCCAGTGAATGAGTCATGACTGCTTCGTTGAGTTCGTCCATTCTTCCGTCGGTGAGGAGTGGCACCCGACTTGGTGTCGCCCTGGCTGGAGCGCTGGTTCTCGTTGGCTCGCTGACGCCAGGGGTATCGGGTCAACCGCCTGAGGGGGTACTCACCCAACCGCCTGAGGGGGTACTCACCCAACAGGTTTTGGAGACTAAGCAGACTGTGGAGAACAGTCGCGCTGTTTTCCAGCAACAACCAGTACGTCAAGATCAGCCGGTCCCGCTCGCTCCCGGTGTAACCGAGATCCAGGTCGAACTAACGGGCCAATGGATTCTTCCCTCCGACCTGGAGGGTGAGGCTGGACTGCGTTCGGGTGGCCCTGGCGCTTCTATCCCCCTCGCCAATGAGCCAGAGATGTTGATCCTGGATACCAACGGCCGCCAAGCAGTTTTTGCCCTTCGAAGTTTGAACGACGGGCTCTGGAGTGACTGGGTCAATCTGGAAACCGATACGGAGGACTCCCCGGACGGATTGGCGGGGGAGGAGGGATCGGCCGAGTCTCGCTTGGCTAGTGCTATTGGGCCGATATGGATCGGGGATGGTGCACAGGCCGTTGAGATCATCGAACGGGGTGGGGATCTGGTCTCGCTCCGCATCGAATCGCTCAAGAGTCAAGACCAGCCAGCGATTCAAATTTTGACCCAAAGCAATGAAGGTGCGCCCTCTGGGTCACAGGTAGGTCCAGATCCGGCGTCAGCGGTTGCCCTTCAGCCGGTTATCCAACCTCGCTCGTCTTGGACCTCGGCTGGCTGGGCTTATGAGAATGAGGGCTGCTCCGAAGGTCCAAACTACGCCGACAATGTCCAGGGTGTTGTTATTCATCACACGGTAACCACCAATAGTTACCGGCAGGATCAGGTTGGTGACATCCTGCGAGGGATCTACCGCACACATGTGACCATCAATGGTTGGTGCGATATTGGCTACAATTTTCTTGTCGACAAGTTTGGCACCATTTGGGAGGCTCGATCTGGAGGAACCGATCGGCCTGTCATTGGCGGCCATACCAAGGGATTCAACACGTCGTCGACCGGGGTGGCAGTGCTCGGCCAGTATCAGAGAGGAGCCCAGCCAGCCGCCGCCGCACCTACTGCGGCATCGCTCAATGCCATCGCGGCACTGGCGTCCTGGAAGTTGGGTCTTCATGGCGTGGATCCGTTGGGTACCAGTTGGATGAAGAGCCGGACCGGTGCGACCTCAGGGTTGCGTTATCCCAACGGCACCTGGGTCGAGGTTCCGAGTATTCTCGGCCACCGAGATTTGGGATTGACCGTTTGTCCAGGAAGCTACCTCTATGCCAGAGTCTCCGGCGTTCGCAATGCAACCATCCGGGATGCCGTCATTCCTTATGTGTTCCCCGCCTACAAGCCCGCCCCAAGTGGGCCCGCCTTTTTGACTCTTGACCAGAGTGGTGGCATCCGAGCCGGGGGAGCGGCCGCCTATCCTCGAGCAGCGCCGTCGGCGGCAGCCAATGTCATCGCCATCGATGCCATCGATGGTCGCGGTTTTACCTTGGACCAGACGGGGACGATTCGCTCGTTTGGACAAGGCCCCTCCGCCTCTTCCGTGGTTGGAGGCGTGAACCCGGTGGATCTGGTTGTCATTGGAGACGGGACCTCTGGGTATGTGGTCTCGGATGGGGGCGAGATTCAACCCTTTGGAGGAGCACCGGGCCTGGCGCGAGGAGAGCCACCAAAGGCCCCAGTTGTCGCGGCAGACTTGACTCCAGAAGGGATTGGGTATGTGCTTAGCATAGACGGCACTCTCTCCCCGCTGGGCGGTGCCCCGGAACAACAATTAGCGTCGCCGGTGCAGGCGGTCGATGTCGGTGTCCGTTCCGATGGGCAAAGCGGCTGGATCCTTGATTCGGGGGGTCGCCTTCACCCCTTTGGTGGTGCTCCAGCGTCCCAGCGTCGAGGAGGGATGTGGAATGGGATGGCTCGGGCCATAGCCGTGGATCCGAACGGAAACGGCGGCTGGGTGCTAGATAGTGAAGGGCGGCTCGATGTGTTTGGAGATGAGCGTGCCGCCTCGCCTCTGTCGACCACTGTTGGCAGCACAACGGCGGTGGACGTTGCCCTTTGGTGGGAACTCAGTCCAGCCTTGGCCGAGCGCGACCTGGCCCAATACGTCAATGAGCTCATGTCGCTTTTCTTGGGACGTGACGGAAGCCTTTTGGAGTTGGATCGGTTGGGTTGGGAGGTGGATTTCCGTGGGTCTTCCGCCCTGGTTGAAGGCTTAGCCAACTCCGATGAGTGGGCTGGTCGAATTGTGGCGGAGAACTACCAAGAGGTTCTCCGCCGACCACCCGATGATGATGGTCGGGCCTATTGGGTTGGTCGGCTTCGTGATGGCATGCGAACCCAGGATCTTGGCGTGACATTTTACAGTTCGCCCGAATATGTACGCTCGGCAGGATCCGATGAGGCCTACGTTCGGCGTCTTTACCTCGCCCTCCTTCAGCGCGAACCCGATGCCAGCGGCCTGTCTCATTGGGTGGAGCTTTTGTCCTCCGGGCGAGCCAAACCGGTGGATATTGCTGCTGGCTTTTATCGTTCAATCGAGTCGAGAAACGGTCGGGTTCGTGGGCTCTATCAGATAGTCCTGGGTCGTGCGCCCGACTCGGAGGGCCTGGACTACTGGTCTGGGCAATTGGTCGACGGGGATGACATCGACCTCGCTATGAATCTGGCCTTGAGTGCAGAGTTCTACCAGCTAGCCACTGGGACGGTGGGCCACTGAGCGGTTGAGACAGTGGGTGAGTGAAGCTTCCCAGAGGTATCGGTTTCTAGGCCAAACGGACTAGGTTTCGCTCATTGCGTCACCTGTTTGGCCGAAGGGAGCACATGAGTCAAGTCGGAGTTTCCCATAGAGCAGCTTCCCACAGAGCAGCCTCCAACAGAGTACTGCCGCGGGCCGCGCTAGTCGTTGCGAGTGTCTTTGTGGTTCTCGTTTCGCTCATGTCACCGGTTGCCGCCCACGAAGGTCCGGCCACTGAGAGCAACTCCACGGCTGGCGATTCCACGGAAAGTGCTATTCCACCGGAGGCGTCGGCTCAGGACGGAGAAGACCCTGTGGTCGAGGTCCGCGGTCATGGCTGGGGTCATGGTCGCGGTCTCAGCCAATACGGCGCCTATGGATACGCCGAACAAGGCTGGACGTCGGCCCAAATACTGGATCACTACTATGGCGGGTCGACTGCCGGCTCGATCGATTCGGCCACCTTGAGCCTTGATCCGAACCAACTACGGGTAGATCTGCGGAAGAATCAGGGGTTTTCCACTCGGGTCGACGTTCAGAACGGTTCTCTTCGAGTCATGGACGGGACTGAGTTGATCTATCAGACAGCGGCAGATTCACGCCAAGCAGTGCGACTTCGCTCTTCTGGGGCGGGTCTGAGCGTTGAGTCCGCTCCCAGTTGCTCGGGACCCTGGACCCTGCAGGCCAACCTTGGAGCGACAACCTTGAGAGTCGAACGGACTTCTACCGGGGACACGCCCGATGATCTGTTGCGGGTCTGCAATGCCGATAGCTCCAGCAATTGGTATGAGGGAACCATCCAGTCCTACAACAACAACGGTTCAACACGCACGATCAACGTAGTTTCGGTCGAGCAATACCTACGGGGAGTCGTTCCTCGTGAGTCACCGGCATCTTGGCCAGCCGCCGCCCTGGAGGCTCAAGCCGTAGCTGCCCGGTCCTACGCCTTGGCTGGTGATGCCAGGCAGTTGCCCTATGCCGACACCTGTGACACCACCCTGTGCCAGGTCTATGAGGGTCGATACCGGCAACTAACCGAATTCGAGATCATGACCCATCCGGCCACCGATGCGGCCATCGCCGCCACGGCAGGATTGGTGCGCCTATTTGGCACAACAGTGGCCAGAACCGAATTTTCTTCATCCAGCGGTGGTTACACAGCGGGCGGCGACTTTACCGCCGTTCCAGATGAGGGTGATTCCATCGCCGCCAATCCTAATCATGACTGGATCAAGACGGTAAATCTGGCAGCGTTTGAGGCCAGTCAGAACCTACCCAACGATGGAAAGCCGAACCTTGGCGATTTGTTGAGCGTCGAGGTGATCACGAGAAATGGCTTGGGCGAAGACGGCGGTCGAGCCCTCACCGTGCTGTTTGAGTTTGCGAACGGGTCGATCACCAAGACCGGCAACGAGACCCGCCAATTGCTCTCACTCAAGTCTGACTGGTTCTCCTTCGGTCCAATTGGTCAGGTTTCCACGAGTCCAGAAGCCTCGGCCTACATCAATCACGTCTTCGAACTCTTCTTGGGACGGTCGGCCACGGTCGGTGACCGCTCCGATTGGCTGCTAGCGATACAGACGGGGCAACGAGAAGATCTAACTACAGCTCTGGCACTCACCGACGAGTGGGCTGGGGTAATGATCGATGGCTTTTACCAAGATGCTCTCGGACGCTCAGCAGACCCCGAAGGTAAGGCCCACTGGCTCGCCCAAGTTGCAGCCGGGGTTCGGGTCGAAGCGGTCGGGGCTCACTTCTATGGCTCGCCCGAATACTATGCTCGATCGGGTGGGACCGATGAGTCCTTCGTTCGTGCCCTCTATCGAGATCTTCTTGGGCGCGAAGCTGAGCCGGAAGGCCTTGTCGCTTGGGTGCAACGTTTGTCGTCTGGGGAAATGACCACCGGCGATGTTGCCAGCGGGTTCTACGCCTCGATTGAGTCTCGCAAGTCCCGAGTCAGCGGACTCTACCAACGAATCCTCTTGCGTGAGCCCGATGCGTCTGGTCTGGAGTATTGGGCCGAAGAACTCCTGCGCACGGATGACGTCCGCCTCGCCTCACAGTTGGCCGCATCTGGGGAGTCATTTGAAATCGCTCAACGACCCTAGGATGGGACGATGTCCAAGGAAATCGTGGAGCGCACACCATCTCCGACTAATCCTGGCTTAGAAGAAGAACTCCGTGTCGCCAGACAGGCAGGTGCCCGGTTGCAGAACGAGTTGGCCGTGGCCCTCGGAAACCTCCAGGTGGTGGAAGACCAACTGAAGGCGGCCCGGCTCGAGCAGGCCGAGTGGACTCAGTTGGAAACCCAATACGCCGATGAGCTTGACCGGGTGGCTGCGGATTGCCAGGAACTCGAGGCCATTAAGGGCTCCCGCTCCTGGCGTCTGTTTTTGTCGGTGCTTAGGCCTTACCATTGGCTCCGAGCCTGGGATCGGTCCGATTGAGGAAACGAGTGGATCCCGGGAAAGGGGTGATCCTTGTTGTCGTCCTCGCTGGTCAAGATCCTGCGCAATCCGGCCTTGAACTGGTCAACCTCCACCAGACCAAAGAATCGCTTCGCGCTCAGACTTTCGTGTCTTGGCGGCTTGTCGTTGTGCACAGTTTGGAGCATCGGGAACGAGAATTGAGCGAGGCCAGCGAAGAGTTTGTGGTCTTGATGGAGGCAGGAGATTGGTTGGAGCCTGAAGCGTTGGCGCGGTGCGTCGACATTGTTCAGGATCAGCCCAGCATCGACGTGGTCTATTCCGACCACGACATGTGGCGCTGCTCTGGTGACGAGCCTGCTACTGGTGAACCGGTTTACAAACCCGCGTGGTAACCAGAGCTTCTGCGGTCGCATGACTATCTTGGACCCCTCTGTTTAATCCGGACGCGTCTAGCTCGATCGCGTTTCGTCGGATCGCATCTTCTTCAAGGCAACCCAGATCTTCCCCACAAAGGTGAGCCGAACCGCCCCCGGTCACGTCACGCTATCGTCCTTGCTGCGACCGAGAGGGCCCGAGGCATCGCCCATCTTCCTCAAGTCTTGGCCCACCAAAGGACGGGGGCCATACCAGAGGCTGACGAACTGGCGGTTACGAGCCAGCTAAGGGATCAGGGGGTGGAGGCGCGGGCGCACAAGACAGTGCGTGGACGCCTTCGCTTGACACCCGAACTTGAAGAACACCCGCTGGTCTCCATTGTCATGTTGACCGGGGGAACGCGGCGGCTCGTTCACGGACGGGAGCTTGTCCTGATCCGCAACGCACTTCAGACCATCTTGTGTCGGTCCACTTACGCAAATTATGAGGTAGTCATCGTCGTTGATCGCACCACCGATGAGGCCTTTGCCCAATCCTTGGTCAACATCGATCCCAACCGAATTCGTACGGTCGCCGATACTGAGGCATTCAATTTTTCGGGAGCGAACAACCGCGGCGTGGGGGCCTCCACGGGTGACATCTTGATCTTCCTCAACGATGACACCGAGGTTGACTCGCCCGACTGGATTGAGCGTATGGTCATGTACCTCTCGATGGATGATGTTGGGGTGGTCGGGGCCAAGTTGGCTTATGAGGATGGACGTCTTCAGCATGCCGGCCTGGTGCTCCGCCATGGCTATGTCGAACACCGCTACAACGGCTATCCCGGAGACTGGGACGGATACCAGGGGTCATTGCGTGGAGCGACCGATGTGGCAGCGGTGACGGGCGCATGCCTTGGTATCCGCCGCGAGGTGTTCGATGCGATTGGAGGCTTCGCCGAGCACTTCCCCCTGAACTTCAATGACGTCGATCTTTGTCTACGAGCAAGGCGGCAAGGATGGCGGGTGATTGTTGACCACGAGTGCCGGATGATCCACCTGGAAACCTCCTCACGAGATGCAGGAATCTCCCCGGCGGAGCAGCGGCTTTTTAGCCAACTGTGGGGAACAGAGTCGACCAGCGACCCGTTTCATCATCCTCTCTTCACTCCAGTAAGGATGGAACACATCGTGCCTCCAGCCCCCCTGCGGAGGTTGCGCACCCGGTTGGCACCGCCGGACCCTCACCCAAGGGTCCTCTACCAACGACAGAATGGCCGGAGAAAATCACACCCGGCGTAACGCCTCATCCAATTGAGCATAAGCCCGCTCCCAGGTATAGGTCCCGGCAACCTCTTTTGCTCGTTCGATGAGTTCGGATGCGAGGTCGGGCGAATGGCGGATGCGGCGCACCCCCTCAGCGATGGACTGAGCTGTTGGTTCGACAACTAGTCCAGCGCCGGTCTTGTGAACCAACTCAACCAGGCCCCCTCCATCGGAGCAGACCACCACCGGACGATGCCACACCATCGCCTCCAGTGCCGTGAGGCCGTAGTCCTCCCGGAAGGCTGGGGCGACCACGACGGAGGCCCGCCTATAGGCTTCGTCACGTTGGTGATCGGAAACCGCTCCCAGGAAACTGACCGGCGACTGCGGCCCAGAGCGAAGGCCTCGGGCCAGTCGGTGACCAATCAGATCTCGCCTCCGGGATGGCTTGGGCACTGTTGCCGTCATGCTGGCCAAGCTGGCTTCCTGGTCGATCTCCTGCTCGGTCGCTCCACAGAATTGACGGTCCAGTCTGCCTAGAGAATTCAATCGTCCGCCCTCGCCAATCAACTCGGTCCGAGTATCGGAACGAAGAAGATGCGCGGCACCGAGTGCTAACTCGGTTCGTTTTGGCCACTCCTGTCGACTGACGCACAGCATTGGTCCCGCCGCGTTCCATCGAGATGGTGAATCTGGTGCGGTCGTGAGGGGAGGGGCATCAAGGAGGGATACCGACGTGGTCTCAGGCCAGGAATGGGAAATGCGGTCCGCACATTCCTGGGATCCAGCCAGCCAGTGGGTTACTCCCTTGACATGGGCGAGGTCGACCTGATGAACGAACTGAGATGCTTGACGATGAAGGTCTCCGGCAACCAGCCCACTTTGGATAAAGGGCTCGGACAGCTCATAGAAGATCCGAGCTTGGTGGTAGAACAGGGCCAGAATGCGTTTGTGAGGCGCCAGGTAGGACGGTGGTTGGGTGCTCAGGACCAGATCGTACTCGTCGAGCTCTAATAGGCGAACATCGTGAGTCATTCCCAAATAGTTGAAGAACTCGGGGTGTTTGAACCAGTGGGCAGAGGCGTCAACTTGCCCCCAAATCGGTCGAGGGGTTTGGCGACCGGGCACGGTGAGGTTGGTGGTTAGGTGACCTTGGGCGCCAAGGTGGGAGCAGAGATGGTCTAACAGCGACTCAAATCCTCCCGTCACCCCGTAGTCGGGTTTGATGACCGCAATTTTCACGACCGAGAGGTATCGCCAGATGTTTCACTGGCGGGAATGCGGGCACCAAGTTGGTCGATCTGGTTGCTCAACTCTTGCACCTGCTCGCTCAGCGCCTGGACTGCATCGACGGTGGCCTCGTTGAATACGACTTGTTCGTTGGTCACGATTTTGCCCGCTCGGATCAGGGCCCGTTTGATAGGTTTCAGCCGAGCGGAAACGGGGAGCTCCTGGCCAGCCATCTTGTTGGTGGCCATTCGCCGAAGGTTCTCTCGGAGGGTTGGATCCATGGAGGCAATGTCCTTTGGTGGCTGTGGCCTGAGGGCTGTGTTGGTAATTCTGGTCATCAATTCGATGGTTGGATCGGGCGAAGGCGGGGGCGCGGAAGCAACAATCATCTCGGGCGGATCAGGTCGTGGTTTGCGAGCCTCTGGGAGATCTGAATCTGGGCCGAGCACGACCTTGGACCACAACTGCCCGAGTCCTCGCCAATCCATTTGTTTCTCGACGAGGGCCCGCCCGGCATCGGATCGATTCCGGGCCTGATTGGGATGTCTATGGATGTGGTCTAGTCCTCGCGCGATGCTCTCGCTCGTTTGGTCGCAGGTCCAAACTATCTGGTCCGGATTGGCCAAGCCTCTCGCCCCAATTTCGGTGGTCAGAACGGGAACACCAACCGCGAGGTAGTCGTACAGCTTCAGGTTGCTGCCGCCTCCCGAGACCATTGGGTTGAGGGCAACATCGGCTCCGGCAATGAGAGGGTAGAGCGATTCTTCGGCGAAGGTCGGAATCAGGTAGATGTTGGCTTGATTGCCTGCATCCAAGGAGATCGTGTGGCTACCGGCGAGGACAAATGTCCAGCCGGGACATTGCGCAGCTGCCTCAAGGATGAGACGCGCTGCGTCAAGGTTTGGTGGATGCCAGGATCCGACGAAAACCGCAACTGGTCGATCGTGTTCAGACGGATCAGTAACGCCGGCCAGGGCCAACAGTTCGGCCTTGGCTGTAGGCACCCGATCGATTTGGCGCCGCGGTAAGGCCAGGGTGTCGACCCCGTTTGGGATGACGGTGAAGGTGGCCTCTGATTCGGGCGCCAACTGTTGTAAGGCGGAGACATCAGCCTGGGTACAGGCAGTGACAGAGACCGCAACAAGGCTTGCGAGTCGTTCTGCTTCGGTGGTCAGCTCAAGAAGCCAACGTCCCGATGACTCCCGGTTAAGCACCGTTGCCTTAAACTGTGCTTCGGCATTGTGACTGTCATAAATGAGGGGAGTGTCACCCAGGCGATGACGCAGAGCCGGTGCCAAAAACGGATGGGAAACAACAACAACATCGGCATTGGCAAGCTGTGCCTCGAGTTCGTCAATGAAGGCCGGATTGGCTTCCCACAAGGCAGCGCAGGTGATGTCGTCCACGGGAAGGCCCGCGACTCGGGTAATCTCTGCTTCGGCATTGCGGTGCTGGGGGCTGCGTGGGACGACCACCTCGGTCAGGCCGAGTTCGAGGACGCGCCGTTTGATGGCGGGGGCACCGGACCCCCTTAGCCTTCCAGAGCCGCTGAGGGTAAGAACGGTTACATCGGCATGTCGTGCCAGTTCTCGGGTTAGATGGCGAACTCGGCGTTGGCCTCCGCCGATCGTTGGATCAATGGCGAAGGTCGACAGGCTCAAAACTTTGGGTCGATCCGTACTCTGAGCGGGATCGAGATCCTCGATGATTCGCCACAACTCAGACCAGTTTGCCCGCTGAGCTCGACGTTGGCCGTTGAGTCCCAGGATCCATCGTTGGAGTGGGTTATCAGCCAGCGCCCGCATGGCGGCGGCAATCGCAGGCGGATTGGGCTCGACCACGATGCCACCCACGTTCGTTTCCAGCAGTTCCCTCGCTCCGCCGGAGTCGGTGGTGGTGATAACCGGTGTCCCACTCCGGATGGCTTCCAGGGTGATGTAGCCAAAATCTTCCCGATGGGGCACGAAGAGGATCGCAGTTGCCTGGTGATAGCGGGCGACCAAATCACTTTCGGGAATCCGACCAAGAAACTGGATTCGATGGTTGGTTCCCACAAATCGCTCGAGGCGAGCACGGTCGGGTCCATCTCCAGCGATGAGCAGGCTGGCTCGCTGGTTGGTCAAGAGGTGGAAGGCTTCGATCATCAACTCGATTCGTTTGGGTCGATCCAGTCGGCTGGCCGTAAAGAAAACTGGGCCCTCCGACTCGGCCTCGCTCAATGAAAGCCCAACAGGAAGGTCGGATTCCGGATGGGAAACCAAGACCGGTCGATCCGATGGCAAATAGTCTGCACGTCCGGCAACCTCCTCGGAAATGGCGGCAAACGCGGCCACTCGGTTAGGTGCCATGGCCACAGCATCCAGCCGGTGCACCAGCTCCCGAGCCAGGGGGCCAGGGTGGGATAGGAGGGCATCGTCCTTGGCCAATTCAGAGAGTATCGAACGGCCACAGGCAATAATCTCCTGCTGGTTCGAGCAGCTATCAAGTTTGGACAACAGTTCACGGCCCCCCACGGAGTCAGCCAGTTGGCCGAGATGTGGTGGGTAGGTGTCATAGAGCCCGCGAAGGGGATGCAGCAGGTAGATGACATGGCGCGGGTGGGTGATCATCCAAGCCGGATATTTGCCGCTAATTACCAAGTCAAAGCGAGAAACATCGAGGTTGGCGAAATACTCGTAGCCATCGAGGATCTCCTGGAGGTTTGTCTCGGGAAACCGCCGTGTCAGGAGTTCGACCTGGTGACCCCGCCGGGAAAGGCCCTCATGCAAGCCCCGCCAGAGGCGCTCCGCTCCGCCAAAAACAGCAGGAACCGGAGCGGGGGCAACAATTGCAATCTTCACGAAGGAGCCGACCCATTTGATGAAGATGGGGGGCGCTGAGCCTTGGAGATTGCCTGGTCCACCAGCGCGTCAAAGTACTGGGCGTCATTGCGGTAGCGATCTCGGTCTTTTTCTCGCCGCCAAATCGTGACCTTGGTCCGCTGGGCGGCTAAGGGTCGGCCGAACCAATCCGGCACCCGTTGCCACCCAATGCCGTCGCGCCTCATGGCTCGAGCTGTGAGTGTTTTGCCGGTGGCTCGGAGATTGCTGGGAGCGAATGACTGAGACAGGACTGGAGGCATCGAAGACGATTGTAGTGCCGGGCACCAAGCTCCGGGACCGTGCTTGTCAGGGGTACTCTCCGGTTTGGGCCGATGCCGAACCAAGTACACGATTGGTAAGCGTGGCCGCGGCCGAAGTCGGGGCAATGAGACCGGAGCGGACCTCGCTTCCAAGGGCTTGTCGGAGTTCGGAGGCCGATGGACTACTGAGGAGGCGCCGAAGAAGAATTGTTTCGATCTCTCGATCAAAAGCCTCCAAGGCCTGGTCCTGACGGAGCTTTTCAATGTGGCCAGCCTGGTTCAAGTCTCTCCATAGGTCAGCGACGGTCTGCCAGAGGGGGCCAAGACCCGTGCGGGAAAGTGCGGAACAGGGGAGGACCTCGGGTGTGGGGTGGCCGGACTTGGGGCGAAGCAGTGAGAGGGCGTGCCGGTAGTCCACTGCGGTACGTTCTGCCAGCGCCACCAAGTCTCCGTCAGACTTATTGACCAGAACTAGATCGACCAATTCCATGATCCCACGTTTGATTCCTTGTAGGTCGTCCCCGCCCGTTGGGCTGACAAGTAGCACAAACAAATCAGTAATGGAGGCGACCGCGACCTCGGATTGGCCAACCCCAACGGTCTCAACAATCACGACGTCATAGCCAGCCGACTCCGCCAGCATGACGGCTTCCCCCGTCCGGTTGGCAACACCACCGAGCATGCCATGGGAGGCAGAGGGTCGAATGAAGGCCGAAGGGTTGCGGCTCAACTCAATCATCCGGGTCTTATCCCCCAGGATCGACCCCCCGGTGCGAACTGATGAAGGGTCTATGGCCAGCACGGCCACCCGGTGGTCATGGTCAATCAGGAACAGGCCAAGCGTTTCGATCAGGGTGCTCTTTCCTACTCCGGGAGCGCCAGAAATCCCAATGCGCATGGCCGACTTGGCGCCCTTTTGTGCTGCGCAGACACTATCAAGTAGCCGATTGGCGTCGCGGCGATGATCGGGCCTGGTCGACTCGACCAAGGTGATGGCCTTGGCCAGAGCACGGCGCTCTCCGGCCATGACTCGCTGGGCGAGATCGGATGGATCTTGTTGGATCACGATGGCCAAGACTAGCGGTGAACACCCCACTAACCAGGCCTCGGATTGCTCGGTCTGGGGCGTGACCAACCGCCAGTTGTTGGATCTAAGCCACTATCTTTCGGGGCGTGTCCGATTCTGAATCCCAGCCAGCTGTAACATCCGACTCGTCTCCGGCTGCTTCTACCCGGCCCGTGCCTGGTGTGACCGGGACCGCTCCCACGGCAGAGTCCATGGCGACGGCCGACCTCTATGACGAGCAGTACTACGCTACTTACGCAAGTGGGGTCGACATTCCCTATGGCAGAGACGACCATTGGTTGGGGTTCTTTCGGCGACTAGCCGAACGAATCCAGCAAGATCTCGACCCTACGTCGGTTCTGGATGTCGGCTGTGCATACGGGTTGTTGGTTGAGGCGTTGCGTGATCGGGGAATCGACGCCAGGGGCACCGACATCTCCAGCTATGCCATCTCCATGGCAGAAGGGTCGGCCAAGGGCTATTGCCAAGTGGTATCGGCCGCTGAGCCAATACACGCCCGGTTCGACCTCATCACCTCGATTGAAGTCATTGAACACATGAGCGCAAGCGAGGGCCGCATGGCGCTCAAACACATGACGGAGGCCAGCGACCGGATCCTGCTGTCAACAACGCCTTTTGACCATGACGAGGTGACTCATTTCAATGTGCAGCCGCCAGAATACTGGGCCCAAATCATGGCTGACTTCGGGTTCTACCGAGACCTCGACTATGACGCCTCGTACCTCACAAACTGGGCGGCACTCTTTGTCAAAGCCGATCCCAGCAAACGGCAACTGGTTCATGGGTACGAGCGCAGCGAGTGGCGGTACCGAAACGAGGCACTCATGCTGCGCCAGGAGTTGGTTCAGTTCTCCAAGGCTGATGGGGATCTCTCCGAGGCCCAGTCAAGCTCGTTGCTTGAGGGAGTAACAGCCCGAGCAGTCAAGGCCGAAGAAGCGCTTCGTCTGGCCCGCGACGCTGCCGCTGGCGCCGAGGCCGAACGGGGCGTTTTGTCGGCCAAGGTCCGTGATCTTGAGCATCGTCTCGCTGCAGCTCAGACTCATCAGGCACAATGGGATGAGCTTGCCCTCCAGGTGGACTATCAGTCTGGTCAACAGGCCAAGGAACGACTCCGGGCGATCGAAGAGTCCAATTCATGGAAACTCATCTGGAGAGCGCTCGGCCCTTACCGATGGCTACGGGGACGACGATGATGACAAACCCACTGTTTTCCGTCATTGTTCCCATCTGGCACCCCGATCCTGGGCAGCTTCGGGAAGCCATCCAGTCGGTTATTGGGCAGGGTGAAACAAGTTGGCAGCTAATTCTTGTTCTTGACGGGTCCCAAGCCGATGTCATCGAAGCGATCGTGGACGAGTTTGAGAATCGGTCCTCCCAAATCCGGGTTCATCGTCGCACCCAACAGGGCGGAATTGTGGCGGCCACCAACGATGGTCTCTCCCTCGCCACGGGAGAGTTTGTGACCTTCCTCGACAATGACGACGTGTTGGCTTCCCACGCGCTCAGAACCTTCCGCCATGCGGTGGAGGCCAGCGAGGACGTCGATGTTGTTTATAGCGATGAGGACAAACTCAACCGGGATGGTCGCCGGGTAGATCCCTTTCACAAACCGGCATGGTCTCCGGAACGGCTTCGCGGCCAGATGTACCTTGGGCATCTCTGTGCCTATCGACGCTCCCTCGTCGAAGAGGTTGGCAACTTGCGTCCCGGTTTTGATGGCGCACAGGACCATGACCTTGCCTTGCGGGTGACCGAACGAGCTAGAAGGGTCACCCACGTGCCTCAGGTGCTCTACCATTGGCGGCAATCGTCGACATCGACGGCCGCGGATCCGGCCAACAAAGATTGGGCTTTCGAGGCTGGCGTGCGGGCAGTCCAGAGTCAGCTTGACCGGCTGGGCATTCCGGCTCTAGCCCAGCGTGATCACGCTCGGGTCGGAGTCGTGAGCATTAGTCCCTCTTTTCGCCACTTTCCACTGGTAAGCATCATCATGCTCACCGGTGGGACTCGTCGGATCGTGCGTGGCGAGGACTTGGTCTTGCCCACCAATGCCATCGAGTCCCTCATCCAGAACTCCACGTATCCGAACTTTGAGATTCTCGTCGTCGTCGATCGCACGAGCACGCCCGAGTTGGTAGAAGACATCCGCCAGGCCGGCCAGGGTCGCGTCCGAGTTGTACAGGACACTCGGCCCTTCAGTTTCTCCGATTCGAACAACCTTGGTGCCAGCCACGCCGCCGGAGATCACCTGATCTTCCTGAACGATGACACCGAGGTCATCACTCCCGACTGGATCGAACGAATGGTCCTTTGGAGTTCCCTGGAGGGGGTTGGAGCGGTTGGCTGTTGCCTTGAGTATCCAGACGGTCGGATCCAGCATGCGGGGGTTTTCTCCCGCCTCGGAGGCCCGAGTCACCGCTATCACGGCTATCACTCCACCATCGGGGGTTCATTCAATGCCCTCGGATTAACCATGAACTGTTCGATTGTGACCGCGGCTTGTTTAACCATTCGCCGGGAAGTCTTTGATGAGATTGGGGGCTTTTGCACCCATCTACCATTGAACTTCAATGATGTGGACCTTTGCCTCAAGCTCATCAATGCGGGGTATCGGAACGTGCTGGACAATCGAACGCGCCTTGTTCATCTTGAGACATCCAGTCGCCCAAAGGGAATCGAAGCGTGGGAGCATGAGTTCATTCTCCAACGATGGAACACGCTGCTCCATGAGGACCCTTGGGATAACCCCAATCTTGTTGGAGTGGCGGTCGAAGAGATTCCACCACCGGCCGCTCTAACGGCCCGCAAAGAACTCAGTGGCGGCGCTAGCTACCCCAACCGGTCATGGCCAGATTTTGTGCAATCTTGAGTGAACTCTGCCTACCTGAATGAGCGCTGCCTAGCTGAGTTCTGCTGAGGTCGCGGGGAAGAACTGGGCCTGGAGTTCAACCAGTGCGTTGTACTGGTTAGACGAGCCGGGTTGAACGACCAGTTTGTGAGCCAGGTGCCACGAGTCATAACAGTGCATTTGCGTTTGGCTATAGACGCCCGTTGTCAAATAGTAGGTTCCGGCTAGGAGGATCAGCCGGTCGATTTTGATCTCGACGTAGCCCGTTCCGATCTCAACAATGGGTTGGGTAACCCCGAAGGTTTTGTCATCGATGGCGGCAACGTGAAGGCCGTGTTCATGGTAAATTCCTAGTCCAAAGGTTGGTCTTTCGATGGTGCTCGTCGCCTCGTACCAGATGCGGATAGTCAACGGATCGCCGCTGCTTCCAACCGCAGTTGGCTGACCATGGCCGTCAAGGTATTGGAGGTGAAGCACCCGTATCTCACCAGAGCCACGACGGTCCGAGTCGATGGCGTCTTGGATGGGCTCCTGGGCCTGGCCGTCCTTCAGCGACTGGTCCGAGTCACCCTCGGGTGAGGTTGGCGAGGTCGAGGACTCGGTTGAGTCTCGTTCTGAGTCCTTGGCGGCTGCCGCCTCGGCCGTCCTGATCGCGTCCTCAGCCGCTCGGTCCTGAGCCTGTTCCTTGCTGAGTCTGGCGTTCTCTTGGGTGTTCACTCGCCGGATGTAGCCGCCGACCGCGTCGGAGGGATCGCCGACGACCTGGAGTTCTCCATGGTCCAACCAGGCAACCTCGTCACACATGGTTTGCATGAGTTGAGGAGAGTGAGCCACCAGGACAATGGTCACGCCTTGTCGACGTAGTGTGTGGATGTGATCCAAACACTTTCGTTGGAACTCTTCGTCACCGACAGCCAGAACTTCATCAACCAGAAGAATCTCGGGTTTGACATGGACCGCGATGGCAAAACCCAGCCGAACATGCATACCGCTGGAATAGACCTTGACTGGTGAGTCAATGAAACTGCCGATTCCGCTGAAGTCGATGATTTCGTTTACCGCGGCAGCCATTTGCTGCTTGCGTAGGCCGAGCATGGCGCCGTTGAGATAGATGTTTTCCCTACCGGTGAGATCGGGATGAAAACCTGAACCCAGCTCGAGTAGAGCCGAAATTCGTCCACTGGTCCTGATTGTCCCCGAGGTTGGCTTGTGGATTCCAGCAATGAGTCGCAGCAGGGTTGATTTGCCCGAGCCATTGTGCCCAATGATGCCGAAGAACGACCCCTTGGGAATATCGAAGGAAACATTCTGAAGGGCCCAGAACTCCTCACTCTGGGTTCCGCTACGGCGGAGAAGTGCCTCCTTGATTGAGGAGGCCCGGTTGGATTGGAGAACAAATCTCTTGGAAACGCCCTGAATCGAGATAGCAGTCTTGGCCGCCGGTCGCCCCTTGGAGTTGGATGACATCTACAACTCCTCACTAATGGCCATGGAACGCGAGCGGAAGTAGGCCAAACCAAGGGCCGGGGTGATGGTGGCATAGGCAAACATGGCCAACGTTCGTCCCGGTGAGGGAAGTTGGAGGAAATACACCAGGTCGTGTGCTGCCCCAACAAACTGACTCACCGGGTTCCACCTGACGATTTGTTCTGCTGGCAACCCATAGGTTGAAAGATCGTCTTGTTGAAGCAGCGAGAATGGATAAATGATCGGCACCATAAAGAAACCGAGGCTCATCAAGATTCCTACCAGATGCCGAACATCTCGAAAGCGAGTGTTGAGAATGGCTATAACAAATCCAAGTCCAAGTGCGAACAATCCGGCACCAATGAGAACCAGGGGAAAGAGCAGGAAGGTCCAGCTAACATTGCCGAAAAAGGCCATGATGATGAGCAAGATGGACACCTCAAACAGGGTCTGCACCGCCGTGGCCAGGGCGGCGCCCATGATTGCGGTTTCGGTCGGGAAATACACCTTTTTTCGCAGGTCTTGTACTCCGGCGAGCCAGTCCATGGAGCCGTTCACTATTTGGGAAAAGAGGTTCCAAACTATCAGGCCAGTGAAGAGATAAAGCGCAAACTTGTCGGCCTTTCCATTGGCCGTCGCCGGTGGCTGACTTCGAAGAAAAACACCAAAAACCAGGCTGTAGATTAGGACAACGGCGGCGGGATTGATCAACGACCAAAGCCAGCCCAAAATACTCCGCTTGTAGCGAGCCTTCATCTCCCGTTGAGCGAAATTCAAGATGAGGGGACCAAAGGTCCGGGCCTCGCTCTGAAGAGCGGTCACGTCGATTCCTTCACTGTCTCCACTATGCCCAACTCCACGATGCCCAGTCTCCACGATTCCCAGCCTGAGCCGAAGCTGCAACGCTAGCGCGTACACCTCCTCAGTGGGCTCATGCGATTGCGAGGAACGACCTAGATACGGCCAACTTTGGTATGGGACGCCTGCTACGTCGCCGCATCTCGGACTAGTCGCAAAACGTCGGCCGCAGCCTCGGGGATGTTGGTCCCGGGACCAAAGATGGCGCCGACGCCAGCTTGGTGTAAAGCCTGATAGTCCTGGGGGGGAATGACGCCACCGCAAACCACAATGACGCGGTCGGCTCCTGCCTTGGCTAACTCTTGGATAAGTCGCGGGACCAAAGTGAGGTGCCCGGCCGCCTGGCTTGAGACCCCGACGATGTGAACGTCGTTGTCTACCGCATCGCTGGCAACTTCCTCCGGCGTTTGAAAGAGGGGGCCAACATCGACGTCGAAACCCAGGTCGGCAAACGCGGTGGCGATGACCTTGGCTCCGCGGTCATGACCATCTTGGCCCATCTTGGCCACCAAGATCCGGGGTCGACGCCCATGCTCAGCGGCAAATTGTTCTACGTCGGCGACGATGCTGGAGAAGTGCTCGTCACCCTTATAGGCAGCTCCGTACACTCCCGTGATGGTACGGGTCTTTGCCTGGTGGCGGCCAAAGACCACTTCCATTGCGTCGGACATCTCGCCCACAGTTGCTCGGGCTCGGCTCGCCTCAACACAGGCTGACAGGAGGTTGTCCTTCGTTCTGGCAGCTTCAGTGAGGGCCGCCAGGGCGGAATCGCAAGCCGCCTGGTCCCTGCTCGCTCGAATCGAAGCCAGTCTGGCAATTTGAGAATCTCGAACCGAGCCATCGATGTCAAGAACATCGATTAGGGCCGGTTCATCGACGGTGTATTTGTTGACACCAACGACCACCTCTTCGCCCCGGTCAATTCTCGCCTGGCGCCTGGCCGCAGATTCTTCGATTCGCAGCTTGGGCATGCCGGAGTTGATGGCCTTGGTCATGCCTCCCAGATCCTCGATTTCGGCCATGATGCTGCGGGCCCGGTTGGCCAGGTCATTGGTGAGCGATTCGACGTAATAGCTGCCAGCCAAAGGATCCACCGTTCTGGTAATACCAGCTTCTTCGGCCAATATGAGTTGGGTGTTGCGGGCAATTCGAGCACTGAAGTCCGTTGGCAGTCCAAGAGCTTCATCGAAACTGTTGGTGTGCAGGCTTTGGGTACCCCCAAGCACCGCAGCCATGGCCTCAATCGTGGTTCTCACCACATTGTTGTAGGGGTCTTGTTCGGTCAAGGACACACCACTGGTTTGGCAGTGGGTTCGAAGCATGGAGGAGCGAGGATTCTGTGGTTCGAATTGGGCCATAAGCTCGAACCAGAGCATTCGGGCAGCCCGAAGCTTGGCAACTTCCATGAAAATGTCCATCCCGATGCCAAAGAAGAAGCTCAGGCGTCCAGCAAATGCATCGACATCGAGTCCGGTGGCCAGGGCTGCTCGTACGTACTCCAGGCCATCGGCCAGAGTAAAGGCCAATTCGAGGTCTGCAGAAGCCCCCGCCTCTAGCATGTGGTAGCCAGAGATCGAGATGGAGTTGAACTTGGGCATCTCGGCGGCGGTATAGGAGATAATATCGGCGATGATCCGCATGCTGGGTTCGGGCGGATAAATGTAGGTGTTGCGAACCATGAACTCTTTGAGAATGTCGTTTTGAATCGTGCCGGAGAGTTGATCGAGCTTGGCTCCCTGCTCTTGTCCGGCGACGATGTAGCAGGCCATGATTGGCAAAACTGCACCATTCATGGTCATGGACACCGACATTTCGTTCAGCGGGATCTGATCGAAGAGGATCTTCATGTCCTCGACTGAATCGATGGCCACGCCGGCTTTGCCGACATCGCCTTCGACTCGGGGATGGTCCGAGTCATAGCCGCGGTGGGTGGCCAGATCGAAGGCAACGCTTAGACCTTTCTGACCGGCCGCCAGGTTCTTGCGGTAGAACGCGTTGGAGGCTTCTGCGGTTGAGAACCCGGCGTATTGGCGAACCGTCCATGGCCGGTTGGTGTACATGGTGGCCCGCGGCCCTCGAAGGAAGGGGGCCTGACCGGGCAAGGAGTCCAGGTTGTCGATTCTGTCAAGATCGGCTGCGGTGTAAAGCGGCTTGACCGGGATCCCCTCGGGGGTGGTAACCACAAGATCGGCTAGATCCTTGCCCTTCAGTTCTTTGGACGCCGCATCTTGCCAGTCTTGGATGGTCATGGAGCCCAAGAATAGGGGACGAACTCTTAATCGTGTGAATTGTCTGAGGTGATCTGGAGGTTCCGACAAGGATTGAGCCAGAGTGTCGTTTCGTGGGTTGCCAGGAGGGTAGCTGCCAACCCAATAGTCTTGCCTCGTGCGTGTTGCGCTTGATGTCACACCGCTTGGCGGTCAGCAGACGGGAATCGGCCTGTTTGTGGAGGAACTTGTACGGGGGTTGGCCGCCAACAATGAGATTACCCTTCATGGACTGGCTATGACCGCTCGTGGAAGGGACGCGATCTCCCAACAACTCCCAAGTGGCACGAAACTAAGTCGGCCAGCACCAGCACGCCTGCTCCGACGAGCCTGGCGGTTCGGACCCATCCCACCGGTCGAATGGCTGACCGGGTCAGTTGATCTTGTGCACGGAACGAACTATGTCGTTCCACCTACCCGACGGGCAGCAAGGCTGGTGTCGATTCATGATTTGACTCCCTGGCATAGCCCGACCCTCGTGCACCCCAGCAGTCTTGACTACCCGCCCTTGGTTCAACGAGCCCTCGAACAAGGCGCTCACGTTCATACCGGTTCAGATTTCGTGGCCCAAGAGATACGGGCGACTCTGCCGGTGGAAGCTAGCCGGGTTCACGTTGTTCCCTACGGAATTCGACCGCAGAAACCAGGCAACTCCAAAGCGGGACAGCGCTTGGTTGGTAAGAGACCTTATTTACTGGCCATCGGCACCATTGAGCCCCGTAAGAACTTTGCCTCGCTGGTGGGTGCACTCGCGTCCCTTTCAAGCCATCATCCTGAGTTGGTTTTGGCCATAGCTGGTGGTTCCGGCTGGGATCGCAGGGCCCTGGATCAGGCTATCTCCAGTGGAGGTCTTGAGAATCGCGTGATTGAGCTTGGCTATGTGACCCAGTCTGACAAGTCTGATTTGATGGCTGGGGCAGAGTTGCTGGTGTCGGCTGCCACCTACGAAGGATTTGGCCTGGTGCCCTTGGAGGCCATGGCCGCCGGACTGCCGGTCGTGGCCGTGGCCGGGGGCTCGATTCCCGAGGTCTGCGGCGAGGCCGCAATGCTTGTGCCTACGGGTGAGGCGTCAACACTGGCCCACTCCATTAACCGGGCCCTGACCGACGAGGCCTGGCGCAAGGACGCGGTGGTCAAGGGCAAGGCTCAGGCGGCAACGTTCTCCTGGAATCGCAACGTCAGGGAACTTTCCGAACTCTACTTCGCCCTCGCTTCCCGTTGAGTCGGGTTTAAGCAGGGCACCGGAGAAACCAGTTCTGGATCGTCTTGGGCGTTACCATACGCCGCTATGTCTGGTCAGACCAAGCGCTTTGTCATCATCGGTGGAGGGCCTGGGGGCACGACGTGTGCCACCTATGCCGCTCGACTCGGAGCCGAGGTGGTCTTGATTGAGAAGGACATAGTGGGCGGAGCCGCCCACCTGCTGGACTGCATTCCCTCCAAGGCCATGATTGCCACAGGGGGTGCAATGTCAATGATGAAGCGTGCAGCCGAGATGGGACTGGCCAAGGTTCAGGTCGAATTGGATTTCGAAGCGTTGCGTCGACGAATTCAGGGAATCGAGACGCATCTAGAAGATTCGGTTTCCAGCCTGTTAGAGAGCCAGGGGGTGCGTCTTGTCGAGGGAGTCGGTCGTCTTACCGGTACAAACTCCGTAGCCGTCGATTGTGCCGATGGTTCGACTCTGGACCTTGAGGCCGACATCATCGTGCTCTCTACGGGTAGCAGGCCACGGATTCCGGAATGGGCGCCCATTGACGGAATTCGTGTCCTCACAACCCGACACTCCTATCCACCGCCAGAGCTTCCCGAGCACCTCATTGTTATTGGCTCCGGGGTGACCGGGGTGGAATTCGTTCACATGTTTAGCTCCTTTGGCTCCGAAGTCACCCTGGTCGTCAGTCGGAACCAAGTACTCCCTGGTAAAGATCCGGAGGTGGCCAAGGTCCTGGAGCAGAGCTTCCTTGATCGGGGGGTAAGGCTAGTAATGGGGGCCAGAGCTCAGAGTATTGAGACGAGCGACTCACAAGTCACCGTGAGGTGCGACGACGGGCGCGTTCTGACGGGCACTCACGTGCTGCTCGCTATCGGCTCAATGCCAAACTCGGAGAATCTTGGTCTCGACGAGGTGGGGGTAGAGAGCGAACGTGGCTACGTCAAGGTCGATCACAACCTGAAATCATCGGTCCCCAACATCTATGTTGCCGGGGATCTCTCGGGCAAACTTCCACTCTCCTCGGTCGCTTCCACTCAGGGAAGAAAGATTGCCGAGCATGGAATGGGTCTGCACGCTGGGCCCCACCGCCACCTCGACTACGACAAGGCTGCCTCGGCAATATTCACCGACCCGGAAATCGCCGAAGTTGGTCTGGCTGAGGTCGATGCATTTGCCGAAGGCCGCAAGGTTCGGGTGACCAAAGTACCGTTTTCGATGTCGGCCAAGGCCCTGATCAACAACGACATCCGCGGTTTCGCCAAGATCGTGTCCGATCCCGCCACCGGGGTGGTGCTCGGTGGTTCCATTGTGGGCCGCCATGCCGCCGAACTCATCGCCGTTATTGCCTTGGCGGTGACGGCGGGGCTAACCGTCACCGATCTTGTCGAGTCGTTGTTCGTGCATCCAGCCCTGACCGAGATTCTCGGGGAGGCGGCAGAATGAAAGAGACCTGCTGGTGCTGAACATTCTTCTCCTCGCTCAAGAGTCCACCCTGGTCCGAACCGAAACTGCAATGGTGATCCTGTTCGCTATTGCCGCTGGCGTGGCCGTGATCTCCCGTGCATTTGGCTTCCCCAATACCGTGGCTCTTGTCCTGGCTGGCCTGGCTTCCTCCGCGTTGGGAGAACTCGTTGCAATCGAGGTTTCCCCCGAACTCATTGTGGCCATTCTGGTGCCGCCGTTGCTATTTGAGGCTACGTTGCACCTTCCTTGGCCAAAGTTGAGAGCCGACCTGTTTCCCATCTTGTTGTTTGCGGTTGCGGGGACTGCTTTTGGCACTCTGAGTATTGGCTGGTTGGTTCGGACCGTCGTTGATGTGCCATGGCCAGCCGCTTTTGCCTTTGGTGCCTTGATTTCCGCCACCGATCCGGTGGCCGTAATCGCATTCTTCAAGTCCCTTGGGACGCCGAAGCGACTCTCGGTCCTGGTAGAAGGTGAGTCACTTTTTAATGACGCGGTGGCTGTTGTGGCATTCAACCTGGCTCTGGCCGCTGGTGCCGGTGAGGCCTTTTCCGTTGGTGCTGGCCTCCGGGATTTTGTTGTCGTCTCGCTCGGTGGTTTGGCCGTTGGTATTGTCCTCGGCTACGTCGTGTCGGAGATCGTGCTCGCCCGGGTGGATGATCCCCTTGTTGAAACCACGACCACCTTGGCTTTGGCCTACGGCTCCTACCTCGTAGCCGAGGAGATCGGGCTGATTCTGCGACTCGAAGACGTTCACTTCTCGGGTCTGCTCGCCGTGGTCTCCGCTGGTCTGATGGTCGGCAACCTTGGTCTTAAGAATACCTCGCCAAGCACACGCGTCACCCTTGACAATTTCTGGCAGCTTCTGACGTTCCTCGTCAACTCACTTGTCTTCCTCCTTATTGGATTGACGATCAGCCTGACCGATCTGGCGAGGCACTTGGATCTGGTGGCAATCGCGGTCATCGGTATTCTCATCGTTCGAGCATTTATCGTGTACGGCTTCTCCTGGATCAGTAACCGGTTCATGCAGGCCCGACCCATTTCTGGCAGCTACAAACACGTGATGTACTGGGGTGGTCTCCGGGGAGCGATCTCGTTGGCCTTGGCCCTGAGTCTGGACGTATTCGACGAGGACGTCGCCGAGAAGCTAAAGATCATGACCTTTGGGGCTGTGCTATTTACCCTCTTGATCCAGGGTCTGTCGATGTCGACCCTCATCACGAAGCTTGGACTTGCTGGTCGGGCTGATACCGAACTGAAACAGCAGCGGCTTCAGGCCAAAATTGCCATGCGCAGGGCCGGACAGGCAGAAGTAGCCCGGCTCGGGGCCGACGGAGTGTTGTTCGCCGAGATGGCAGATGCCCTTGGTGTGACCTACCAACATGATGTCAATCGGGAATCGGCCAACCTTCGTCGACACTTCTCCAAGCACCATGAATTAGAGGTGGCCATGCTGCTCCAGGCGCGCCGGGACGCCTTGGTGGCGGAGTCGTCGGGCTTGGCCGAGATCGTTCGACGCGGCCTCGTCGAACAACAAGTGGCCGATGGCCTGACCCTTGAGCTGAACAACCGGATGGCGGCCCTTGAATTGATCGAGGACAGATGGGAACAAGATGAGGCCCCAAGTTTCGATCCGGAGAACTGAAATGCCCCAAGATCTGGTGTATGTGTCCTGGGGTGGTACCGGGCGGGCTGCGAGCTTGCGTTCGGCCATGCGTACCGCCTCCCAAGTCGAAGGCGGGCTGGTCTATCTTGCCGTTATCGATGAAGGTACCTTTGATGACCTTGATGACTCAATGGTTGACTTGATTGAGGACGAGCTTGCGTGGCTCCTAGAGGCTCAGATCGAGCTAACCCGTCGACAACTCAATACCGACCTCGATGTCCGAATCGTCATTCGGCGCGGCGATGTCGATGATCATGTGGTTGAGCTCGTAGAAACCCTTGGAGAAACGTCCGTCCTCATCGGTGCCCCCGCAGCGCCATCCACGCATGAATCTGTGGCCGAGATGATTAGTGTGCTTCGCTCTAGGACAGGACGACCGGTCGCCTTGGTGGAGCCCGAACCAGACGTCCTTGAACCCTGAGGGCATAGCTCGGCGAGTGCCAGCGACCTAGTTGATGATAGCGACGATGTCGCCCCCGCCGACAGAATCGCCAGCTTTAACCCGCACCTCGGCGATAGTTCCAGACTTCTCGGCGTTGACGTTGTTTTCCATTTTCATGGCCTCGAGGACGACAATGGTGTCTCCTGCCTCGACGGCGTCGCCAACTTCGACCTCAACCTTCACGATGGTTCCCTGCATCGGAACGGCGACCTCACCCGTTCCACCACCGGTTCCACCGCGAGCGGAGGACCTACGCTTTGGCTTTTTCCCGGAGGTGGTTGCGGCGGATTCCGGTACCCACATGGATACCGCAAATCGTTTGCCGTTGACCTCTACGGTGGAGTCGCGTCGAACCCTTGGTTCCGCTTCGTCTTCGGAAGTGGCAATGGGCTCGGATCCGATGTTGTCAAGGTCTAAGACTTCCTCCACCCATTTGGTTGAGTAATCACCGGAGCGGAAGTCCTGGTGCTCAAGGATGGCAAGATCGGCCGGAATTGTGGTTGCGATCCCTTCGACCACAAATTCTTTCAGAGCTCGGATGGTTCGGCTAATTGCCTCAGAACGGGTGGCGCCGTGACAAATCAGTTTGCCGACCAGGTTGTCGTAGTACTGGCTGACTTCATCTCCCTCTTCGTAGCCCCCGTCCCAGCGGACCCCATAACCGGAGGGAACCCGCAGTCGAGTGATCGGCCCAGGGGAAGGAAGAAAAGCGCCGCCAGCAACATCTTCGGCGTTAATGCGGATTTCGATGGCGTGTCCGGTGAGGTGTACATCATCCTGAGTGAGGGGTAGTTCGCCGCCAGCCGCGATGTGAAGCTGGAGAGCAACCAGGTCGAGTCCGGTCACCAACTCGGTTACCGGATGTTCGACCTGGAGTCGGGTGTTCATCTCCAAATAGTGGAACTGGCCGTCTTCGTAGAGGAACTCGACAGTTCCGGCGTTGGTGTAGTTGCACCCCACGGCCACTCGTACCGCGGCTTCGCCCATGGCTGTGGCTACCTCTGGGGGTAGACCGTGAGCGGGTGCTTCCTCGACCAACTTCTGGTGACGTCGTTGAGCAGAGCAGTCTCGTTGGCCGAGGTAGATGGCGTTGCCATGGCTGTCGGCCATGATTTGGATCTCGATGTGTCGAGGTTTCACCAGGTAGCGCTCTATGTAGCATTCGTCACGGCCGAAATAGGCTAAGGCCTCGCGCTGGGCGCTTTCTAGGGAGTCGGCCGCCTCCTCGGCGGAGGAAACAACCTTCATGCCTCGGCCACCGCCGCCGAATGCGGCCTTGATTGCAACGGGGTAGCCGTGCTCGGCCCCAAATGCCGTGATCTCCTTGGGCCCGGAGAGAAACTCGGTTACGCCGGGAACGCTGTTGACTCCCACCTTCTCCGCTGCGGTTCTGGCACTGATTTTGTCACCCATTACCTCGATGGCCTCGGGTGGTGGGCCAATGAAGGTCACGCCTCGGGCGGTTATCGCGCGAGCGAAGTCAGCATTTTCGCTAAAGAAGCCATACCCGGGATGGACCGCATCGGCACCAGTGGTCTCGATTATGCTGAGAATGGCGTCAGTATTGAGATAACTTTCGGCCGCCGTTTGGCCCCCAAGAGCGAATGCCTCATCCGCGAGGCGGACGTGCAAGGCCTCTCGGTCAAGCTCAGAATAGACAGCCACCGTGCCGATTCCGAGCTCTTGACAGGCGCGAATGACCCGGACCGCTATCTCGCCGCGGTTGGCTATTAGGACTTTTTTGAACAGTGGTTGGGGAAGCACCCCATATGGTTAGCCGAAGTGAGTGCACAAAGTGAACTATCTGGCCCCCCAAATACAAGATTTTTTGTCATTCGTGAAGTAGAGGAGACTGGTTCGACCAACGCTGATCTCCTCCAGGAGGCAGCAGAGGGTGCCCCGGAGGGCCTCGTTTTGTTGGCTCGGCACCAAAGAAGTGGGCGAGGGAGACAGGGTCGCCGTTGGGTCGACTCGGCCGGTTCGGCCATGTTGGTGTCCTGGTTGTTGCGCCCCAAGAAGCAATCCCTCAGCCTGCTTCCTCTTTTGACTGGTCTGGCTGTGGTCGATGCCTTGTCCGGATCCTTTGGGGTTCACGTCGGTGTGAAGTGGCCCAACGACATTCTGGCCCGAGAGCCGAAGGGCAAGGGTTCCGGGAGGCGAGAGGAACGAAAACTGGCGGGTATTTTGGCGGAGGCATCAAGTCAAGGCGCGGATGTTGCCGTGGTGATTGGTGTTGGGCTCAATCTCCAATTCGGTTCTGGAGGCCAGGTGGCCGGGGGAATCGACTTGCACACACTGCTCTATGCGGATTGTTCGGCCCCCGCGCTACCAACGGCATCGGAGTTAGCCTCGGTCATCCTGACCGAGGTTGAGTTCCAGTTGAACAAACTTGAGACTTTGGGTCCCGCTCAGTTGGTCGATCAGTACCGACAACAATGTGTCACCCTGGGGCGCCAAGTCCGGATGGAAACCCCAAGTGGCCCCCTTCAGGGCCTCGCAGTTGACATCAATGCTGCCGGAGGGCTTGTCCTACGGACCGAGACCGGTCTGGTGAGCGTGAGCGCAGGCGACGCTCATCACCTCCCACCACTAGCGTGAGATCTGCTGCGTCAGATTTGGGTTAGCGCTGGGGGCAAATCCTCACAGTTGGTTTAGTTCCAGATGGGATGGGCCGACTGGTGGATGGTGGGGAACTTCCGCCGCTGGCTTCTTGTCATGCTCACAGCGCTGTTGCTGGCTTCATTTGGCGCGTCGACTCCGGCGATGGCCCAGGAAACAACCACGACGACCGAGCCGCCAACGACGACCGAGCCGCCAACGACGACCGAGCCGCCAACGACCGGGGACCTCGGCGACCAAGCAGAGCCACCAACCACCTCTCAGCCAAGCGAGGAGAGCGGCTCAACCACAACCATTCCCGATGGTGAGACGACCACATCAATTAACGATCCCTTTGCCGAGGAGGGCCCATCGGGAACGGTGCCTCAGATTGAGGGGGCCACCTCAGACGATGGCCGGATCATCAGCCGCGGTAGTTACGCCAGCCAGGGTGAGTACAAGCCCGGTGAGGTCCTTTGGAGCAGCGTTCGAGAGGCCGAGACCAAGGTCCAAGAAGCCAAGCTCGTTCACCAAGAGCGCATCGCCAAGGTTAAGTCCCTGCGACTCCGACAGAAAAAGCTGCAAGAGAAGATCGCCGAACTCGATCGGGAGACTCGTCAAACCATCGTAGTGCTCCAGGAGATGAAGGAGCAGCTCCGAGCCCGAGCACTCACGGCCTTTGTTCGGGGAAGTGAAGCCGAACTTGGTACCGGTCTGGACTATGACAAGGTGTTAGATCTCCAAGTGAAAAATACCCTTGTTGATAGCCTCCTACGGGTTGACCGAGCTGTGCTTGATCAGTACAACGAACTGCGAAATTCTCTTGAGCTTGACGCTGGCCAGAGCTTTGACCGCACAGTCCTCGTTGGAGATCTCTTGAAAGACTTTGAAGAGGACGTAGCCGCCAGTCGGGCAGACATCGATCAGGCCGAACGAGAACTAGAGGCATTCGAGGCGGGGAGCAGCATTTATATCGAAGGTGTGGTCTTCCCGATCGCCGAGTTCGAGTATGAGGTTCCGCTCATCGACTCGTTTGGTTTCCCGCGAATGGTGGGAACTCCAGATGAGCACTGGCACGAGGGCATTGATATTTTCGCCACCTTCGGTGCTCCCTTGGTTGCCACCGAACCAGGAGTAATTACCAAAGTTGGGGTCGGCAGGCTCGGAGGAATGAGAATCTGGCTGCTCGGTGATAGTGGGACCGATTGGTATTACGCCCACATGTCCGGCTTTGCTCCTGGCCTGCACGAAGGTCAGGTCGTTGAGGCGGGTGAGGTCATTGGCTATGTCGGGACGTCCGGGAACGCGGTTGGCACCCCGCCACACGTCCATATGCAAATGCATCCCGGTGGTGGAGATCCCGTTGACCCCTACCCACTTCTGTCTGTGATATCTGACCGGGAGATTCTGGCAGAGCAGAAGCGGCTAGAGCAGTTGGAACTCGATCAGGAGAAGGCTAGAGAGACGTCGGCGAATAGTGACCTCGCGCCTGCCAGCGCTGGCCCGCCCTACTGAGCTCAACCCCAAGGCCAAAGAGCTCGCTCAATAGTTCAGCACTCAACAGCTCTTCAATCGGTCCGCTGGACAAGATTCGACCGTGCCTAAGGGCTAGCAGATGAGTTGTTGAGCGGGGAATATCCTCGACGTGGTGGGTGACCAGGACGGTTGCTGGGGCTGACTTGTCAGCCGCCAAGCCCTCCAAGCTGGCAATGAGTTGTTCCCGTCCGGCCAGATCAAGGCCAGCATTTGGTTCGTCCAAGAGCAGCAGGGAAGGGTCGGGCATTAGTGCCCGGGCGAGAAGGCAGCGTTGTTGTTCCCCCGATGAGAGGGTTCCGAAGGATCGGCTGCCCAATTCCCCAAGTCCGACGACTTCCAACAGAGAACGGGCCCGATCGGTTTCTCCAGGCTGCTCCTGATGCCACCATGTTTCCAAGGCTCCAGAAGCCCCGCATCTCACGACGTCGAGCGCATTGATAGCCGGTCGGAGGCTGCGGGCGAAGCCAGCAGAACTGGTGGAAATCCTGGCCCGGAGCGGCCGAATATCGCTGCGACCAAGTTCATGACCAAGAACCGTTACTCGACCACCGGAGGGATGCCGTCGAAGCCCGGCGATGGCTAGTAGCGTGCTTTTACCGCCACCGTTAGGACCAAGAACTACCCATTGTTCGTCCGCCCGGATACTCCATGTTATTGCGTCGAGAATCCGGCGGCCGTCAATCAGCGTGTGGATCTGGTCGAGTAACAGAACCTCCGGTGGAGGCCTATGGTCATTTGGTTCATTCACTGGGAAACGAAGATAGCCCCGACATCGACATCGACGTGGCTCATCCCCATCAAGACATCGACGTGGCTCATCCCCATCAACCAGGTTCCAATCGCGCTAGACGACCCCCAAATGGGTCGCTACCGCGACAATCAAAACGGACTACTGCGTGGTGGGGCTGGGGCTGGGGGTGGCGTGAGGTTGGTGGCGGGGTGAGGATACGGGGGCGTGAGGTTGGTGGCGGGGTGAGGATTGGGGGTGGCGGGGTGAGGATTGGGGGTGGCGGGGTGAGGAAGCGACAAGCGCTAGTATCCTTTCTCTTCCCCCCATGCGAAACATCGCTCTCGGCCTGGTCCTCGTCTTCTTGCTTGTTGCTGCCAACGGCTTTTTTGTGGCCGTTGAGTTTGCCCTGATCGCGGCCGACCGGTCAAAGTTGCAAGCAGCAGCCGATCAGGGGAAGTGGTCGGCCCGGGTAGCTCTTTCTGCCACCCATCGGATGTCCTTCCACCTTTCTGGCGCTCAGCTAGGCATAACCATCACCAGCCTGCTTCTCGGTTTCCTGACTGAACCCTTGGCTGGTGCGTTGCTTGACCCGCTCATCGAACCGATAATTGGGACTGAACAGGCGGCCGTTTCGGTCGTCGTGGCCCTGTCTATTGCCACCGTCTTCCAGATGGTGGCCGGAGAGCTCATTCCCAAAAATATTGCCATTGCCAAGCCCGAGTCAGTGTCATTTGCGCTCATGCCAATGGCCCAGGTCGTTCATCGAGTGCTATCGCCGTTCATTCGGGTCTTCAACGGTTCGGCCAATTGGCTCATCCGAAGGCTGGGCATTGAACCCCAAGAAGAGCTGTCTTCGGTGCGCAGCCTCGATGAGATTGAGTACCTGATCCGATCTTCGGGAGATTCAGGAACTCTCGGACCAGACACCCTGGATCTCCTGACCAAAACCATTCGATTCGAAGACAAAAACGCAGCGGACGTCCTGATTCCTCGGGTCCATGTCAACGCAATTTCGAACGCGGCGACAGTCGGCGACCTCATCGACCTTTCGGGTGAAACGGGGCACAGCCGCTACCCGGTGTACGGGGAAGACATCGACGAGGTCGTAGGCGTGGTCAGGGTGACCGATGTGTTCAAACTTCCTGCCTCGGAGCGTCGCTCGACACCGATTCGATCCATTATGAGACCAGCCAACGTTGTGCCCGAAACCCGTGACCTTGGTGATGTGCTCGAGGACTTTCGCACAACATCAAGCGAACTAATCGTTGTGGTCGATGAGCATGGCGGCACCGCGGGAATCCTGACACTCGAGGATGTACTCGAGGAAATTGCTGGCGAGATCGATGACGAGTATGACGTCGAGCCAGCCGACCTCACCCGCGGTAGGCGTACAGATCTCGTCATCGTGACAGGCACCATGCATTCCGATGAGGTGGAGGACACGACTGGCTTCAAGATGCCAGAAGGCGAGTATGAGACGATCGCCGGATTTATTCTTGATCGCCTGGGCCGAATTCCTGACGAAGGTGACCAAATACATGAACAAGATTGGTTGCTGGAAGTTATTGCCATGGACGGGTTACGGGTCGCGTCGATTCAGTTGGTAAGCCCGACGTGGGTCGGCGCGTCGGGCCCGGAGAAGGAACGTCGAGGATGACCTTGGTCATGGCTGCTTCCTCGAAGCTGCTGGTGCCCTCAGAAGGGCCGGTACCAAATCTTGGATTTTCCATGGCGATTGCGGTTGGGCTACTACTACTCAACGCGCTATTCGTCGCCTATGAGTTTGCCTTAATCGCGGCCAAGAGAACGTTGATCGACGCAGCGGCTGAGCAGGGTCGGGTGACGGCCCGAGCAGCCAGGGACTCTTTTGGGGATCTCTCGTTACACCTTGCTGGCGCTCAGCTGGGAATTACCATTTCTTCCCTAGCTCTGGGCCGGGTTGGTGAGCCCGCCGTTGCCTCAATTCTCGAGCCGCTTGTCGGTGGGGTAGTGCCAGAGGAACTAGCCACAGTGACCAGTTTGGTCCTTGCCCTCACGGCAGTGGTGTTTCTTCACCTGGTTGTGGGTGAGATGGTTCCCAAGAACATCGCTATTGCTCAGCCCGAACCGACTCTTCGTATTCTGGTATTGCCCTACCGGGCCTATCTGGCGATCATGAAGCCCGTTGTCCGGCTGCTTAATGCCATGGCCAACCTCGGATGTCGCCTGGTCGGTGTCGAACCTCGTGATGAGCTGGTGACCTCCCATTCTGCCGCTGAGTTGGCCGCCATTGTCAGTCACTCCTCCGCCGAGGGGGCCATCGAGGCCGATAGCGCCGCTCTGCTGCATTCCGCCATCAGCTTTGCCGAAAGGCCAGTGGGTGAGATCGCAACCAAGCTCGATGATGTGACGGTAATCCGCGCCGGAACAACCCCAGCTCAGGCAGAACAAGCCGTGGAAGTTTCGGGACAAACTCGTATACCGATTGTGGCTCGCTCGTTAGGAGATGAGCAATTCGTCGGCTATCTGCATGCCAAGGATCTCCTTCCAATCGAGGGCCGAGACCGGTTCGTACCTCTTCCCAACGATCTGACAAGGCAGATGGCGGTACTGAGGGCCGACCTTAAGCTCATCGAGGCGTTACGTTCTCTGCGCCGGGCCAAGCAGCAGTTGGCCGTGGTGGTTGGTGATCAGGGTCCAAGCGGCGTCGTGTCGGTTGAAGAGATTATTCGAGCCCTGGTTCGGGGGCCAGCGGAGAGTCCGGAATGACGCGCTCTCAACGACTTCGTGTCAGACTCTGTCTATGACGACGTCTGAAGCGATCCCCTTCTACACGATCACCACGGCTGAGGGAGCAGCAACATTCCGCCGGATGGAGGATTCGACCGCAGAGGATTGGCAGGTCATCATGGCCGATCATCAGAAGCTGACCGACGGGGTGGCCGACAACGTCTTAACCCAACTCCGCGGGATCGAGACTGCGGCGGGCGGGTTTGCTGTCGACCGACTCTTTCACAGCCTGCAAACTGCATATCGAGCCGAAGTTGATGGCAAGGACGAGAAATATTTGGTCTGTTGCCTCCTCCATGATATTGGTGACCTTTTGGCCCCCGACAACCATCCAGCCATCGCTGCCGGCATTGTTAAGCCCTATGTCAGTGAGGCCTATCACTGGATGGTCGAGCAGCATGGTGTCTTTCAGGGGTACTACTTCTGGCATCATCTTGGCGGCGACCGGCATGCTCGAGACGCGTTCGACGGGCACGAGTTTTACGATGTCTGTGACGAATTCACGGCCAAGTACGATATGCCAGCGTTCGACCCTGACTTTGCTACTCCGACGCTGGAGTACTACGAGCCACTTGTTCGGAGTTTCTTTGCTCGGCAGTTGTGAGCCAGCGGAGCTGAGAAGGTGAGTCCACAGGGTTGGTGGTCGAATTGATCGACGTGGAATCCCCACTTGTTCCGCTCCCGTTCAGGCCACCCACGTCTCTCGCTGGCTGACCAACTGGGAGATGGAACGAGATTACAGCACCACCAGTGGGTCGATTTGCCGCCGTAATTGACCCTTGATGAAGATCGATGATCCACTGGCAGATCGAAAGACCGAGGCCGCTCCCTCCCCGGACCGTTGACCGATCGGGCCCGACCCGATGAAAGCGTTCGAAGATCTGTTCGAGTTCGTCCGGTGGGATTCCGGGACCAGAATCCTCAACGCTAACCGTCAGGCGATCGCCAGCGGAGGAGATGGTGAGTTCGATTGGACTGGGACCTTCATGGAATCGGATGGCATTGTCCAGGAGGTTCATTAACACCTGATGGAGCCGTTCTGGATCGCCCTCGATGGCGAGTTCCATCGGTGTGCGGAGGTCGATGAGGGGTTCAGGGTCACGCATGAGCGCTTCTTGGACTGCATCTCTGGCCACCGCGACAAGGTCCATGGACCGAACTCTCATTGGAGCCGCACCCGCTTCCAACCTTGACAGGTCCATAAGTTGGTCGACTAGGCGAGCCAGCCTCGTGGTCTGGCGAAGCATGGTGGCAATGGTCACCTCCGAGGTGTCTCCGACTCCGTCGACCATATTCTCCAGGTTCCCTTGGAGAACCGCTATTGGGGTGCGAAGTTCGTGACTCACGTTGGCGATGAGATCACGGCGCTGGCGTTCTAGATCGGCTATGTGGACTGCCATTTCATTAAAGGAATGTCCGAGCTGGCCGACTTCGTCTGTGCCAGTCACCTGTACCCGTTGATCTAGATCCCCGGCGGCCATGGCATCGGCTGCCTTGGACATCTCCCGCAGAGGCGAAGTGATTCCGCGAGCCAACATTTGCACCAGGGCGAGGGCGAGGGCCACGCTGATAACGAGGGCAAAACGGGGTTTGACATTGAGCCAGTAGCTCACGGTCAGACTAGAGATCGTTATCCCGATCCCAGCCAAGATGAGGATGCTCAGCTTTAGTTTGATGGACGGCAAACGGTCAAGAGGACGGGCCGAACCAAAGGGCAAGAGCCGGTCCATCATCCCGGTCAGACGGTCGACGTGGCTGTTGGCGGCCTCGATGAGTTGGGGAGGATCGTTTGTGGGTTTTGGGGATGGTTCGCGCTGGGGATCTCCCCCTTTGAGATTCATGACGGTCCGGGAGGAGTCGTTGCCGCGTAGCCAACGCCGTGCACGGTGCGGACCAGATCGCTTCCGAGCTTACGTCGAAGTGCCCGCACATGGCTATCGACGGTTCTTGCCCCGGAACCGTCGCGGTAGCCCCAAACCTGGTGGAGGAGTTGTTCGCGACTCAACACCGCGCCTTTGGCCGAGATCAGAGCCAGCGCGAGATCAAACTCGGTCGCAGTGAGATGAATTGATTCCTGGTCGAGCTCAACCGTTCTGGCCGAACGATGGAACCGAAGTTCGCCGTGGAGGAAGACTTCTGTGTCAGTTTCGGTTTGGGTGGTGCGACGAAGAACGGCATGGACTCTGGCGGCCAACTCTCGTGGACTGAATGGTTTGGTGATGTAGTCGTCAGCTCCAACGCCAAGGCCAATAAGAACATCGCTCTCGTCGTCCTTGGCCGTGACCATCACCACTGGGGTGCGGCGGTGTTGTTGAATTTGTCGGCAGACCTCAAGTCCATCAAGTTCAGGCAACATGAGGTCGAGGACGACCAGGTCGGGTTCGCTGGCCATGCATTGTTCCACACCCGTTCGGCCGTCGTTGCGAATGTCGACAATGAAGCCCTCGCTGCGAAGACGGCTGGCCATTAGTTCGGCCAGGTCGTGTTCGTCTTCAATGATCAGAATTCGCTTGGCCATGATCCTCCGTTCCCCGGATGTATCGACGCCGCACCGATAGAAGTTAAACCGACAGAAGTTAAACCGACAGGAGTTGAACCGACAGAAGTTGAGTTCGATTGCTGGATTCGATACTGGTCCGGATGGTCCGGTTCAGACAGTAGGGACCCCGAACGAGGAAGTCTTGTCAGGGCCGTGAAGATTTTGTGCAACTGGAATGGGGTGCCGCCTCCTCGAAGCGGTCCGAACTCTAGGTACCGGTTGGATTCTCAGGCGCCGACGGCCGAGCAACCGCCATCGACATGAATGATCTGACCCGTCGTCTGTGGAAAGAAGTCTGACATGAGAGCGACACAGCTTTTGGCCACTCCGGTCGTGTCCTTAATGTCCCAGCCCAACGGAGAGCGCTCCTCCCAGGCGTCTTCATAGACGTTGAAGCCGTCGATGGATTTGGCGGCGATTGATTTTATTGGACCAGCGGCTACGAGGTTCGAACGGATGCCTTGCGGGCCGAGTTCGCGAGCCAGATATCGATTCAGGGACTCCAGACCAGCCTTGGCCACACCCATCCAGTTGTAGGCAGGCCAAGCCTTGGTGGCGTCGAAGGTGAGCCCCAGCAGCGAGGATCCCTCCGACATTAATGGAACAACGATGTCGGCCAGGGACCGGTAGGAGTAGGTGGAGATTTCTATGGCCGTGGCAACATCGGACCATTCGGCGGCGAAGAAGTCGTCTCCAATGCAGTTTTGAGGAGCAAATCCGATGGAGTGGAGGGCCCCATCGACCCGGCCCCAGGTCGAGCGAAGATGTTCGGTCACTTCGGCCCGGTGGTTGGCGTCGGAAATGTCGAGTTCGAGTACCTCGGGCACAGGGTCCAGTTTCTTGGCCGTGCGTTGGGTGAGACGCAGACCTCGCCCAAAGCCGGTGAGAATGATCTCGGCCCCCTCCTGTTGGGCAATCCGGGCCACACCGTAGGCGATGGAGGAATCCGTGAGGACTCCGGTGATGAGGAGTTTCTTGTCTTGAACGATGCCCATGAGAAGTCTGACTATAAGCCTCTTGGACCAGTTACAGAAAGATCCTGCCTGGCAGTTTTGGGTTCGGAACCCGCAGAGCGGGCAGTGAGGAGTTCTGGAGCGGACCGATACTTGGCTACCCTGCGGATCGTGAGTACAAAAGGTAAGTGTCCTGTTCGGCTCTTTGACACACGACGTCAGGCCATCGTGCCTTTGGATCCTGGACCAGTGGTGACGCTCTACACGTGTGGCATTACGCCTTATGACGCCACCCATCTTGGCCACGCTTCGGTCTATATGGGTTATGACGTACTGCAGCGCAGGCTCCGAGACCTTGGCTATGAAACTCGCTGTGTTCGCAACGTCACCGATGTGGATGACGACCTACTTCGCAAGGCTCGGGAGTTGGGCATGCACTACCTCGACCTGGCGGCCGCCGAGGTGGCTCGCTTTGATGATGACATGATCGCTCTGGGCATGATCCCTAGTTGGTCCGAGCCTCGGGCCACCTCGGCCATGGCTGAGATACGCAGCATGATCGCCATCTTGTTAGAGAAGGGGCATGCCTATGAGTCTGGGGGTTCGGTCTACTTTGATGTCAGCACCAAGGAAGACTTCGGCCAGATTTCCGGCTATGACCGACAAACAATGCTTGCATTGGCGGACGAGCGAGGTGGCAATATCAACGACCCGAACAAGCGAAACCAACTCGATTTCATTCTTTGGCAACGCTCGGCGGCCGATGAGCCCTCATGGGATGCGCTATGGGGGGCCGGACGCCCCGGCTGGCATATCGAGTGTTCTGCGCTGGCCATGCGAGAACTTGGCGACACCATTGACATCCATGGCGGTGGCACCGACCTGATTTTTCCCCACCACGAGTGCGAAGCGGCTCAAACCGAGGCCGTAACTGGTCAACGCTTCGTTGGAATCTGGATGCACCAAGCGATGGTCCGCATGGACGGCGAGAAGATGTCCAAATCCCTCGGAAACCTGGTGTTCGTTAGTGACCTACGCAAGAGCTACGATGTGAGGGCGATACGGCTTGCCATCTCCGCCAACCACTACCGCACCTCATGGGAGTGGAGCGATCAGATCATGCCGAAAGCGGCTGGCCGGTTGCAACAATGGCTGGCCAGCGTTGGCTGTAAAGATGATGGGGGAGAGACGCTGGAGGCGGTTCGGGTCGCCCTGGACAACGACCTTGACACTCCGGCTGCGGTGAAGATCATTGATGAGGCCGCCGCGTTCGGCCACGATGTTGGCAAAGCTGCGTCACTTCTTGGAATCGATCTTATTAACCCCTAACGGTGAGGAGCCTGCCACCCGAGCACACCCATCCACGGTCAACTAGGATTCGGTGGTGGGAAGTGTTCCGGACAATATTGGGTCATGGCAGCCAGCCGCGCTCGCGTTGCTTCGCCCACTGTTCAAGTTTCTGTGGCGAATGGAAGTTTCTGGGCTGGAGAATGTTCCGCTGGCTGGACCTGCGGTGTTGTGTCCCAATCACCTGGCCGCTATTGACTCCTTTATCTTGCCTGCGGTATTGCCCCGAGGCATCCACTATGTAGGCAAGGCCGAATACCTTGATGATTGGAAAACCTCCAAGCTCTTTCCTGCTCTTGGCATGATCCCCATTGATCGTCGGGGCGGCAACCATGCCAAGGCCGCCTTGGACGCCGCTCGTGAAGTTCTCAATCGAGGGGGGCTGTTTGGGATCTATCCCGAGGGAACTCGGAGCCGTAGCGGGAACCTTCACAAGGGCCATACCGGGGCTGCAAGATTGGCCATCGAAACCGGGGCTCCAATTATTCCCGTTGGCATGATCGGAACGGTAGACATCCAGCCTCCAGACAAGACTGTGCCCAACTTCTTTCGTACCGTGACCATAAACATTGGCGAGCCGATTGATACCTCTCGATACCGCAGTCGGGTAGGAGATCGGGCCGTGTACCGAGAAGTAATTGATGAGGTGATGTTCGAGATACAGGCGCTTTGTGGCCAGCCCTACGAACACACCTATGCCGGAGCAAAGCCGGTTCCAAACCAGCCAGAAGGTCCGACGGTCACCTCAACTCCGACCCAGCCCGCTCCGGTTTCCGTCATCGCCTTGAACGAGCGAAAGTCCTCCAGTGATGTACTGGGTTCGAGGCCCTTGGTTGGCATTGGGTAAGACCTGCTGTGGTGACAGGGGCGACCGGTCACTAATGCCAGGCAGCAGGCCGGCGCTGGCCCTAGACTCGGCCAGGTGTCTGAGATTTCCGTAACGCTTCCAGATGGCTCGCAGCGCTCGCTACCTGAGGGATCCACCGTTGTTGACCTTGCCACCGCCATCAGTCGACGACTCGGGAAAGAGGCCCTGATCGGGCTTGTCGATGGTAAAGAAACTGATCTTGGTCGCCCTTTGCAGGACGGAGATACTGTAGAGATCGTGCCCCCTGACTCCGAACGGGGCTTGCATACAATCCGTCATTCAACGGCCCACGTTCTAGCCCAAGCGGTCCTGGAACTTTGGCCCGGCGCAACCTTCGCCATTGGTCCTCCAATCGAGGACGGATTTTACTACGACTTCGCTTTGCCAAATGGACAGACCTTTCATGAGGACGATCTGGAGCGGATCGAAGACAAGATGCGCGAGATCGTCAAGGCCAGACAGCCCTTCACCCGCACCGAACTTGTCCCGGCCCTAGCGCTGGAGCTAATGGCTAACCATCCATACAAGCAAGAGATTATTGAGATGGTTGCTGCGGGGGAGAAGTCATCCGAAGTGGGGTCTGAGGTCGGGGGCGAGGTCATCAGTTTCTATCGCAACACCGACAATTTCGTTGACATGTGCGTTGGTCCCCATGTGCCTCACACCGGACACCTTGGTCATTTCAAACTTATGAATGTGGCTGGCGCTTACTGGCGGGGCGACGTTGATCAGCCGATGTTGCAACGAATCTACGGAACGGCGTGGGCCGACAAGAAGCAACTGGCCGCTCACCTCCTGCGCCTGCAGGAGGCAGAGAAGCGAGATCACCGCAAACTCGCCAATGACATGGACCTTTTGTCTTTTCCTAAGGAACTCGGTGGTGGCCTCGCCGTTTGGCACCCAAAGGGGGCTGCTGTTCGCAAGGTCATGGAAGATTACTCTCGTCAGCGCCATCTTGACGGAGGTTATGAGTTTGTGGTCACCCCAAATCTGGCCAACGGGGGGCTTTTCGAAACCAGCGGTCACCTGGATTTTTATGCCGACGGCATGTACCCGCCCATGGAAATGGACAACGGGAGCTACTACCCCAAGCCAATGAACTGTCCAATGCACTGCTTGATCTTCCGACGTGGTCAGCGGTCCTATCGTGAGCTTCCATTAAGACTCTTTGAGTTGGGCACCGTGTATCGCTATGAGCGCGCCGGGACTCTTCATGGTCTTATGCGTATCCGTGGCTTTACCCAAGATGATGCCCACATTTACTGCACCCAGGAACAATTGGCCGATGAGATCACCAGCCTGTTGGACTTTGTGTTGTCGGTATTGAAGGCATTCACCTTTGAGGAGTTCACCTTCAACCTGTCGACCCGTGATCCCGACAAGTCGGTTGGTTCTGACGACATTTGGGCGTTAGCGACCAAGGCGCTTCGTGACTCCCTTGATCGTCACGGGGTGGACTACCAGGTTAAGGAGGGTGACGCTGCCTTTTATGGCCCCAAGATCGATATTGATGTCCGCGACGCCATCGGCCGCTCCTGGCAGCTTTCCACCATCCAAGTGGACTTCAATCTGCCCGAACGGTTCGAGTTGGAGTATGTGGCCTCTGACGGGTCGCGCCAACGTCCCATCATGTTGCACCGGGCATTGTTCGGTTCGATCGAACGCTTCTTCGGGGTGTTGATCGAGCACTTTGCTGGCAACTTCCCTGCTTGGCTCGCTCCGATCCAGTCCACGGTGCTCGCCGTCGCCGAGGATCATCAGCCTTATGCCGAGGAAGTCACGGCCAAACTCAAAGACGCCGGTTTTCGAGTAGACATGGTTGAGGCCAATGACCCCTTGGGTAAACGTATCCGAACCGCTAAGCAACAAAAGGTGCCCTATATCTTGGTTGTCGGCGCCGACGACGTTGAGGCGGGAACTCTTGGGGTTAATCCGCGGGGAGGAAAGGTCGAACGGGATATTCCCTTCGAGGATTTTGTCCACAGGCTTCAGACCGAAGTTGACGCCAAGGTCTGATCGTGATGGAACGTATTCGCGCCGGTTGGAAGATGACTCACTGGCCTCTCATGGGTGCAGATGGGCTGCCTCATGCCAAGCTTGACGTCGAGCCGGGAAAGACGCTCTTCCAGACCATCGAACAAAGCGGTCTTCCTGACAATCAGACGTATGTGGTCTGGCGAGGTGAGAAAACATTCGCCCTTCTCAATGTGTTTCCCTACACCAGTGGTCACCTGATGATTCTCCCCTACGAGCCGGTGGAGTCGATCCTCGACCTGTCCCCCAACGTCCACGCAGAACTTTGGGAGTCGGTTCGGCTGGGGACCCAGGCTGTTACAGACGCCTTCCGCCCTCATGGCCTCAATGTGGGCCTCAATCTTGGTCAGGCCGGTGGAGGCTCCCAACCAGATCACCTCCACGTACACATTGTCCCCCGTTGGAATGCGGACACAAACTTCATGACGACTGTCGCTGAGGCGCGGGTGTTGCCGATGACCTTGGTCGACTCCTGGAGGCGGCTTCGTGATGCCTGGCCAAGGGGCTAGCTAGTCCCGCTAACTCTCCTCGCATGGATCCAGTCGGAAGGGGGAGCCGCGATGCGTGCAATTCGTTTCGGGGGTATTAGCGTGATTGGGTGTCCAAAACCGACGATGATCCACCAAGCCGGGATGAGGTGGTTGATGAACTCCCTGAGGATCTGCAACCAGCGTTAGCCGATCAGGATGAGTATGAGTTTCCCAACAACAGCCGGCGGCGGATCCCGGGATACATCTACTTGGTCTGTGCGGGTGGGCTTGTTGGGCTTTACGTCCTGCGAGGCGAGGGCATTTTGGTCAATCGAGGGCTTCTCGGTGCCGCCCTCCTGCTGAGTGTGCTTGGGCTCTATAGCATTGTGGCCGGCAAAAGTCTTGATGTCGACGAGCGTGATGCGCTGGTGGCCTCGATAAAGGAGATTGGTTTTCCGGTTGGGCATGCCTCGGCCCAGATGGGCTGGCGAGGGGTTTTGAGCCGGCCGACCTGGAGGGTCCTGTTGTACTCGGCCGAGGACCCGCCGACCAAGCGAGCCCTAGTGCTGGTCGATGGGGTCGATGGAGGCATCGTGGATTCCCTGGTCGAAGACAATCCTGAGGATTGGTCCAAGCTCGATGTTTGACCCGATTTCCCCCTTGGCTTAGCCCTTGTCGGAGCGGACCAACCAGTCGACCTGTGTTTGTATCTGCCCTAGTGCGTCGATTCCCGAACGGGCTGCCTCCTGGGCGATGCTAAGAGGGGAGGTTGAACCCCCACCCAGAACGGAAACCGGTCGGCCGAGTGCGCGGGCATCGGCAAGCTCGACCCGCTCGGCACTCGCCTGGGTGTCGGTTCGTATGCTGGCCAATGCATCGGCTGGTGATGCCAGCCGCGCTTCGACGAAATGACGTTCGCTTCGAAGAAGGGTGGCCGCGGGGACAACCGGATCCTTATGGTCGAGGCTGCGGGCAATCTCGTTAAGCAAAAAGGCTTGTGTCCTGGCGGCCTGATCCAACAATTCATCAAGCGAAAGGCCTTCTGGGCCGGGGCTCGACAGTACGGTCTCAAACTCCGCCGCTAGAGCGGGAGTGGCGGCGTTGGTGATCCGGCGGCCGAGTGAACGCAGGGTAATGGCGGTGTCACGGGCAGAGAGTTGACTAAATCGATCGGTCACCCTCTCCACGCTAGTGCGGTACTATGACCGACATGTTCGACGGTAATCTGCGAGGTCCCTTTGATAGAGCTGTCGCCCCAATGGGGGCTGCTCTGCAGAAGTTGGGAGTCTCACCCGATTTTGTTACTGCTGCTGGGGTTGTGATGTCTGCCGCTTGTGCCGTAGCCATCGGTACGGGTCGCTTCTTTATTGCGTTTGTCTTTCTGGCCCTCACCGGGCTTCCAGACGCCCTTGATGGCGCGGTGGCTAAGGCCGGAGGTACGGCCGGTCCCCGGGGCGCATTCCTCGACTCCGTCTCGGATCGGCTGAGCGACGGCCTGATCTTTGCCGGGGCCGCCTTTTTCTTCCTCGAGGGCGATGTCCCGCGCCTAGCTATGCTCCCCATCGCCCTGTTAATCGCGGCCATGATGGTTTCCTACATGCGGGCCAAAGCCGAGTCGCTCGGCTATGACGCCAAGGGTGGGCTGATGGAACGAGCTGAGCGCTTCCTGGCTCTGGGTGTTGGTCTAGTTTTTTCCGGTCTGTTTCAGGCCGTCTTGTGGTTGATGTTGGCGTTGACGGTTGCAACGGCGGTTTTTCGATTCATCAAGGTCTGGCGCCAAGCCAGTCAAAAGCCGCCACTTGTTCCCCCACGCCCTCTGAGTAGGCGGCGAAAGGCCCGCAGTGGCTCGCTTTCGCAGCGAGCTAGCGCTCGGCGGCGTACCCGGCTGAAGCGTTAGGCAGTGGCCAGTAGGCCTCTTCGGTTACTTCAGGCCGGGACTATCTTGATTCGGCTTGTCCCAAGTCGGCTTGTTCCCCGAGTGGCCTTCGAGATTGGAAAGCGCATTCCAATGGTTCGACCGTCTCTGGCGGAGGGGTTGTCATCGAATCTTCGGCGCGTTTGCCCGGACGCCACCCCATCGGAGTTGGCTGGCTATGTCGAGGAAGGGTTTGGGTCCTATGGACGGTACTGGGCTGATACCTTGCGGCTTCCCTCCCTGACCCCGGAGATAATCGATCGGGGTTTTGAGGTCGAGGGCTATGGGCACATCATTGATTGCATTGATGCCGGACTTGGGCCGATAATGGTTCTTCCCCATGTCGGCGGTTGGGAATGGGCAGCCGCATGGCTTGGACGAGTGGCTCAAATCCCGGTGACGGCGGTGGTGGAACGGCTCGAACCAGCCGATGTTTTTGAGTGGTTCGCCGACCTTCGCCAATCGTATGGAATCTCGATCGTGCCTCTTGGCCCGGGGGCAGCACGCCCTCTTCTGCGGGCAATCAAGGACGGCCATGTTGTGTGTTTGTTGGCCGATCGGGACATCGAGGGCGGTGGTCAACAAGTCGAGTTTTTTGGGCACAGAACCACGGTTCCGTCCGGCCCGGCCCTTCTTGCTGCTCGATCAGGGACGGTCCTTCTTCCAACGGTCGTTTACTTCCGCGGTTCAGAGTGTTTCTGTCGGGTTGGCGCCCCAATACGTCCCGACACGAATCTCCCCCTTCGCCAGGCTGTGGCCGAAACAACCCAGACCTTAACCAGTGAGTTAGAGAAGTTAATCGCCGCCCAGCCCGGTCAATGGCATGTTCTACAACCAAATTGGCCGGACCTGACCTAAGCTCGCCCCGTGCGAGTCGGAATGATCTGTCCCTATAGCCTTGGGGTCTGGGGTGGCGTCCAATCCCAGGTTCTCGGTCTCGCTCGATCATTGCGGACTCACGGAGTGGCAGTTCAGGTGTTGGCTCCCTGCGATGGTCTGCCTCCCGAGCCGTTCGTTACCCCTCTCGGAAACTCGATGCCCTATGCCCAAAATGGCTCGATTGCGCCTCTTGCCCCCGATGTGCCCGCTCAACTGCGGGTCTTGAGTGCAATCTGGGACGAGCGCTTTGATGTTTTACATCTTCATGAGCCACTGGCGCCAGGGCCAACGCTCACCGCTCTTACGGTTAAGCCGGTTCCCTTGGTGGGGACATTCCACGCCAGTGGCGAGGTAAACGCATACAAGCGGCTCCGACCCTTGTTGAAGAAGCTGACTCAGCGGCTCGACTCCAAGGTCGCGGTATCGGCTGAAGCAGCAGGAATGGCCCAACGACACCTTGGTGGACAGTACGAGATCCTCTTCAATGGAATCGAGATCGACCGATTTGCCTCCGCTCACCCGTCCCCAAAGTCCGGGCCTACGGTCTTCTTCTTGGCTCGGCACGAGCCCCGCAAAGGACTGGAAGTTTTGCTTGATGCGGCCCGTCTACTGCCTCCCGAGGTCACCGTGTGGATCGGGGGACAAGGACCCGAAACTCGGAGACTTCGCCAACTTCATGGAGACAATGAGCGGTTGGTTTGGCTCGGCACAATGACGGATTCGCAAAAGGCGGCGCGGCTTGCTGGAGCAGATGTTCTTTGCGTTCCCTCCCTTGGGGGGGAGAGCTTTGGCATTGTTCTGCTCGAAGGTATGGCGGCCGGTACTCCGGTCGTCGCCTCGGATCTTCGTGCCTATCGGGTAACCGCAGGTGATGGCACACAGGCCCAGCTTTTCTCCACGGGAGATCCGAGGGCACTGGCCAAGTCGCTACTTCGAATTCTTGATCGGGGGCCCTCCGTCGAGCAGATGATCAAACGGGCGGATGTGCGGGCAAGAGAATTTTCGATGGACCGGCTCGCTCGGGCTTACCTTGGCCACTATGAACGGGTAATCAGGCCCACATAGAACTCCTGTGGCGCCGAGCGCCGAGTGTGCATCTGGCCTGGCGATGGGTAGGTGATAGGTAATTGTAGCTACGGCTGGAATGACCGCCAGGAGGGTCGGAGTGTCGGCTACAGTTTGTCGCTCAAGCTCAACGGCAGTGGTTCGTCTGACCTGCGCAGGCTGGTCCAGCCGAATGAAACAGGAGGAACGTGCGAGTCGCCAAGAATGCTCGACAGAGCGCCCGATTTCGGTCGACGATGTTCCTGCTTGTTGGGCTGTTGAGCCTTTTTCTCCTCCTACCTTTCGCCCTCATCTTGACGGTCGCCGGAGCATCGTGGGTCTTTGGCGTTCCGTTGGCAATTGGGTTGGGCCTGCTCTTGATTGGGTGGTGGATCCGGGGGGCAAGCGGCCGGGTGGCTTCCCAGCTTGGGCTCGACCCAACTCGCCTGTGCACCGACCCTGGTCTTAGCAATTTGGTGGAGGGCCTCAGTCTGTTGACTGGCACGGATGAGCCGGTGCTTTACATAGCTGATGATCCTGCGCTAAACGCCTGTCCTCATGTTGGTCAAGATGGTGCATCTATCCTCGTGACGTCGGGTCTGCTATATGGCCTGGGGCGGATGGAACAGGAGGGCATCGTTGCCGAACTTCTGGTTGGTATCAAGAGCGGGAAGGCAGAGTTTGACACGATGGCGGCGGGCACCGTCGGATCTTTGTTCTTTGATGGACCTCTTTCCTTCTTGGGTCCGACACTTGGTACGTGGGCGATGAGACGGCTCGTTCAAGACGATGGCGACGTAGCCGCTGATCGAGCCGCGGTCGGAGTGACCCGCTATCCACCGGGTCTTTCGTCTGCACTTAAGAAGATGTCGGAGTCTTACCATCCGGCTTTGGCGACCGCCGGTAACGATCATCTGTGGATCGCCCCGCCTCTGAGCACCGAGGCTGCGGTTCCTCATTCGCCCCTTGCGTGGCGAATTGATATTCTTTTGGAGCTATGAATGCCCAGTTCAACTGGTTCTACCGCCCGTCCAGACCTTCGCTGGCGCACCCGTCTCATGGGGTCAATCCTGGTTTTGGCACTTGTTGCCTCGGCGTGCTCCAGCAACGGTTCGGTGGAGGTGGCCGAGTCGACAACGGTCGTTTCTGCCGCGGTTGAAGGCACAACGACAACGACCTCAACGCTCGATGCTGCGACCATCACCGAGGCAGTAGCGGTGCCCGATGGCCCGGTTGCTCCCCTCACCGGGCTGAACGTGGCATCGGATGTGGACCTTGAACGTCCTGCCCTGGTTGTGAAGATTGACAATCATCCAAATGCCCGTCCCCAAACTGGCCTGGATCAGGCAGACATCGTGTTTGAGATGAGGGCCGAGGGTGTCACAAGGTTTGCGGCGGCCTTCCATTCGAGGACCCCAGCTCCCGTTGGCCCGGTTCGATCTAGCCGAACATCAGACTTTGACATTCTTCGGGGCATGGACAATCCGCTCTACGCCTCCTCGGGCGGCAACGACTATGTGGCCAATGGGCTTCGCAGCCTTCCCATTCAGGCGGTGACTGCTCTGAGCCGGACTGAATACTTTCGAGATAGCTCGCGTCCCGCACCCCATAATCTCTATGTGAATACCGCCGACCTGTTTGCCCTAGCGGAATCTAATGAGCCCCCCACCGCCTGGTTCACCTACCGAAGTCCGGGCGAGGAACTTCCGGATACGGCGCTGCTCTATGAGGGACCGATTACCATTGCCTACAAGGGCAGTCCAGTGGTTACCCACACCTGGGACGAGGGACGCCAGGGGTGGCTTCGGACCCAAGACGGTCGGCCGCACACCACGATCACTGGCGATCAGCTAGCGCCGGAAAACGTTGTGATAATGGAAACGATCTACACGGTCAGCCCCGCAGATCCCATCTCACCCGAGGTTCAAACCGTTGGATCGGGAAAGGTTTATGTTCTGACACTTGGGCGTGTCATCGCCGGAACATGGACTCGCGATGCCGCCGATGAAAAGCCGATCCTTACTGACGAGAATGGCGATCTGATTACCTTAACCCCTGGTCGAACCTGGGTGCTTTTGCCCGATGGAGGAGCAACGAAGCTGCCGGAGTCATAGTCGAAACCACTCCGAAGGTGATAGCGGGTGATGAAGGTGATAGCGGGTGATGAGGGGGCGATTGCTGTTCTGGGTTAAGGTTTCCTTCGTTGGAGAAATTGGCCTGTTTTTGCCGTGGTCGTTTCAGGCCACTTCTAGACTCGCCCGCCATGGCAGAAAGAGAAATCGTACAGAACGAAACTGCAACCGTTCGGGTCAAGCGCGGCTTGGCCGAAATGCTCAAGGGTGGCGTCATCATGGATGTGGTCAATCCCGACCAAGCCAAGATTGCTGAAGACGCCGGAGCGGTGGCGGTAATGGCCTTGGAGCGCGTACCGGCTGATATCCGCCGAGATGGCGGGATTTCGCGAATGTCTGACCCAGAAATGATCACGGGCATCCAGGAGGTCTGTACCATCCCGGTGATGGCCAAGATTCGCATCGGCCATTTCGTGGAGGCCCAAATCTTGCAGTATCTCGGCGTCGACTATGTGGATGAGTCCGAGGTACTTTCTCCGGCCGATGAATCTCACCACGTTGACAAGTTCGCCTTTGATGTTCCCTTTGTGTGTGGTGCAACCAACCTTGGAGAGGCCCTGCGTCGAATAGCGGAGGGCGCATGCATGATTCGATCAAAGGGTGAGGCCGGGACGGGCAACATCATTGAGGCTGTCCGACATCTTCGCTCGATCACTGGCGATATTCGTAAGATCACCCAGGCCGATAGTGCCGAATTGTTCGAGTGGGCCAAGCGTCTTGGAGCCCCCCTTCCCCTGGTCCAGGAGATCGCCCAAACTGCGAAGTTGCCAGTGCCACTGTTTTGCGCGGGCGGTATCGCTACCCCGGCCGATGCCGCCTTGGCCATGCAACTTGGTGCTGAATCGGTGTTTGTTGGCTCGGGTATCTTTAAGAGCAATGATCCGGCTCCGAGGGCTCGGGCCATTGTGGAGGCGACCACCAACTTCGACGACCCGGAGGTATTGGCTCGGGTTTCTCGGGGACTTGGTGCACCGATGACGGGAATCGGGATGGATGACACCGTCAAGTTCGCTGAACGCGGCTGGTAGCTCGCGTTGGCCGATCCATCCACGATCGGGGTTCTGGCCCTGCAGGGGGCCTTCGCCAAACACGTCTCGATGCTGGAGCAGTGCGACGCCTCGCTCAAGGTGATCGAGGTCCGAACCCCAGCACAGTTGTGGCTAGTCGATGCCTTGGTCATCCCAGGGGGTGAGTCAACAACCATCTCCAAGCTGCTCGACCTCAACCAGTTGCGTCACCCAATAGCGGAGCGCCTAGCTGATGGTATGGCTGCCTTTGGCACCTGCGCGGGGCTGATCCTACTAGCTACCAAAGTCCTCGATGGTCGGGAAGATCAGTCTTCGTTTGGGGTCATCGACGCGACGGTTCGACGCAATGGTTATGGCCGCCAACTTGACTCATTCGAGGCCGATCTTCGCGTTCGGGGCGTTGAGGACCCCTACCGCGCTGTGTTCATTCGGGCCCCAAAGGTTGAGGCGGTCGGACCCTCGGTAGAGATTCTAGCCTCAATCGCTGGCTCTGCTGTCCTAGTTCAGTCCGGCTCGATCATGGCCTCGGCCTTCCACCCTGAACTCACCACTGATCTCCAAATCCATCGGCTGTTTCTCGAACTCGTCCGAACTAGCTAGATCGAACTAGTTGGACCATGGTGGGCCAAGACTCCGTGCCAGCAACTCATACCGGGCTGCATCGGCATCCGGGTCTGGTTACAGTGAGACGCCATGTCGGGACACTCTAAATGGGCCACAATCAAGCACAAGAAGGGCGCAACCGACGCCAAGCGAGGCAAGCTTTTCGCCAAGCTAATCAAGCAAGTCGAGGTGGCAGCGCGCACCGGCGGGGGCGATGTTGAGACCAACCCGACCCTGCGAACCATGTTTCAGAAGGCCCGTTCGGCCTCAGTCCCTCTTGACACCATCGAGCGAGCGGTCAAACGGGGCACTGGAGAACTTGAGGGTGTCAACTACGAGCCCGTTACTTATGAGGGCTATGCCCCTGGCGGTGTCGCCCTACTCATTGACGTTTTGACCGACAATCGCAACCGTTCTGGTTCAGAGATCCGGTCGCTGTTGTCAAAAAATGGTGGATCGCTGGCCGAACCAGGAGCCGTGGCCTGGCAATTCGAGCGAAAGGGGATCGTGAAGGTCTCCAAGGCCGCCGACGAGGACGATGTCATGATGGTTGGCCTGGACGCGGGAGCAGAAGATGTCGAAGACTTTGGCGAGCACTGGCAGCTCAGTTGCGAGCCAACCGATGTCGTCGGGCTGGCTGCCGCTCTGGGGGAGGCGGGTCTAGAAGTGATCGAATCCGACTCAACCATGATGCCCTCCAACACGGTGCCGGTTGACGATGTTGGGACCGCCAACTCGGTGTTGGGGCTTGTCGATGCCTTAGACGATCATGACGACGTCCAGGACATCTATTCCAACATCGACATCTCCGAATCGCTCGCCAGCCTCTTGGCCGCCGAATAACTTTGGGTTAGTTGGTCAGGGGAGCGTCGGCCCTCGTGCCCTTGAGCTACCGGTTACTAGATGCCAGCGGCGACGCCAAGCAGCCGCGAGCGAGTGACCGAGCGAACCCCGCGGTGCAGGCTTACTAGGGCGACTACCCAGGCGATCGCACCCACATAAATACCCATCTTGCCCGCCCCGAACAAGACGCCAGTCGATTGGCTATAGGCGATCATGATCAAGGGCAGGCTCACTAGTCCCGAGGCCTGTTGGGCGGCTGCAGTAGAGCGGACCTTGGCCGAAAGTCGAAGAACCAGTGAAAGACAGATGGCCAGGAACGGAGGCAAGACCCACAAGATCATGATCCACCACTGAGCTGTCGGAAAGAACCAGCCACCGACCTCAGGGCCAACCGTGAGGTTCACAATGACCGAATAGGCGCCAAAGCCGACAATGGTGGTGAGATAGCCTGGGATCAGGCTGGCAATGAGTTTGCCAAGGTAGATCTCACGGGTACCAGCAGGTGAGTGAGCCAGGAACTCACCGGTCCCCTTTTCCCGTTCGCCAACAATGGTGGCTGCACCCACCGCAGTGGAGATTGTAAGTGGGACCACAACGGCCATCGGGGCGAAGAGGAACACGGCCAATGCGTAGCCGGTTTGCCCCTCAGGCGAATTGCCTCGAAGCTGTTCTTGAGCCGACTGAGGTAGGACCTCAAGGGTTTGTGACATCCGGGAAACCACCTCGACGTCACCAATTTTGGTGATCGTTAGCAACAAGATCGCCGGGACGATGACAAAGAAGAAGCCCCCAAGGATGGACATTGGCAGCCAGAAATCTCGAGATTGCGCCAGCTGCTTGAGGTCGGTTCGGGCGACGGTGAACATCCGGGCCCAGTTCATGGGTGGGTGCCCTCCGGAGGCATCGTGAGCCTGGTTCTTGGCGGTGATTGTGGTCATCGGGACGTCCCAGCTGCGAAGGAGGTGGCTTTCATGTCTGGCGTTGTTTCGATTTTTTCGTCATCGGCGGCACCATTGTGGCGGCGGACGGCAAAGTAGAGATCTTCCAGGGTTGGTTGAAATGGAGCAACCGTGGTCACCCTGGCTCCCGCGCTACTCAGTCTGGAAACCAGCTCCGGAACCCGGTCGATGGTGTCGAGTTCTAGTCTCGCGGTGGTCCTAGACCGGGAGAAGCTGAGAACTCCCTCATGGTTGGCGACAGCATCCAAGTCATCCCCGCGCTCGGTACTCAAGGACACAATGGGGGAGGGCCAATAGCGTGAGGCCAGTTGGTCGGGCGCTCCAGACAGGAGGCTGGTTCCGTGTTCCATGACCACGATATGGTCGGCCAAACCTTCGGCCTCCATGAGCAAGTGAGTGCACATGAGCACCGTTCGGCCATCCGCAGCCATGGCCTGGATGAGTTCCAGAACTGCGGCACCAGACTCGGGATCGAGGCCTGAGGTTGGTTCGTCCAGCAAGAGTAGATCTGGCTTGTGGAGCACGGCTCTGGCGAGAGCCAATCGGGTCTTCATACCGGTCGAGTAGCCACCCACCTGCAGATCCAGGGAGGCATCAATGGCGAACATGGCCGCGGCCTCTCGGATTCGCTCGTCGGCCTTGGCGCCCCGTCCCAACTCGTATAACTCAGCGGCGTAACGAAGGTTGTCAAAGCCCGAGAGTCGGTCATAGAGAGATGGTTTGGCTGAGACAACCCCACATCGTGATCGGACCTCTTCGCCATCGGCGGTGGCGGGGTTCAGGCCAAACACCTCGGTGTGGCCCTCATTCGCTGCCAGCGCTCCGGTAATGACACGGATGGCGGTGGTCTTTCCTGCCCCATTGGGCCCGAGCAGAACGGTAACTTTCCCCTTTGGCACTTCCAGAGTGAGGTTCGTCAGGGCCTGGACGTCGCCAAACCATCGACTCACACCGACCACATTGACCACAAGTTCACCGATAGGGCGCTGCTTGACAGGGTCATCCCCATGGAAGGGCCTCAGAATCGGATCGGGTGGTTTGAGGGTCATCTATCCGTTATCGGACGAACATTCACAAAGTGGAGCGGTGGAGGCGCTAGCGTCGTACAGGTGTTCGTACTCGGAATCGACCCAGGACTCACCCGATGTGGCTACGCCGTTATCGAACCCGGCCGTCGCGGGGGAGGTAAGGTCTATGCCATTGGAGTAATCCGAACAGATGCTGGCCAAGATCTTGCCCCTCGCCTGGCCGAGATCCACTACGAACTCATCGAACTCATGGATGAGTTCGATCCTCAGGTCTTGGCGATCGAGAAAATCTTCTTTCAGAACAACGTCAATACTGCAATTCCGGTTGCTCATGTCTCGGGAATTGCTATGGCGGAGGCATCGGCCCGTGGGGCCCATGTTGTTGAGTACTCTCCCTCCCAAATCAAAGCCGCCGTGGCTGGAAATGGTCGGGCCGACAAGAAACAGATGATGATGATGGTGCAACAGCTTCTTGGACTTTCCGCTGCTCCGAAGCCAGCCGACGCCGCTGATGCCGGGGCCGTCGCCTTGTGCCACCTGGCTCATGATCCCAGCGGCCGATTGGCCACCGCCCTACGTCGCCCAGCCAGGGCCTCTCTCCGAGGTGGCCCACGATGATCGGCTCGCTCCGAGGTTCGGTGATTGATCGAGATGGTCCATCAGACAAGTCCAGCGCTCAAGTTCTTCTGGAAGTACAAGGTGTCGGGTACCGACTCACGGTTACCGCCGCAACCCTGTCTGCGCTATCCGCCGGTGGGGATGCCTTCCTCTATGTACACCATCACTTTTGGGAAGCTGACCAAAAGCTTTTTGGTTTTGCTACCCGGGATGAGCGCGACGCATTTGAGGGTCTCCTCACTGCCCACAAGGTCGGACCGGCGCTGGCTTTGGCTGTGTTGGGTACCTATTCGCCTCCACGGTTGGCCCAGGTCTTGGCCGATGACGATGTTGATGCCCTGTGCGCGGTGCCGGGGGTAGGCAAGAAAACCGCCCAACGGCTGCTAGTCGATCTCAAGTCAGTTCTGGTCCTTCCGGTACTCGATGGTTCTGGCAGCAGTGACGTTCATGGCAGTGAGGACAGGGTTTTGGCACCCAGCGCGCTGTCCGATGTTCGAGAGGCGTTGGTCAGTCTGGGGTACGGTCCGGAGGAGATTCGCAAGGCGTTGGCTGGCGTGGACGCTGACAGGGTCGAGGGAGCCGACCCCGGTGATCTTCTCAAGATGACTCTCCGCGTTCTGGCGGGGGCCTAACCGATGCCAAGAGACGAATGGGTTGAGCCCGAACAGCGAGTAGAGGAACAGTTCGGCGGGGTAGCAGATGAGGGCGGATTGCGGCCCAGATCACTGGCTGACTTTATTGGACAGCAGCAATTGAAGGACCGACTAGGGATCATTTTGGAGGCTGCTCGCAAGCGGAACCAGGCCGCTGACCATTTGCTCTTTGCTGGCCCTCCTGGGCTGGGAAAGACAACACTGGCGGGGATCGTGGCCACCGAATTGGGATCACATCTGCATTTGACTTCCGGCCCGGCCATTGAACGGGCCGGAGACCTGGCCTCAATCCTCACCAAGGTTGAGGGCGGCGACGTTTTGTTCATTGATGAGATTCACCGGCTACCTCGGATGGTGGAAGAGGTGTTGTACCCGGCAATGGAAGACCGTCAGATTGACGTGATGCTTGGTAAGGGCCCGGCCGCCCGCTCCATTCGCTTCGAGTTGGAGCCCTTCACCTTGGTGGGGGCAACAACCCGAACGGGGTTGATTACCGGGCCGCTACGGGATCGCTTTGGTTTCAGCTTCCGGTTAGAGTTTTACGCTCCGGAAGATCTCGAAGTGATTGTGCATCGAACAGCCAAAATCCTTGGGGTCGAAATCGATGAGGGTGGGGCCTGGGAGATTGCTCGGCGCGGTCGAGGAACACCCAGAATTGCTAACCGGCTGCTCAAGCGGGTCCAGGACTACGCCGAGGTCCGGGGAAATGGTGTTATCGACCATGAGGCGGCCGCCGACGGCTTGGCTCTATTTGGGATCGACGAGCGGGGCTTGGACAAGGTGGACCGCACCTTGTTAGAAAACTTGTGTGTACATTTCCGTGGTGGCCCGGTTGGGCTCTCAACCCTGGCGATCTCGGTGGCCGAGCCCACCGAGACCGTTGAGGACGTGGTCGAACCGTTCCTTATTCAGCAGGGGCTTCTTCTGCGGACATCTCGGGGACGGATGGCGACCGCCGCCGCATGGCAGCACCTTGGTCTCCAACCGCCAGATGGCACGCTGGGTCCTCCTCCAGAGGCCCCCCTTTACAAATGACCCAGAGGCCCCCTGTGTAGCTGACAGAGTCCCATGCAGGTCTTTGGCCAATAGATTGCCGGAGTGACTGCAACCTCGGATTTTGACTTCGATCTGCCCCAGTCGAGTATTGGTCAGATTCCGGCCGAGCCTCGAGACTCAGCCCGTCTTTTGGTCCATCATCGAGGTGCCGCTTGTGAGCATCGTCATGTCCGAGACCTGCCGGACATTTTACAACCCGGTGACCTGTTGGTCCTGAACAACACCAAGGTGATAGCAGCCCGATTTCATCTACATAAACCAACCGGAGGAGCGGTCGAGGTGCTCTTGTTGGAACCGACGGGCAAGCACCGAGAGTGGCAGGCATTGGTGAAGCCAGGTAAGCGTCTGCGGGTTGGCACTCGGCTCGAATTCCAAGGCGAGCCAGTTCTCGACATTGTTGATTCGCTGGCTGATGGCCGCCGGGTGGTACGTCTCCTGGCAGATGACCTTCTGGAGCGCTGTGGTGAAATTCCCCTGCCTCCCTACATTACGGAGCCGCTCCTCGATATGGATCGGTATCAAACGGTCTACGCCGCTGAACCTGGCTCGGTTGCCGCTCCAACTGCCGGGTTGCACCTGACGGATCGTGTTTTGGAGGCCATGGCTGAACGTGGAATCCAAATTGCCTGGGTCGATTTGCGGGTAGGCCTTGGCACCTTTCGGCCCATTTCGGCTGAGATTGTTCAGGATCACCTGATGCACACCGAGGCCTTTGCGGTGTCTGAAGCCGCGTGGAACCAGATTGAGGCGGCCAAGATTGACGGTCGGCGGGTCATAGCAGTTGGCACAACGACGGTTCGAACGTTGGAGTCGGTGGCTGCTCGTATTGGGAGCGAGGGGACCTCGGCTCTTTCAGGACGAACCGATTTGTTTATTCATCATGGGTTCGACTGGAAGGTTGTCGATTGCCTCCTGACAAACTTCCATGTTCCCCGGTCGTCTCTGCTGGTCCTGGTCGACGCCTTCGTCGGCCCAGTATGGCGAGATCTCTATGCCGAGGCTCAGAATGAGGGCTATCGGTTCTTAAGTTTTGGCGACGCAATGTTGCTTGAGAGGAACCCAGACAAACGGAACGCACCAGAACAAGCAAACGGGGCCGCATTGTGAGCGAGGCATCCAGATTTCGAATCGAGGTTGAAAGGTGCGACGGCCCAGCCAGGGCCGGTCGAATCCTCACTCCGCGTGGTGAAATTGAGACACCGGTGTTCATGCCGGTTGGGACCAGGGCAGCAGTCAAGACTCTCGACACTGGCGACTTGGAACGGCTTGGTCCTCCACCGATTATTCTGGGGAACACCTATCACCTTATGGAACGGCCTGGTGCCGACCTGATTGAGAAGATGGGAGGACTCCACCAGTTCATGGACTGGTCTGGCCACATGCTGACCGACTCTGGCGGCTACCAGATCTTCAGCCTGGAGCCCAACCTCACCGAGGAATGTGCCACCTTCCGCTCGGTTTATGACGGGGCCTATGTTGAGCTTTCACCCGAGCGTTCGGTAAGGGTGCAGGAGCAACTTGGGGCAGATATCGCCATGGTGCTCGATGTCTGCCCGCCATTGCCCTCACCCAAGCAGGTTCAGATCGATGCGGTCGAGCGGACGATCCGCTGGGCTGAGCGATCCAAAGCAGCCCATACCCGATCCGATCAGGCCCAATTCGGGATTGTGCAGGGTGGAGTCGACGTTGAGTTGCGGAGGATGTCGGCCCTGAGGACCATGGAGATCGGGTTCGATGGCTATGCCATTGGTGGATTGTCGGTGGGCGAGTCGCGCTCGGAGATGATCCCGGCCTTGTCGGCGGCCACCGAGCTTTTGCCCGTGGATAAGCCTCGTTACTTCATGGGTCTTGGTGATCCGGTCGGCCTCATCGAGGCGGTAAACCAGGGGGTAGATATGTTTGACTGCGTGCTTCCGACCAGGCTGGCGAGGCATGGCACGGCTCTGACCTCGGTTGGACGACTCAACCTCAAGAACCTTCGATTTCGCGATGATGAGGGTCCGATCGACCCCAACTTCAGCCACCCACTTTCATCTCGGTTCTCCCGGGCTTATGTCCGCCACCTCTTGGTTACCAACGAGCCAACGGCGGGCAGGATTATTACCCTCCACAATCTGGCCTGGCTGGCGGATCTCACCAGCAGGATGCGCAAGGCCATCCTGACCGGGACGTTTTCTGATCTCCGTTCGGAAATTCTCGCAGTCTGGGGTTAGCGGTGGCACCACTTCGGGTGGTTTGAGCGCTAGCGTGCCACGGTTGGAGGTTTCCGGTGGAAGTTGTGTTGCTGTATGCCGTCATCTTCGCTGTTATGTACGCAGTTTTTGTTGTACCCAAGCAGCGACAACAGAAGAAGCAGGCGGCCATGCTGGCCGCGTTGGAAGAAGGTGATGAGATTCTGCTGTCGTCGGGAATCTACGGTTTTGTGTCGGCCATTGATGAGTCGGTGCTGTGGGTCGAGATAGCGGAGGATGTCGAACTCAAGGTTGATCGCGCCTCGGTCGCTGGCCGCGTGATGCCCCCAGGCGAGGAGAGCATCAAAGAAGAAAAGGATGAAGAGGACGAAGGCTAGTTGTGCGTAACCGTCTGACTTCCGCCATCTTTCTGGTTCTCCTTGCGGTTTCCGGAATGATTTACACCATCGCCGTTGGTAATGAGCCACTCCTTGGCCTTGACCTGCAGGGCGGGGTTTCCGTGGTCCTCCAGCCAACCGAGAAGGTTTCGGCCCAAACCCTTGACCAGACGGTCGAAATCATTCGTAGTCGTGTCGATGGACTCGGTGTGGCCGAGCCGGAGATCTCTCGGCAGGGTGACAATATTGTGGTTGACTTGCCCGGGGTGGAGGAACAACAGCGCGCACTGGCCCTTGTCGGACAGACGGCGGAACTGCGGTTTCGTCCAGTAATTCTTGGTCCGGACCGCATGAATTTCTTGGCCTTTGATGGGGCAGATGGAGCCGACGGCGCGTTCCCGTCGCCGGCCGATTCTGGGACTCCGGTTCCTGAAACATCGCTTCCTGCGGCTGATGAAAATGGTAGTAGTAGCACGAGCCAGGTCGGGGATGAAGAAGGCTCGCTCCGGCCCATCCGCGGCCGTCAGAACGATGGCTCATCCACAACTACCACAACCCCGGTTGGGTCGAGCGACACCTCTGTTGCAGATTCGGCCGAGTCGACCAACCCAGTCCCTCAGCCGGACGAAATCCCCTTGACGCCTTCTCAGATCGCCGCCTATGAGGCCTGTTCATCGGCGGAGCCGTTCGAGCCGGAGGACGATTTGGCTGACAGCTATGTTGTGTTGGAAGATTCCACCACCGGGGGAATCTACTGCCTTGGTCCAACCCTGCTGAAGGGGGACGCTCTGGAATCAGCCGACCCGGGCTTCAACGGCAACATTTGGACCGTAAACCCGACCTTTCGGGCGGGCCCCGACGGCATCGATGCGTTCAACGCCATTGCCGCCATTTGCGCCCAGCCTTTCCAGGGAAACAATAGTGAGATTTGCCCTGCGCAGGGAACATCTGGTCGCGGAGCACTAGCTATCGTTCTGGATCATCAGGTAATCTCGGCTCCAACCATCAACGCCCCTTCTTTCAGCCGCGATAATGTTGTCATCTCGGGAACCTTCACCGAGGACGAGGCGAAGAATCTGGCTTTGGCGTTGAGCTATGGTGCCCTACCTGTCGAATTGACTCCGCAACAAACTCGGACAGTTTCAGCCGCCATTGGCGATGATGTGCTTCGCTCAGGCATCATCGCAGGCATTGTCGGACTGGTCCTGGTCGGCGTCTATATTATGGCCTACTACCGGTGGGCGGGAACAGTGGCGATCAGTGGACTCGTCATTTCTGGTCTGTTGCTGTGGACAATCATTGCTTGGCTTGGCCAATCCAAAGGCCTTGCCATCACCCTGTCAGGGGTGGTGGGACTCATTGTTTCTATTGGCGTTTCTGCGGACTCCAACATTGTCTACTTTGAGAACGTCAAGGACGCCGTTGCCTCGGGGAAACGTGTCAGCACATCGATTGAGCGGGCCTACCAGAGTGCCATTGGCACCATCGTCAAGGCCGACATGGTCAGCCTTATTGCCGCTGGCCTGCTGTACCTGCTGACCGTGGGTGCAGTTCGAGGCTTCGCTCTTTACCTCGGCCTTGCCACCCTCCTCGATCTCCTGGTGGCCTATTGGTTCATGCGTCCGGCGTTGGCCTGGATTGCATCCCGAGAATCGATCAAGAGCAATCCCGCTCGCCTTGGCATGCCTGTGCGAGGTAAGTCATGAACCTGCGATCCGACCTATATCGAAGCAAATCCAAAGTCGACTTCCTTCCGATCTGGGCCAAAACTGTTCCCCTTTCAGCCACGATGACCGCACTCGCGGTGATACTTCTGTTGGTTGTCGGATTAAACAAGAGCATCGATTTCGAAGGTGGAGGAATTTTCGAGGCACCCATCGGTGCGGAGGTATCGGTGGCCGAGGCTCGGGCGGCCATCTCCGTGCCGGATGCCCGAGTGCAAATCGTCGAAAATGCTGAGGGAGACACCTTTGTAAGGGTCCATACTGGGTCAGCGGTGCTCGGCGATAGCGGGAAGCTCATTGACGAACTGGCCGAACTCGGTGGAGTCAGCGCTGATGTCGTTTCGATCAACACCGTCGGGCCAACTTGGGGCAGCCAGATAACCGGCAAAGCTGAGCGGGCTTTGGTGGTCTTCTTCGTGGTGGTTGCCGCCTATTTGGCCTGGACGCTGGAATGGCGCATGGCCCTAGGAGCACTGATTGCTGTGACCCACGATCTGTTGCTCACGGCCGGGGTGTACGCTGCGTTTCGTTTCGAGGTGAGCCCGGCAACGGTCATCGCGTTGCTAACAATCATGGGCTATTCGCTCTATGACACCGTGGTGGTCTACGACAAGGTGCTCGAAAACGAATTGGAGCGAGGTTCCCGAAGTCGGGGCTATACCGCGCTGGTGAATCGTTCAATGAACCAGGTGCTCATGCGCTCGATCAACACCACGATTACGACGGTGCTCCCGGTATTCTCGATGCTCGTGATCGGTGGGTTTTTTCTTGGCGGTGCCACCCTGCGAGATTTCTCCGTTGCCCTCTTCATCGGACTCATCCTTGGCACCTATTCGTCTCTCTTCTTGGCCGCTCCGGTGTTGGCGTGGCTGAAGGAGCGTGAGCCGGAAGAGATTGCTGAAGCCAACATTCGCGAGAAGCGACGTGCTCGGGAACTGAAGGCGAAGGCCAAGAGCTAAGAATCCCCGGCCAAGCGCTCAACCGGTCGGCCTGAAGCCTGGAGTAACCTCGGGCACCATGAACGCTCCTGACTGGTTACTTGCGTCGGTCAATGAGATACCTGACTTTCCCAAACCCGGCATCGTTTTCCAAGATTTGTCCCCCCTTTGGCGGTCGTCTTCTGCTACCTCACGTTGTGCTGTCGCTTTGGCGCAGGGCCTGGAACGCATCGATGTGGTAGTTGGCATGGAAGCGCGCGGCTTTCTTGCCGGGGTAATAACGGCCCAACGTCTGGGAGTTGGCTTTGTCACCGCACGCAAACCAGGAAAGCTGCCCGGTCAAGTCCTTAGTGTCTCCTATGAACTTGAGTATGGTTCGGACAGTCTAGAAATACAGGTCGGGGCAATCCGACCGGGTGAAAGGGTAGTCATTGTCGACGATGTGATCGCCACAGGAGGCACCGCCCTGGCGGCGGCGAAACTGGTGGAACAAGCGGGAGGGAGCGTCGATTCCATCCGGGCCATTATGGAAATTCCAAGTCTTGGAGGCCGGAAGATTCTTTCTGACTATTTGGTTACCTCGCTATGGAAGGTGAGCGACTGATGCCAACAGCTATCCGCCTTTTGCCCTGGCTTCGTGATGGCGAACCGGTGGAGGAGGAAATCATGGGGCTCGTCTCTCGGTTTGAGGGCCCCCGTCGAGCTGAGCAGGTTGATCTTGTGCGACGGGCCTACGCCATGTCGGCCGAAGCCCATGCTCCGCAGCGACGTAAGTCGGGCGAGCCCTACATCGTGCATCCTCTGGCCGTAGCCAGGATTGTGGCCGAACTTGGACTAGACGAAGTCACAATTGCTGCGGCTCTGCTCCACGATGCGGTCGAGGACACCGGCGTCACCCTCATTGACCTGGAACGGGAGTTCGGCGGAGACGTGGCCGCCATTGTTGATGGTGTTACCAAGCTGGACCGTTTGCGGTTCGACTCAAAACAAGCCCAACAAGCCGCGACATTTCGGAAAATGCTTGTAGCCATGTCCAAGGATCTTCGGGTTCTGCTGATCAAACTGTGTGATCGACTACACAACCTGCGAACCATTGCGGCATTGCCGGCATGGAAGCAAGAGCGAACGGCCAAAGAGACGCTGGATGTGTATGCACCACTGGCCCACCGCCTTGGGATCCAGGAGATAAAGACCCAGCTAGAAGACCTGAGTTTTGCTGCTCTGCACCCCAAGCGTTACGCCACCATCGATCAGATGGTGACTGTGCGTGCCCCTGAACGGGCCATTTACCTCACCCAAGTATTGGAAGATGTTCGCTTCCGATTGAGAGAGCTCAATATCGAAGCGGAAATTACCGGCCGCGAGAAGCACCTGTATTCCATCTACGAGAAGATGGTGCTCAAGGGAAAGGAGTTCAACGAGATCCATGACCTGATGGGCATCCGGGTAATTGTCGACTCGGTTCGAGATTGCTATGCCGCCCTCGGTTCGATCCATGCCACCTGGAAGCCGGTACAAGGGCGCTTCAAAGATTACGTGGCCATGCCAAAGTTCAACCTGTATCAGTCCCTGCATACCACCGTCATTGGCCCTCAGGGCAAACCCATCGAGGTCCAGATTCGTACCAAGGACATGCACGCCCGGGCCGAATTTGGCGTGGCCTCTCATTTTCTATACAAAGAAAGTGGGCCAGAGGGTGAACGAGCAGCCGTTGATCTGCCGTGGCTGCGCAGAATCATCGACTGGGAACAAGAAACCTCTGACCCCAGTCTCTATATGGCCAACCTCAAGATCGACCTCGATCAGGAGGAAACGTTTGTCTTCACCCCCCAGGGTGAGGTCTGTACCTTGCCTGCAGGCTCAACCCCGGTAGACTTCGCCTATTCGATCCACACCGATATTGGTCACCGATGTGTTGGTGCCAAGGTTGATGGTCGGTTGGTCGCATTGTCCGATCCTTTGGAATCGGGCCAAACCGTCGAAATCTTCACCTCGAAGGCCGAAGAGGCTGGACCCTCGCAGGACTGGCTGACCTTCGTTCGATCACCGAGAGCGGCCAGCAGGATCAAACAATGGTTTTCCCGAGAACGGCGGGAGGATGCCATCGTTAACGGTCAGGAGGAATTGCAGAACGCCATGCGCCGCGAGGGTCTGCCAGTTCAAAAGATCGCAGCGTCGGACATCATCCAAACAGTGGCAGAACGACTCAACTATGTGGATATCAATGCGCTTTATGCCGCCCTTGGTGAACACCATGTTTCTGGCAAGTCCATTGCCACCAGGGTGGCCCGAGAATTGGAAGGAAGCCAGGGTCGAACCGAGGAGTCGTTACCGGTCACTGCTCGGCGCACCCGGAGGCGCAAACCTGGCCGCGCCGGTGTCCATGTTGAGGGGCTGGACGACGTACTTGTTCGGTTGTCACGATGCTGCACTCCCGTTCCCGGTGATGAGATCATTGGTTTCGTCACTCGAGGGCGAGGGGTCTCCGTCCACCGTTCGGACTGTGCTAACGCGGTGTCGTTGGCCGCCAATCAGAATGACCGTCTCATCGATGTCGAGTGGGATGCCGAAGGTATTGCGAATGACAACTTTGTGGCTTCCATTGAAGTCAAGGCCTATGACCGCCATCACCTTTTGTCCGATGTGTCCGTCCTGTTCTCCGAACACCACATCAACATTGTTGCCGCCTCATCGGCCACAGCATCGGACCGTATCGCTCGGTTGCGTTTCGATTTCGAAATTGCGGATCCCTCCCACCTCGGTTCGTTATTGCGGGCGTTGCACGAAATCGACGGTGTCTATGATGCCTATCGGGTGCTGCCAGGACGAGGTGGCTGATCGTTCAATCGAAGCTTGCTGGGTTTCGGGTTAACCCGGAAAATAATCACGCCCTGGGCCCTCACCAACAGATAACCTCTGGCGGCATGGCACGCCCAACTTTCCAGACTCTGCCCGGTACTCGGGATCTGCTCCCTCCCGACACCGATCGGTTTCGTGCCCTGGTTGGTGTGTTTGCCGATGAGGCTGCCAGGTCAGGATTCAGCCAGATTGTTCCGCCAATATTCGAAGAGATTGGCGTGTTCACACGACTGGGTGAGGCGACCGACGTGGTCACGAAGGAACTCTACGCCTTTGAGGACATGGGTGGGCGCAAGCAGGCTCTGAGGCCTGAGTTCACCGCGTCGGTTTGCCGGGCCTTCGTCCAGCATCGTCCTCTTCTGCCGTGGAAAAGTTGGTACGCCGGACCAGCATTTCGCCAGGAACGGCCACAAAAAGGCCGCTATCGCCAGTTCGAGCAGGTCGGAGCCGAAGCGATTGGCAGCCATGACCCCGATCTTGACACCGAACTCATTGTTCTCGCCGCACGGTTCTACCAGCGTCTAGGGCTCAAAGACATCACCCTGGTATTGAATACCCTGGGCGATAAGGCCGACCGGCCAGCGTTCCTGGAGGCTCTGCGAGACTACTTTGGGCAGAATTTGGATGCGTTGAGCCAAAAGAGCCGTGAGACACTCAGCCTGAACCCCCTTCGCGTTCTTGACTCCAAACGTCCAGATGATCAACCGCTTATCGAGTCCGCCCCTCGGATCACGGACTATCTCTCGTCGGGTGCCGGTTTGGCCTTCGAGCGGGTTCAAGCCGGACTTGAGGCGCTTGGCGTGGCCTATGAGTTGAACCCCAGGCTGGTTCGGGGGCTGGACTACTACACCAGAACGACCTTTGAGTTCTTGAGTTCGAGTCTCGATGCGGCCCAGAACGCGGTCGGTGGCGGCGGCCGCTATGACGGGCTGGTGGCCGACATGGGAGGCCCAGACGAGCCCGGAGTCGGTTTTGCCCTTGGAGTGGACCGTACCGTGCTGGCTTGTGATAGTGAGGGCGTTTTTGCTGCCCCAGATACCCGCACCCAGATTTTTGTTGTTTCGACAACCGGGGGCCTCGAGGGGCTGAAAATCGCCGAAGAACTTCGCTCGGCCGGTTTGAGGGTGGACCGGGCGGTCGATCACCGTTCGATGAAGGCCCAGATGAAGGCTGCCAATCGCTCTCGTGCTTCGTTGGCTGTCATTGTGGGTCCCGATGAGGTTGCTGCCGGTACAGCTAGTTTGCGACCCCTTGACGACCGCCCCCAATTTGTCGTTGAACGTACTGAACTAGTTAGCAGGGTCAAGGAGTTCTTCCCGTCATGATGCGAACACACACCT